>JAYVGW010000352.1:0-41021 GCA_043771735.1 Methyloglobulus sp.
TCATCAGTTCGCGTGAATTGCACTGACGTTTGTCGTTATCATAACTGAATGCATAGATAAATCCCGTGGAACTTTAGAGCCTTTTGTTGATTAGCACCCCATGCTGACCCAAGGCGACACTACGCGCGGCAATTACACGGTGGCAAACGGCATTGTCAGCCATACATCCGGCACTGACTGGTCTTACGGGGCGCTGGTCAATGCCGCAGCAACACCCGCTGCGCAAGCTTTAGTGCCGTATCTGGATAATCCGGCCGTATTACTGACGACACCCGCCACTTTTACCGTTATCGGCCAGAAACTGCCACGCCCGGATATTTTGTTGAAAGTTAACGGGGCTGCCAAATTTGGTATCGATATTTTTCTGCCTGGTATGGTCTTTGCCGCTGTCAAGCATTGCCCGACCATCGGCGGTGTGTTAACGGCTGTACCGGCACGACCATCAGGGGCGCTAAATGTTGTGCCGCTCAAAGCTTACGATAACCGGGGTGCCGTCCTTAAAGACAGTTATAACGCAATCGCTATTGTGGCGGACAATAGCTGGTCTGCCAATAAAATGGCCAAAAGCCTTAAAATCAGCTGGAAATTGCCTACTGCCCTGGCATCAGTGGACACCGCCGCTATTGCCCTGTTAGCAAAGCAGCGTTTGGCCAACCCAGGTGCTGGTGTCTGGTTGGCGGAACCGGTGGTATCGAATGTTGCCAGTATTGTACAGACCAACGAAAGCCTGGTGGTGACTGCGTTGGCAAATGCCAGCCAGCAGGTACAAGCCACTTTCAGCCTGCCTTATGTGGCACATGCCACGATGGAAGTGCTTAACTGTACCGCCCAGGTTATTTTTTCCGCGGGCGCACCGAGTAGCTGCGAAGTGTGGGCACCTACCCAAAACGCGACCGCCGTGGTCAATACTGCCATTGCTATTACGGGGTTGACCGCCGATAAAATCAAGGTACACACTACTTTCCTCGGCGGAGGACTGGGGCGAAAAATTGAGCAGGACTACATCAGCCAAGCCATTCAGATTGCGATGGTCACCAGTGCGCCGGTGAAATTAACCTGGTTCCGAGAGGAGGATTTTGCTAACGATAATTACCGTCCGATGGCGCTGATCCAGGTCACGGCTGGGCTGGATAACGCCAATAATATCTCCGCATGGTCTTTACGCACAGTAACGCCGTCTATTTCCTGGCAACGGGCAACGGCGGCTAATCTCAATAAAACCAAGCTGGATGCACAAGCTGTTGAAGGCGCTGTCGCTTTGCCCTATAGCCGTGGTACTGCGGTTACCGAATGGGTGCCTTTGGATAACGATGTGGCCGGTATCCCTGTCGGTTATTGGCGTTCAGTGGGCTGTTCGATGAATAAGTAGTCATTCATAATTTATTCAACAATGGAATAAGTTATTATGCCCAATACGCTAGACATTTTTTTATATACTGACGATGCTTTACATTGCCCAACTTTTACCAGAAGAACAGTTAACACTGGAAGAAATGTACAAAAATCACCCTACTCCTGCACCTCGAATAAGAGCTCATGCAGTTTTATTAAATAATTCAGGATTCAAACTCAAGGAAATATCGGCAATTTTTGGTGTTTGCCGACAAACCGCTGCTACGTGGCTAAACTCATGGGAAGATAACGGTATATGCGGTTTACTGGATGATTTTCGAAGTGGCCGACCTCCTAAATTGCCGGAAGAAAATAAAGATGAGGCGCTTCAATTGATCATTGAATCCCCAAGATCATTAAAAACTGTAATAGCACAACTCTCTGTAAAATTTAACATTAACCTGAGTTGCTCAACACTTAAACGCCTATGCAAGCAAGCGAACCTTTGCTGGAAAAGAGTCAGAAAATCACTAAAATCTAAACGGAATCCAGAATTGTTCGCACGCTCCAAGCAACAGTTGGCCGACCTGATAGAACAAGATAAACAGGGGCTCATTGACCTGGTTTATTTTGACCAGTCGGGTTTTACTTTGGAACCGTGTGTCCCTTATGCTTGGCAAGCAAAAGGGGAAACTATTGAAATACCCTGCTCAAAAAGTAAGCGGCTCAATGTATTGGGTTTTATGGGAAGGGACTGCTCATTTCAATCCATAGTATTTGAAGACAGCATTACCAGTGCAGTCGTGGTTGCCTGCATCGACAACTTTTTAGAAACCCATAAGCACCCAACGGCATTGGTCATTGATAATGCCTCCATTCATACCAGCCATGAATTTTTGGAAAACATAGACCGTTGGAAAAGCAAAGGGCTATCTATTGTACCGATTTCGCCTTATTCACCTGAGCTTAATCTGATCGAGATACTTTGGCGAAAAATAAAATATGAGTGGATGCCATTTTCTGCTTACGAATCCTTTCTGTCACTAAAACAAAATCTATTTGATATTCTTGCCAATATTGGCAAAACCTATACCATCAACTTCGCTTGAAAAAATGTTAAATAATTTTTGGATTAGTACTTAGTTAGTCATCTGATTAATCCAATTAACACGTTTTTTAAATCAAATTTAAGAGAAAGGTAAATCTTGCCTTCTCTACAAATGATAAATTGTTGCCCTGCTTCTATATAAACGTCCCCTACTTGATAACCTGAAGTATCACAGCATTGGTAGTCTTCAACTATCCACTCACCGTTCGCTTAATTTTACCCCTGCTTTATAAGATTGTGGCAAGCTATCGTTATTTGCCAAAGTGACACCGATTAACATAACCAGAACCGAACGAGTAGATGACATCCCACTGCTGATTGCACAGATGGAAAAGATGAAAATCGCAGAGCTGATGGACAAGCACTTCCCAGCGCACGGCAATTGGTTTGGGCTGAGTTTTGGGCAGACCGTAGTTGGCTGGCTAGCCTATATTATCAGTGAAGGCGACCACCGCCTGAACCATGTGCAGGGCTGGGCGGCTGGACTGCTACTGACACTGAACATCTGCCTGAAGATGGCAACCCTGCGTGACCTCGATTTTAGTGATGACCGCTTGGCCGTCATCTTGACCCGTCTTGGTAACGATGCAGCCTGGGATGGCTATGAGATAGAACAAGGGCAAATGTTATTGCGTGTCTATAACTTGAGATCACGGCAGGTACGCATTGACAGCACGACAGCGAAAAGTTACGTTGGGGTCAGTGAAGACGGCCTGTTCCAATTCGGCCATAGTAAGGAACACCGTCCCGACCTGCCTCAGCTTAAGATCAGTCAATCGGTGCTAGATCCCCTGGGGCTGCCATTGACCACCACCGTAGTGAGTGGGGAAAAGGCGGATGATCCATTGTACCTGCCAGAAATCAGGAAAGTCCAGGCCATCTACCAAAAGCGGGGGCTACTTTATATTGGCGACTGCAAGATGGGCGCGATTGAGACACGGGCTTACCTTGCCAATGGCGGGGACTATTACCTGCTGCCATTGTCGGCAGTCCATCTGTCGACAGAAGTGCTGAGTTCATTGCTCGAACCGGTGTGGGCAGGGACGCAGGTGCTTACCCCCATTTATCGGCCACAGGAAAAAGAAGGTGAAGCCCAGGAACTTATCGCTGACGGCTTCAGGATCAAGGTTACGGTAACGGCTACAGTGGAGGTTGAAACGGTAGCGTGGTTTGAATATCGCTCCATCATCCGTTCGTTCAAATACGCCCAAGCCCAAGAACGGACTCTGGTCGCCCGCCTTGAAAAAGCCGAGAAGGCCATCGCCTCGCTCAATGTGCGCGGCCAAGGTATCAAGCGTTTGGATGAGGCCGGTCTGCGTGCTGCCGTAGACCAGATATTGCAACAGCATAACGTGGCTGGACTATTGACGGTTACCTATACGGTTGACAGTCAGAAAGTGTCCAAACGGGCGTACAAGGATCGCCCCGCCCAAACGGTTACCCTTATTACCGTTACTGTACATTCCACCCGCAATATCGGTGCCTATGCGGACGCTGTGCGTAGCTTGGGGTGGCGGGTCTATGTCTGCAACGATGCCAAGCTCAGCCTGACGGAGGTGGTTCTGGCCTATCGTGACCAATATATAGTCGAGCGGGGGTTCAACCGTATGCGTGGCAAAGTGCTGGGGTTGACACCGATACACCTGAGTTCGACGACCCGCATTAAAGGTCTGGTAAGGCTGCTTACCATTGCCTTGCGCATATTGTGCCTGGTTGAGTTTGAGGTGCGTAAAACCTTACAAGAGCAAAATGAAAAACTGGACGACATCTATGCGGGCAACCCCAAACGGGCAACCGCCACGCCAACCACCGAAATGATGCTGAAGGCATTTCGGGGCATCATGCTCAGCGTGGCATCCATCAAAGGGGATAATCATGCTTTCATAACCCCGTTGAATACCGTGCAACAAAATATTTTGAGGTTGGTTGGTTTCCCTGCTGAAATTTATCAGGCAGTTCAGCTACAATCTGTGAAACTGGTTACCAAAATGGACGAACGGTGAGTATCCAGCTATGGCCTTTATAAAAACCTTTTGGTTGGTGTAATTCATGTAACCAACGCTCCGTTCCCCGCAATACATGCCATACGTGCTCAATTGACCAATTTTCCCAATTGATCAATGCGTTATATTCCCCTGGTTTTAAATTGCGTGCACGTAATGTGGGTGATTTTTTAGATTGTATTACTCTGGGGGCATTCCCGTCTTGGATGGCATTAAGGGCTTTCAAGATCAAATTTACACCGGTTCTGCCAATCAACTTATCCAGTTTATCTGGCAATTTCGTTCCTAAAGGAATAGCCGCCCGTTCTTGAAAAATAATATCCCCAGTGTCTTCTCCCGAATCAATGTAATGCACCGTAACCCCAGGATTTGTTTCCATGTTGTAATATTGCCAAATATCAGGGGATGGCCCTCGATATTCTGGTAAATAGGAAGGGTGTAGATTAATTGTGCCAAATCTTGGGATATTAAAAATATGTTCTTTTAATAATTGAGACATGCTAAATACCACAATGACATCTGGATTTTGGACACGTATCCAGTCTTCCAATCCTTCATCATGGCTACCCGTCATAAAACGATAGGGTATCTTTTTTTGTTTACACAGCTGCTTTAGAGATTGCAAACGAGGCTTAATCACACACAACACGCTACGTACTAACCCATACCAGTGATGGAGTCGGCGGCTCTGCTGATAGTTTCGTGGTGCCGATTCCAACACAGCAACCACTTGATGATGTGAGCTGAACAAAGGATGCACAATTCTGGATACACCTTGGGTAATAATTATAATCCGCAAGCCTTTTTTCTGATTCTCATGCCCAGAACCATCAAAATTTGTTCTTGCTTTCTCCATCCCCGCTCTTTTTTTAATAGCTTTGGCATACATCACTATTTTTCCTTTTATCTACTCGTCAATCGTAAGTTAATTGTCAAATATGAAGGCGCAATACGTTCGATAGCCTGAACAGCAGAAAACGTTTGCCCTTAGTTTAGGTATAGCACCTCGGTATTTTTAAAAGTCGCCGAACCTTTCGCCAGACCGGTGGTTTTTACGACCGTTAAACGCATAGTCTTCATTGCCTGTTTCGAGCTTAGCAATTCATGGGTAATGTCATAGCGAAATTCTCTCTCGCCGCCCATACCATCCGGATCCTTAACGAAAAACGAGATAGCACCAAGGCGTCACCAAAGTCTGGCTGGCATGCGCTTGTGGAAAAACGCTTCAAACCGGTTGTCGTGAAGGATAAGGAATGCTCTCATTGGAATCACCCGATGTGCCTTAGTAATTTCTTCTAATAGGGGTTATCCTAAATTATTAACCTCCCCCAACTAGCAGATGCGCCCACAGTCCCACAGTCAACCAAAGCAAAGGGATTTGTTGCAAGATTACAATCCCTGTTTGGAATAGGTACGCCTTGTATCGCACCTTGATAATACCAACTCACTGGACTGTCGCAGCCCAGAGCTTTTTAATTTAACCCGTGCTTTTTGCATGGACACAAGCGCTTTTTTTCCTTGAAGGAATTGCGCTTTGTATCTAATGAAAGGCGCGGCAATCGTACCAGCGTGCCAAAATAGCGTCAGTGTACCTAGCAGTACGGAAAGTAAATGGGGAACTTTTCATGACCTTTATTATGTAAAATTAATTTACATAATCATGTATTATTTCATTAAAAAACATTTTAATCAATAGGATGAAAATATTTTTTAATTTGTTAGTCAGATAATCTTATCTGACGAATAGTTTTGATCTCGATCAAGATTCAGTGAGTTACTTCGATGGTGTCTGCATGTAATTGACGCATGGTGTGAGGGGGTTAGCGACACAGTCGGTGTTTATGCCTGATAGATCGCTCATTTTCAGTTTTTTGATGGCAAACCAGCTCGTAGCCTACTTTTTTCAATACGTGGACGGCAGAGGATATTTGATGCTATGGGATAAAGACGGGAAAGGGGTTCGCTACCCACCCAGCACAACACCTATACCTTTAACGGACTGGCATATCCAGATGATGCTCCCGATGAGATTATTCTGGCGTTATAGCATCGGTTAAAAGCATCACCCGAAAACCAAACGCATTAATTCGCAAATCGTCCAGTCGGTAAAAACATACATCCCTGTCCACTTTAAATAAGCACTGCCTGCAGAATTGCCCCCATTTTATCGGCAACACCATGCAAACCATCTGCAGCAGAACACAACTGCCATCTACAGCGTTCCTGCGTTGCGCAATCCCATCAACTTACATTATGCAGTCTATACTTAATGTGGGCTGCTAAATTGTATTGAAACACCATCAAGTCAAACCAAGGATATAAACCATGAGACACCCTAAACTATTACCCCTGGCAGCAGCCATTGCATTGCTGGTTGGATCTGTTGCACCTGTGCCGTCCTTCTTATCGGGATTAAGCAGCATAGCGTTTGCGGCTACAAACAACGTAGACCAAGACAGCGACAATGACGGTATCGCCGACAAAAGCGACTTAGACGATGATAATGACGGTATTGCCGATAAAGTTGATTTGGATGATGATAACGACGGCATCGCCGATAGCAAGGACACCGATGACGACAATGATAGCATCGCCGATAAAATTGATGCCATTGACAGCGATGGCGATAACGACGGTATTCCTGATGTTAAGGACAGCGACGACGATAACGACGGTATACCCGACAACAAGGATACGGATGACGACCATGATGGTATAGCCGATAATCTGGATAACGATGACAATGATGACGATAATGACGGCATAGCCGATGCTGCCGATCTTGATAATGACAATGACGGCATTCCCGATGCCAAGGACAAGGACGATGACAACGACGGCTTGTCGGATGTCACCGAAAAACTTGACGACACTGACGATGACAACGATGGCATTGCCGATATTAAAGACCTTGACGACGATAATGATGGCATTGCCGATAAAATAGACACCGATGATGACAACGACGGCATCGCTGATAAAATCGATACCGACGACGACAACGACGGCGTGTTAGACCAAAACGACAAGGATGACGACAATGATGGCGTTGCCAACAAAGACGATGAAAACGGCAATGACGATGACAACGATGGTATTCTGGATGATGCCGATACCGATGATGACAACGACGGTATTAAAGATATTAATGACACGGACGATGACAATGATGGCATTGCTGATACCGAAGACAATGATGAATACGACGATGACGAAGACGGTGTTGCAGACAGTGTAGATACCGATGACGACAACGATGGTATTGCCGATGCTGTTGACCTGGACGATGACAACGACGGCATTGTCGATGTCAGTGATGTTGATGACGGCAATGATGGTGTCGCTGACAGCAAGGACAGTGACGACGACAACGACGGTGTTGCTGACGGCCAAGATGAAAACAGTTGCGGCGATAGCGACACCGACGGTGTCGACGATGATGTTGACCAGGACGGTGACAATGACGGCGTTGCCGACGGTAGCGACACTGATAGCGATGACGACGGTGTAGACGATAATACTGACAGCGATAGCGACAATGACGGTATCGGCGACGAAAGTGATAGTGATGAGGGTAATGACGGCGAAGGAGATTCCGGCGAAAATGATAGCTGTGAATGGGATGGATAACTGTTCAACCGATGTAATGTAATCACCTTGAATGGGACGGGGCTTAAAGCCCCGTCCTTACACTGCCATCTTCGCCATCATGTCTATTGCCCACCATGCACGAATCCTTATAAAGTCATTGCTAAAGAGTTGGACAGAGTTTTTGGCGGTTCGGGCTTATAAACCCCGCTTTGACAATCCGCTGACACCGACTTAGAAAAGTCACATTACAGAAATTACGGGCTTGCGTAACATCAGTTATTAAAAATCAAATTTTCCTACCGCCTCTTCAAACGGGAATTAGCTTTGGATCAGGCAGGATCAACAAATCTTCAGGTCGAAACTGAAGCTGCAAGGTATCGCCATCGACCAGATAGGTATCGTGCATATTGCCTTTTTCACCGTCCGGCAACCGGAGGGTATCATCACGCCCTACTGGATCATCACGAACCCACGCATCAAACCCGCCAAGCCCAACATGGCCTTCGCCAAAATAGGTGGCAAGACGGCGAAACAGCTTTGGCCACATGACCAGCGCCTGTAAATTGGTAATATTCTGGATAAGCGCGGCGCTATCCGTGGTTACGCTTTCATTTGGCCACAGTCCGGTGTTTGCATTCCGCGCCTTATGTACCAAAGTACGCAAATGCTGCACCAACGACATCGGCATTGTATCGTATGGCTCAACGTAAGCCAGCCCTGCCACCACCAGCTTGGCATTGACGCTCTGGTCGAGAAGTGCGTTATCGACGAAAACCTTTTCACCGTCACTGCGTTGCGTTGTGCCACTAAATACCAAGCCCAACAGCCGACCATTGGCCTCGATGCCATTGGCCAGCACATAGCCAGACAGCGGGTTTTGATCTACAGACTGGACAACATTGGGCAAATCAGGAAAAAAAACAACATGCGTGAAACCCAGTTGTGCCAAATTGTATTCACGCGCGGCATTGGCAAAACCAAGATCCTGATGGTCGGCATTGAAATGGGTTTCAAGGGTATCGATGCCTTCATAGCGCACGTTGATCTGTCCACTGGCGGTAATATTGGGTGGCCGCCCCGATATTCTGGGCAACTTGCGAACCAGATCAAGGGAATCCGGCTCGAACCGAACCGTATCCCCGTCGGGTTGTGGGCCTTGCCGTGGGTTGTTGGGATTATGAATCCAGTATTTTCCTTTAATCAATGTATAGCGTGGCTTCACTGGTTTTTTTGGCTTTTTCATGATTTTTCTCCTATTTGGACTGGAAGAACTATTCTTGTCACCTATACCGTACTGACACGCTTTAGGTGCAATGATTACGCTCGCCTCAAGACGTGCAGCAGCCTCCCAGTTCACGATGAATGGCGTTAGCCATGCGGAGGGTAAGGGCGGCAATAGTCAAGGTTGGATTTGATGTGGCACTGGTGGGAAACACGCTGGAACCGGCGATCCACAGGTTGGGCACATCGTGCGTGCGTCCCCAGCGGTCAACCACGGAATTGGCCGGATCGTCACCCATGAGGGTGGTGCCCATAATATGTGCCGCCGTATTCCAGTTCATACGGCCTGTCTGCGGATTATCAAGCGGCTTGGCCTTTGGGCTGACCACTGCGCCCATCAGCGTAAACAACTCTTTTGCTGTCTCGTAGCCTTCCCGTAGGCCACCTTGGGTATACGTCCCAATATCAAAATTAAATCGAGGCCGTGGGAGGCCGAGTGCGTCCACCTTATCGGAAAGGCCAATACGGTTGGCTTGGTCCGCCAGCATTTCGGTGGAAAAACTTAGCCGCAGCATTTTCGGTATGCGTTCGGCAATTGCGCCGGGTAGGGCTGAGCCATATTTTCCTTCGCCCAGCAAGCCATCAATGACCGTTGCCGGCGCACCTGTCCGTCCCCAGCCGTCATTGCCAATCGTCATACGGAAAGCACTACGTTGGCTGCGGAATGAACCATCACGAAAATCGTCGATGCCGGTAATGCTTTGCGGGCCGCGAAAAGGATAGAGCGGTTCTGGAAAAGTGGCGATGAGTTCGAACTGGACATGATCCATCAGGTTGCGGCCGACTTGGTCACTGGAATTCGCCAGGTTATCGGACATCAGCAGCAACTTTGGGGTTTCGATAGCGTGTGCGGCAAGCACAACCAAAGCACCACGGACACATTTCGCCTGGGGCTGCCCGGTGGATTTCCAGTCGATATAATGAACGGTATTGACACAGCCACCAGCGCCTTTTTCCAGACGGGTCACCACAGCCCCACTGCGCAATTCGACATTAGGGGATTGCAGCGCACGGCGCAAGTGGACGGTGGCATCGTATTTTGCCTGGATCGGGCACAGGGGAATGCAATTGGAATGGCCTTCACAGGCGGGCCGATTGTCGAAGACGGTGCTGTTACGCGCTTGGGGTGTGGTCACCACATGGATGGCCTTGCCACGGACGGTTTGGCCTTCTATCTTCGCCTTGACCCTCGCATCACTGTAACCCAGGGGAATGCCTGGCATTGGAAAAGGCTGGCTACGATAACCACCAAAAAGCCCATCCAGCTCAGCGTGGTTGCCGGAAATCCCCAGTTCCCATTCAGCCTGGCAATACCACGGCTCCAATTCATTGTAATCCAACGGCCAGTCACG
The DNA here is from genome assembly GCA_043771735.1 of Methyloglobulus sp. Taxonomy (GTDB): domain Bacteria; phylum Pseudomonadota; class Gammaproteobacteria; order Methylococcales; family Methylomonadaceae; genus Methyloglobulus. Next base: position 10,668 of record JAYVGW010000352.1, read on the forward strand.
GCCTACGCCAAACTCGCCCTGTAAACGGAAATCACTTGGAATAAAGCGCGGGGTGTTGCCACGCCACGCCCAGGTACTGCCACCCACCATACGGTTATAACTCGCCTTGAACGGGTCGTTGGTTTGGGGCGTAGAGTCCTGGGCGTAATCGTAGTAATTATTGGCATCGTTTTTTTGGTCGGCAAGTTCGCGTTGTGAACTTTCGGCAGACGGGGCATATTTCCGGCTTTCCAGATCCTTGTAGGGTGCGAATGGATCACCGCGATTGCCTTGGGTGTCCATCGCGTGATGGAACTGAAGCCTTTGGCCAGCACTGATGCCGTTGTCGCCCGCCTCCAGGATAAGGATTTTGTAGTTGCCAAGCTCGGCGAGTTTCCAGGCGGTCAACGCCCCCGCAACACCTGAGCCGATGATGATAACGTCATATTCGTAGTGCATGTCAGTCTCCCAGTGGGTAATCAGTTGCTTTCCATGACCGGTTCGCGTGTCCAGTAGCCGTGCAACTGGGTGGAAAAACCAATCGGATGTGCCTTGATAGCAGGCCAGACTGCACCGCGCTCATAGAATCCGCCGTCGATAAGAACCCCGGTTTCGTCGTTGAACTGGGAGAAATACCAAACATTCACGATCTGTTTCGCGACGATTTCGTTGGCCGTGAATGCCGGTGTATTACGCAGGTCAGCCAGCAGCACATCGTCAATCGCAGGTTTCGGATTGACGGTAGCCAAGGTCTTGTAAGCCTCCAGCAATGCAGGGAATTTCACGGGGAAAGTGCCTCGCAGCCGTCGGGCGTACTCGTCGGCTATGGGGCTGTTGAGGGCGCGGTCATCAGGGTCAGTCAAGAGCGCGTGGTAAAGACCTGTCAGCAAAGCCGACAACTCCATAAAAGCTAGTTTGTCATCCATAAAACCTCCTCATTAAGGTTGTAAGATGTGGCGGGGCGGAGATTAAGCTCTCCTGATTTTTTATAGCGACGGCACCGCCTCACTTATTGAGGCCGTTGGAGTCGTTGGGGGCAAGACGGTAAAAAACAGCGGCTAAACTCAGTCAGGCTGATCTCAATGCCAGGAAATTAAGAAAAAAGGCAACGTCGAATCATTGAGGCTTATTCGAATATACAGGGTTTTAAAGGTGATGTCTGTGAAGTATTTCACATGAAATGTAAAATACTTCACATTTGTAGCCTTATTTTAGTGAGGTAAATCCTGTTTGATCCGGTTGGCGGCTTTCTGAGCCGTTTTCATGATGGCCTGGGTATCCGCATCCACCAACTTCCCTCTTTTTTTCAGGGGGCGGCCATCCACAAACACCCACTCGACATTCACCGGCTGGCCGTTAAAAACAATTTGGCTGAGCCAGTCAAAACGCGGCGCAAAGTTAACCTTGTTTGGATTGATGATAATCAGGTCGGCCTTTTTGCCAGGGGTTAACGAACCGATGCGATCAAACATATCCAGCAGTTTCGCACCGTCCACCGTGGCCATGCGCAGCACGTCAACAACGGTCGGGAATATGCCGACCTGGAGCGACTTGGCACGCTGCAAACCCAACGCGGCACGCATGTCGTTAAACATGTCACTGGTGTCATTGGTGCCACCATCAATGCCAAGCCCCACCTGGATACCTTTCTGTTTCAAATCTGGTAAACGGATAATGCCCGAAGCCAGGCGCATGTTACTTAGCGGATTATGCAGAATACGCACATCATGCTCAGCCAAGATACCGATTTCGCTATCAGTCAGGTGAATGCCGTGGGCTGCCAGTAGATTCGGTCCCAGCGCGTTGGCCTCAGTTAGTACATCGAAGGTTTTTTCGTCGCGTTGGGCAATGTTCTCCAGCAAATGTACGTGCAGTTTTACGCCTAATTCCTTGGCCAGATTCGACATGGCGATGAGATCGGGTCGAAGCCCGTCCGAGGGATGCGAGGCAACTTGAAAGCTAGCCCTTGGGTTGGGGTCAATCAAGGTCTGCTTAACGAGTTTCATGTCTGCGACAGTGGCCGGATTGGCATTGCCATAATACGCGAACGCAAACCGCAGTCCTGAGTCGCTAAGCGCCTGAATATTGCCGCGCACGAACTGGGGGGTATAGGCATGTGACCAATCAACCGTTGTGGTGACACCGGTGCTGATAAGATCGAGCGTACTGAGCCGAACCCCAGAATAGGCCTCGCTTTCAGTGACAGCGATGCTGGGATTATACAAAGGGAAGACACAGGTATTCAGCCAGCCAGTGAGATCCTTGTCGGTGTCACACCCTCGGATAAGTGATTGCCAAAGATGGTTATGCACGTCCACAAAACCCGGCATGACAATCTTGCCTTGCGCGTCGATGATTTGGGCACCATAGCCGTGCAAGTTTTTACCTATGCCAGCGATCTTATCACCATCCAGCAGGACATCCGCATTCTCGATTAGACCCAATTCACCTGTGCCGACAGTGGAATCCATAGTCAGGATCAAGGCAGCGTTACGAATCAGGGTCTTCGAGGAGGAGCCTAGTGCCGGTCGGCAGGAACCAAAGATAATCAAGGTAAGGAAAACAACAGTCGTACTATACCAACGCTTATGTGTGCACATGCCAAAACTCCTCTCCAAAACCATTCATGGGTAACCGTCTATGTTGTTTTTACTCCGTTTAGTATGTGTCTACTGCCCCAAAACACAGGCTTTAGTGGGTGTCACTGCTTTGGGGATGCTACTTAAATAACTATAAATTGCGTCGAGATCATGATCGCTCATCATGCCAAAAAAGGGCCATGGCATAACAGGCAATAACTGGCCTGGAACATCGGGATCATGCCCTGTGCGCAACAGGGTTTTAAATTGATCAAGTGTTAAACCAGCGGGTTTGCCTGTCTTGTCAGGTGTCAAATTGGCAGAAACTACGCCTTTTACCGACACCCCACCGGCAAGATAAGTACGGGCATTAAATTGTTTCACTTCCTTTTTATAAGGATTATGCCCCACAGCATAAGTAGGGCAACTATGGCAATTGGCACAACCTGACTGGGCATTGACAATGTAACTGCCTAAATAAACGGTATTAGCAATTTTCCCTTTCAAATTAAGCGTAATCGGTAAGACTTTAGGGATAACGGTAACAATATCTTGCCCTATTTTGATACGCGTCTGCTCGGCGTTACGAACAACAATTTTCCCTGTCATTGAGGGGTGAAACCGACAATGGTAACTGTAGCTACCTTCGGTGGTGAATTGTCGGGTAAACGAACTGCCTGGATTGGCATCATGAGTCCATAAATTACTGTCTTGGGTAATACTGTGCGTAATATCAGCTTTATTAAGCCACTTCACGCTATCGCCCAGGTTTATGGTTAATACGTTGGGTGAAAACAGGAAATTTTGTATATTAACGGATGCGGCCACCGCAAATGTCGGCATGGATAGAAGACATACGGTTAAGGCAAATAAAAAGCGTATTAAACGATTCATAAAAGCCTCCTAAGGCAGGGTAAGGTGATCGACGGTGAATTCTGTTTAAAGGGTGCAGTAGCAAAAGCGTATTGCACCACAATGGGGTTAACAGGCAACGAATGCCTTAAAGCGTCTTCAAAAACTCCAGCAGATCGAGGCGTTGATTATCACTAAGATCAGTACCGTAGGTGTGGCCCGAATGACGGTTGCCGGGAAGTCGGGTATCAAAACGGAAACCATTGCTACTATGCCCTGATTTAAATCCAACCCTGTACGGATCGAACTCGCGGTTCCCGACATAAAACACCTGGCTACGTTTTGTTGGCGGCAGCAACAGTTCATAAAGGCTGGGTACGGAGCCGTTATGCAGATAGGGTGCAGTAGCCCAGATGCCATCCAGCGGCCGTGCGCGGTAGGCGAACAGGTTGGGGGCGGCATAGGGCGGCAAGCCGTCGGCTTTTTGGCGGTAGCCGATCAGCTCCGCGCTTTCTGGCGCGTTAAAGGGCGGTTGTGCATGCAGGTTGCTGTCCTTCGCGGCAAGCCCCACCAGAATGGTCAGCATAGCGGGTGCCGGAACTACACTGGCGTTGGTAAAGGGGGCGGGCAGCAACGGTGCCACAGCACCGGACTTGACGCTACGCAAGGCAAAGTTTTTTGCCGTGAGCGGATCGGTGCCGATGTCAGCCAGCGGTATCATGTGGGTTTTCACGAAGGTGACCCCGAAACGGTTTTCCGCAGCAGGTGTGGACGGATAATGACCCGCATTATCCCGCAGCGCATGGCAGTCGGCACAGCTTTCCTCGCCATGACGGGATTGCCTGTAGAGTACCTCGCCCCGTGAGGCACGGTCTTGGTCGATAGACCCAAGCAGGGCTTTTGGCCAATGGGGCGTGCCGAGTTTGGCCACCAGACGCTCAAGCTCGAACAATTCCCTTGCCCGCGCCGTGGTTGAGCCAAAATCCGGTGACGTTACTTTCAGGTTGACACGTCCAAAAGCCCCCAACACCTCGCCCACGTTACGGCCGAACGGGTTAAATGCCGAACCCGTCCACTGCACATAATCATGCCGTGGTGTCCCCCACAAGAAAGGGTAACTGACCGGCGCGGTAGGTTTTCGGACATTGTCGGGCTTGCCCAGGTCATAACCGAACACTTCGTTCATGATAACCCCAAACGCATCCACGCGGCCCGCACCAAAGGCGTGGTCTGGCTTACCGCGTTTGGCGAAGCCCTTGAGCCAGGCGGCCTGGTTTGAAACTTGCCCCCACAGTGCTGTTTTCTCAGTACTGGCGGCATCTTTCCCCAACACCGCACGGGCAAAACGGTCGAAGCGTTTACTGTCGCTTAGGGTGGATTTTAGGGCCGCGTTCAGGCCGTCGTTGAAAGCGGTGAAATCCGCCAGGGTCGGGGCGCCGTCGATGCGGATTGTTTGGCCTTTATAGCGCATATCGTTGGTGTGGCAGGCGGCGCAGGTATAGCCCAGCCAGGCTTCGCCATTTTTCACCGGTTCCTTGGCGAATCCAATGGGCAGACTATCAGGATTGGCAGGGGAGTAATTGTCATCGACCAGATATCCGTAGCGGCGAATGTTGTTTTTGTCCTTGAAAGGATGGCTTTGACCCGCTGCCTCCAGGGCGACAAACCACGAATAGGGAATCAGGTAAGGTAACTCGCAAAAAATAACCCACTGCTAATTTTCACCAAAACACTCTTTAAGATTGATATATTCTATAGGCATAACTTTATCCATCTGAACTCTAAGTATGACCAACTTATCTACACAACATATTAAAACGATCAAAGATGCCGCCAAACAACTAACCGGTGCAAAAAGGCGGGCGTTTCAAGCGCAAGTCACCATTGATTACTTGAATTCCAAAGCGTATTTGGCCGAAAAAACTTTCGGCTGGGATCGCAGGACAGTTACGCTAGGGCTAAATGAGCTGCGCACTGGATTGGTTTGTTTGGGTAATTTTAGTGTTCGCGGCAATAAGAAAACAGAAGAAAAGATGCCACAACTGGAAATCGACATCGTTTCTTTAGCAGAGCCAGAAAGTCAAATCGACCCCAAATTCCAGACGGCATTCAAATATACTAGGATCACGGCCAAAGCCATGCGTGAAACTTTGATAGTCAAAAAAGGCTGGACACATGAGGGGTTGCCCTGTGAAAAGACCATTGGTAACATCCTAAACCGATTGGGTTTTTGCCTGCGCCGAGTGCAAAAATCCAAGCCGCTAAAAAAGGTTGCGGAAACCGACGCGATCTTCGACAATCTTGCCGAAATTAACCAAACATCTGACCTGCGTGAGGATTCATTACGCATATCGGTTGACACCAAGGCCAAAGTGAATCTGTGCGATTCATCACGGGGCGGCACATCACGCTGCCGAAAAGCCGTAAAAGCAGACGACCATGACATGGGGATCAAGGACAAGTTGGCTCCATTTGGTATTTTGAATATGATGACCGGATTGCTCACTGTTATCTTTGGCGTGTCGTTTGAAACCAGTGATTTCATTGTCGACTGCCTTGAGCAATGGTGGAATGACAACGAAGGCCAGTATGGCCACATCAATGAGCTGGTCATCAACCTAGATAACGGCCCACAAAACTCTAGCCACAGGACGCAATTCATGAAACGCATGATAGAGTTTGCGGACAAAAACAACATTAATATTGTGCTGGCCTACTACCCGCCCTACCATAGCAAATATAATCCAGTGGAACGTTGTTGGGGAATTCTTGAAAACCATTGGAGTGCGACGCTGTTAAACACCCTAGAAGTCACCCTGGAATGGGCTAAAACTATGACTTGGAAAGGATTGAGTCCGGTGGTAAAGCTGTTGGAAACCACTTACCAAAAAGGTGTGAAAATGAGTAAAAAAGCATTTAAAGCTATGGGCAACAGAATAAACAGGGACACATTGTTGCCAAAATACTACGTGACTATTCAACCTCAACTTTAAAGAAAATCAATGGGGGTTATTTTTTGCGAGTTACCTAAGATCCCTGCGGCGTAAAATAAAATCGCTCGCGATCCGCCTTGGTCCACTGCTGATCCAGAAAAACCGTCTGCTGAGCGCCGTAAGCCGTCGTCGCCGTCATTAATCCAAAAACGCTTAGTGCAAGTATTTTGTATTTCATTGTGAATACTCCTAGTTCCAATCTGTGTTATGGAAAGTACCCCTCGAACACTTAACAAATCATTATTTGCTTTAAATTATTTGTACGCTTTGTGTGATTATTTGTCAATTTGTTAAGTCAAGTATTCTCGGATTCGACCGATGCCGTGTCGGCATTATCAACTCATTTGCCTGTTTATTTCTGTTAAAAATTACCACTCATTGTGAAATAATTTTCTTGGCACATAATTTTTTAGTGCCCATTTGTCTGAAGCAGGTCATCAATAGCTTAATATCACCAGCCTATGTCTCAGCACTTACCTTTTAGGTTGAGAAAGTGTAATGGTGCCATAGGTCTCATTCAAAATATTGGTGGTGGCTGTTGTCGTAAACAGTAACTCGTTTATTTGTAGACTACTGGGCGTATATTGGCCGATCATAGTCACGGTATTGGTACCAGCAGCGCCAGTTACCCGAAAGCTATTATCAAAATTTATTTTGCCTATTATTTTTGCGGGGAGTCGCTATTTTTGCGAAAGATTTTTGGGTGTCCTACCCAAAAATCAGCAAAAATTACGCGACCACTATGCCTTCGGCTGCCCCAGCCGTCCTCGCTCCCCTCGTTCCAACCCGACAAGGGGTTGAAACTTCGATGCGCAAATGACTCGACGCGATGTCGTATAGCCTGAATTTTCACTACGCTACGCTTCGTGAAAACACATGCACTATCGCTTCTGCGGACTACTCGACTCCTGTCTCGCAGCGATAGTTGTGGAGCCTACTTTCGCTGTCCCGTTAAACACGCTGCCACTGAAACCGCACTGATTTATGGTGAGGACGATTGGGACACGAACGTTACATGAACTGGTGGTAACCTTATTCGCGTTTCCGACCCATGTTCCATTGATTCTTGGCGCAGCCGAGACGAAAGTGGACACACATAAAGCCAAAGCAATCAATAGGGATTTAACATACAGATTTCTTTTCATGATACACCTCATAATTTGGTGAGTTTAAACAAACGACACTAAAGTCCCATAGAATCTAATATGGGGTCTGAAGTCCAATGGTACGAAGTCTACGCAGGGGTTTGGGCTTACAACCCCGTATGCACAACAAAAAACCAATAGGCGATGCAATACAGCTTTATCAAGTGGCATTACTTCTTTCGCAATGCCTTAGTGGTTCCGCCAATGGGATAGACCGGCGAACCAAAATCGTTGTTATACTTTAACAATAACGATGCACCATACTGCGGATCGAATTTCGGCGCACCAGATGGCCGCCTCACGGCAACTTTAACAGTAATGTTTTTTCCCGCCGCTACTGTCAATGGTAAATCGATTGCGGTGGATTTCAAACAAACGGTATCTGCCGTTTTAGCTAAACAGACAGCCACGGCGAAACGTTGGCTCACATTGCTATCAAAAGCCCATTTTGTTCTCACTTGGGCAGTCACGTTTACAGTTTTGGAACTTTCATTGTGAAAGGTTGCAGTAAATGCTTTGCCAGGTGCTGGTATGTCTAGGATACCGCTTGCGGGTATGGTATTTACTAGGGTTAGCTTGGGAAATTTCGTTACTGTGTTGGTAAAATCGATGTTATTGGTGAGATCGTAATGCCCAATATCGAGGCGCCTTGCGGTAGCACATTGAATTTCGATTGGGTAACCGTAAGCTGGATCGGCAAGTCGATCATGAAAGAAACGTATAGCAACCAGAATATCTTGGGATTTGCCGATAGCCAGGTTGAAGGGTGTATTAGCCGTGCCAATTACTTTTTTAGTACTGGGATTGTAGGCGATCCAGGCAACTTGTGATCTTGGTTCATTGGGTTTTGCATAACAACCGACAGCTGGAAACTTGCCGGTATTTTTTACATTCACTTGTTCATAAAACACCTCGCCAGTGGCACCGGTCAGCACTTGCGCTTTTCTTGTGATTTGGAGTGTGCTTGTATCGGTTGGTTGACCGTCGTTAGAGATCGGCAGCACCGTCGGCGTTACGCTTTTTGCTTGCAGTACATTACCAACATACCCCGATAAGGTAAGTTCACCAGAGAGGGTGCGCGGGGTGGTTTTATCGAATGTACTGTCCAGTGCAAATGTTTTTACTGTGGCGGCACCGGCTGCCAAGTTAAAGGATGCCGGTAGGGTAATGCCCTTGCCCAACGTAGTCGAAGCCTTAATCTGTAAGGTCTTTGCAGTGCTGTTATGGACTATATACGTGACCATTCCGCTAGACAGCGTCGTTGAGTCATATCCGCCAGGTAAACCATTGATGCTGACGGGTTGTACCGAAAGTCCACCGGAAACTGGAAAACTAAAGCCTGTCAACAAAACATCACCCCCCACTTTTTTACTGCCCACTTGAATAGCATATTTTTGGCCTTTTACAGCATCAAATTGCACTAAGGGTCTGTCTGAAAATAACTTGTACAGTTCAATCGCGGTAAACAATCTGCCAAGGCGATTGATTAGCAGAAGTTGTACAACTTATTTTTGGACAGTCACTAAGCTGCCTAAACTAAAGCCCCCCGTAATTTTTTTGTTATCGTTTGCAGCAACACGTTTATAACTCTTAAAACCGCTCGCACCGTCTGAGTTATCAATACGATAAACGGCAAGTTGGGTGTCGAGTTCACCGTATGGGCTGATGAATGTTGTTGAACCGTAGGTATTAAACACCACGCGCTCGTTGCGGCTGGGCACATAGTACCGCCATAACGTATGCGTCATGCCGGTTAGCAACGGTTCGCCAACTTCGGTAGTGTAGCCGTAAGTGGTGTCGTTCAGATAAGCACCGTGATAGATAGTGCTTGGATATTGTGCTGAAATAGATTTAGATGCTGCTTTGGCCTGAATACCTGCACCACTACCTAAACCCTGAAGCAATCCAGCTGATATTGCAAATCCATAAGCTGTAGGAGCTTCAGGAGTCCCCGCGTTTGCCGTCTCAAGTGCATCATCAAGATCATCTTGGAATGAACCTGCTGGTGCCACTGTACTAAAACTTATCAGGCTTAGATAACAAACCAGCTTTGTAAAACACTTTCGAGACAATGGGCTTGTCGATTGACTAACCAGATCAACAGCTGTTTTCGTTGGCTTTGTTGTAACGGTGTTTTTTCGTCGAAAGGGTGTTTTGATAGCTTTCAGGCTTTCTGGCAGATGTTGTTCAACAAGAGTAAGGAAATTTGATTCGCGCAGATTTCTTTTCATAATACACCTCATAATTTGGTGAGTTTAAACAAACGACATTAAAGTCCCATAGAATCTAATATGGGGTTTGAAGTCCAATGGTACGAAAAGTTTACGCTAAGGTTCGGTAAAAAGAGACGCTAATCAACAAAAGGCTCTAAAGTTTCACAGGATTTAGTAGTAAATTGGGTGTGTAAGCCCCCAAACCGCCGAAAACTCCGATTCCAGACAGTAACAAAAAACAAAAAAATCTACATATCTTTGAATATAAATAATTTAAAAAATTTCTTGTGGTTGGGCTTCCCTCACTTTTTTATTGCTGCTCTGCTGGGGGTAAATTTGGGAAAGTCATAATGCCGAAGGTTTCGAGTCCTGCACTTGCGGCTTTATTTTGAAGTGCCGTCGCCTCGACTTTAGTTAGATTTGCCCCAATAATCACTCTGTAATTTGGACTATCTGCATATGGTTCGTAAACAGAAGCCTTGAATTCTCCAGAACCGCTGTTAATTTTATCTGCCTGGGCTTTCGCATTCTCTAAGTGTTGATAGGAGCCTGCTACTACAAACCAAACATTTTCTGGTGGCCTTCCGAGCAAACCCTCCAAAAATTGACTAGTTGGAGTTTCTACAGGGAGCGAGAATTTTTTAATTTCATCAAGAGGCGTTTGAGAATCTGCTGCATATGCGGAAGAAATAATTGAGAAATTTGCAGTCGCTTGAACACCTGGATTAGAAGCGTTAGGAATCGATGCTGTAGTAATGTAACCAGCGATGAGAGCGGTGCCCCCATGCCTATTTCAAAGAGCTTAAACGGCTTATTTTCATCGTTGTGCAGGTATGCAACAAAGCCACCTACGAAGAATAAAATTATTACCCTTACGCAATAGCCAATTAGTTTTAATGTCGATGTGTCGTTAAAATAACGCTCAAAATCAACGGCATATAGAAACATGAAAACAGGAGTAAGTCCACCTATGCTACCAATGAAAAATCGTTGATAATTTGACATATTTTTCTCCTTGGATAGTCCAAGTTGTTAATTGGGGTCTGAAGTCTAATGCAACGGAAATGTACACTAAGATGACTGCTTTAAATTTTGTTTCAGCTAACTTACTGACTGAATTAGAATTAAAAGCAGTCGATCTATTTTGAAAAATGGCTTTTACCTAGCCAAATTACTTTACCAGTTAACTGGTTTCAACTCAGGTCCAACGATATGGCCAAATGTACCGGGCGGATCGCTATGGAAGTCATGAGTAAAATGTCCAGCATACCAAACCACGACATCCTGATTGTTGATAACCTCACCATTGACCCATGTATCCAACACATTGGCTTCGCAATTAGGTCCCGTGGTGGAATTCACTCCATCATCGATTTCAGAACCTCGATAGCGTAAGAACCAAACATCACCAACCGGATACGGCCAGTCAGGGAAGGTGCTGGCAACACCATCATTAGAGCCAGGGATAATGTCGTAAGCCTCACCAGTCAAGGTGTTTTCAACTCGCCATTTGCGATGGTGAGAAGAATCACGGGGGCGCTTTATTTCATAATATTTTGTATGCCACTTTGAACGCCCAATTATTGGTGGATCATTAAATTCACGAACCGTATTATTTCCAGCCGTCCGTATATCAAAGTCGAGACGCCAGTAAACATGATGATGATGACGGTTACAAACGCAGGAATTTCGAACGGCTGAAAAACCAAAACGGGGGCGGATAGTACCATTCGTATGAAATCGCCACTCGCTCACATAACGATACCAACCCGCCTCCATCTCACTGACTAGCACAACCTCTTGACCTTGCACGTATATGGCAACGCCGAGATAATTCCCCACATCCGAACCTGTGTCAATAAACGTTTTAGCTGGACTACTGGCTAGGCGGAATCCCGACGCAACATCTATTCCATCAGCCTGAACCATCCCTTCCTGGTTTTGCCAGTCGCGATATGGCCCACACGCGTCGTTGTCATACTTGACATTGAGGATGGGGACATGACCGCGATAAAGTACCCGCTTGCCACGGTAGTCAACGTACCTTAACTCAATACCAGAACCTCTGGTACCAGAGGAAGCGGCGGGACGAATAGCGATAAACTTCCAGATTACCTGCCCCCCTTGTCTGATAGTGACCCATACCTGTCCAGGCGCATTACTGACAGTCGGCTGTTGGGCGGAATAGGAGATACCACATGTATCATTGCCCCGCGTTGATCCTATAGGTGCCCCACTCTCAAAGCGAATAACATCACGGCTTATCATATTAACACCGACAATTTCATGTTGAAATTGCTCATTATTTGGAAGCAAGCCTATCGCTAATGTTCGCTCTATTCGACCATTAGGTAATTCGACCTCGGTAACCAGTGGCGGCATGGCTGGGTAAGGCTGTGCATATCCTTCCAACAAAGCTGACCCAAACTCTGGATGCAAACTTAAAATGTCAACAGCTTCCTGAAATTCTTCCTCTGTAGGTAGGGGTTGAAATGATGATTCGGAAGCCACTACCAAATCATTATCAAAACCGCAGCCATCAATAAACACAGTACGGTTATTGGTGTAATCATAGATAGTAGCCCGATAGCGATCTGTCAGTACTGGTTCGTGCGTTTTGGTTTCTGGCTCAATGAATTGCAGTGAAAGCAATCTGTGACGCGCACCGGCCAAGTAGTCTTGAACTTCTGGATGTTCCAAAAGGCGGCACTTTAATTTTTCGACTGTACTCGCATCATGCCCCCATGCAACAACATCGATACTAAACTCAGATTCATCTAGGCATTCAGGAGATTGTTCAGAATTATTGTCTTCATTATTAGAAAATATACTCATAATCTTCACCCTTCTATTTTGATGGGTTGCAAAATAGATCATCCGTTACAGCAACCCAGTTAATAACGGAGTCTGACGAAAATGGAAAAATGGTATTTTTTGCAAATCTTGTTTGGAGGTTCAAAAGAAAATCAAAGCCGAATTACTGACGTGTTTTTCAGTATATACGCACTTTAAACCTAAAATCTGTGAAGTATTTCACTAAATAAAGCGGTAATTTTTCACATTTGAAAATATTTTTGACAGCCAATTACACTAGCCTAAAAATGAAGGAATCGTTGCCGTACCCAAGTGGCTATATTTGTTAGCTTAGATTTATTGGAAGATTTGTTGCCACTGTGTCGATATTCCCACGGCGGCGTTGGATTAGGCTTTGACCATAACCCGACTTTAGCGGCTTTGGCCGTATCTTCGGCGGTGTAATATGCCTGATCTTTCGCATACTGTCGGTAAACCCACGCCATACCTGTGTTTACTTGCCCTAGATTTGCATCAATACCATCGACCAACACCTTGCCGACTGTGCGTTTATAGTGGTCAATAGTTTCAACTTCAATCATCACGTCCTTGTTAAACACGGCAGCAGACAACGCTTTCTTTGACGCTTGCCCGTAATCCTGTTTTTTCTCTGGCGCATCAATTTGAGCCAATCTAACTTTAACATGGTGCTTGTTTGAATCCAGAACAGTGATTGTGTCGCCATCGGAAACACCGACTACTTTACCTGTGATTGTTTCGGCGTTGACTGTACTGACCAGTGAAATTGATAACAGCGCGATTATTGCGTATTTCATAAAACCTACAGAAATCTAAATGGTAGTCTAAAAAAACCAATCTATTTTATGTTTATTTATTGTGTTTACTTTTTTATTTATTTATACTGTTTACTTTTAGACTACTTATTAGAAGTATTATGCAATTAGCAGAATTCATAAAAATAACCAATTCAACACGAATGGCACAACGTACAAAGGATGCTGTACGAATGGTGCTAGTGGATGGAATCCGAGCGGCAGATGCAGCACGAGAAATGGAAATGTCGAAGCAGCAACTCAAAAGTGCAATAGAACGAGTTGAAGCAGCCCTTAAAGCGTCGCGTGGGATCCCCGGAGACTGGGAATGTATTACCGTATGCGTACCACCTGATCTCATAAGTAATATCAGAGAGATGGAACACAAGGCTAAACGAGATGCTGGGCTTAGTGTTGATTAAGATAAGGAAGTCGCGGCAAGCTGTCGTTGTTCATCTGGCGGAAAAAGCGCCGCCAGAAGTACAACGTCAACATCCGCTCACTTATTTAAAACTTACTTCCACTACGCTACAGTTCGAACAATCGCCGTTCCACTCGTGCTATGCACCAGTTCCCCCATTTTACTTAAAAGATAGTGTGTGTTCCGCTCGTGCTACGCACCAGCTCCAACTTGTTTAAATACTCGCTTCCACTAGGTTGCAGCTCGAACAGTAGCTATCACCAATAATTTACACCATCAATAAACGCGGTAAGTTGCAAAGGTACATGTGGCAAAAAGCAGCCACAAGCACCTTTGTAACATCCGCTATCCGTAAGGCTAGGGCTAGCCGCCCTTGCAACCCGCCAAAAGCGCAGTCAGCATAAATAAGCCGCCCTCAAAGTAGCCTACATCTATCAACAATCAGCGGCTTATTTATGCTGCTTTGCGCTTGTTGACCTTTCTTAGCATCTATACAGAGAAATCTTTTTCTGTTTCCACTTCATTACTTTTGCGAGTTGGCCAGTAATTTTAAACTGGTTTAATAGTGTGTAGGTTTGCAGTTTCCGCGCCAAACTATTTACTTTTTCAGTTAAAATAAGTGTTTACTTTTTCTGTTTTTAGGCGTACAATTAATCATCGGTTGGGTGGTCTGGCCGCTGTTTTTGTGGGGGTTTTTATGGGTGCTTTCTGTTCTGTTCCTTCCCGTTCGCTTGTTGCGCCTGGCCGTGGTTTGGGCGGTGTTTCTTTGTGCGCCCCTTGGTGGCGCTCTCTTGTGGGTTCTGCTTTGGCCGCTGGTGCTTTGCGGTGGCGGCTTCGGGCTTCGCCGCGCTCGTTTTCGGGTGTGGTAGTTGTCGTTAGCTTTGCTTCCCCTGCCGCCGCGTCTGCGTTCGCTCTTGCGTGGTCGGGTTGGGTGGGTGTTGCGGTCGCTGTGCGCCGGTTTAGTTGCGCTTCTGGCACGGTGTGGGGTGTGTCTGTTCCGGTGGCCGCGCCGCCGTCTTCGGTTTGTGCCGGTGCGCTGCCGTCCCGTTTGCCTTCTCCTGCCTGGGTGCGTGGTGTTTAGTCTGCCCGGCGTGGTCGCCGTTGCCGGTTCGCGGGTTCTCCCCGCGTCCGGTTTGGCGTTGGTGGCTCAAGTCGTGCCGGTTCTTGCTGCTGGTGGCGTGTCGTTCGCCGTTGGCTGTTGTTCCGGTGCGGATACCGCGCTTTTAGCTACCGTTTCGCCGTCCCGTGTGCGCTGTTTTGCCGCGTTTGGTTCGGGTGGTGTGGGTTCTGGGCAGTTTTCGGCGGTAGCCGCTGTGTCCACGTTTGCCGGTGCGGGTGGTTCTGTCCAGTGGTGGGCCGGTGGTTCTGCTTTTGTACCTCTACGTGTTCGGCTGGCTAGGCGTACCCGTGCGGTAGTCGCGGCGGCTAATGTTGGGCTTTTGGTGTTTTTTGGTTCGCCAAACTCGCGCGGCTCGTTGTTGGCTTGTCAGTGTGCGGTTTTACGTGGCTTGCCTGTGGTGGCGTTTCCCTGCGGTTTTTCGGGTGCGTTGTTGCCTTCGTTCGGTTCTGGTTCTTGGGTAGCGGTCGGCGGTGTGGGTGTTTGGTCTAGTGCGTTTTTGTGGGTTCAAACTCAACAAAAGTGCATTTAAAACAGTGTGCTTAATCGTCAATTTTGCCCTTTTTTAGTGACGCTAAAGGAGAAAAACGGCAACCGTTAACCGGCTTTGCGGGTTTTCAAGGGTCGCAACCTTGGGATGAAATAAACCGGATTTTTTCAACTGGAGTATGTGTTATGGCAAATGAACCACGCCGTATTTTTCAAATAGACGGCATAAACGGCGGTATTTTAAATATTGCAGAACGCCCTAATGAAGATCGGGTTTTATTTATTATCAGTTCGGAAGGATCGGAAACTCAAATCAGTCTGAGTAAAGAGAATTTCGAGGAATTGACTAAGTTGCGTTACAGCTTGCGATTCGGTGAACCGCAAGCTGATGCGCCAGCTTTAAGAGTCGTCGGATAACAACCATTTTCTAAGCGTGGTGTTCGAGACCACGCTTAGATTTACATGCAGGAGTACATATCATGGCAGCATCAAATCAAAAAATCAAACAGGTGCTTGAAGTTGCACCTGAACCCACGGCGGCATTACCCGCAGTAATACCGCTCACACCGTCACCCGTGGCACTGGGTACGCTACAGGCATCAAGCCCCACCGCTTTAGTGTCAGGTGCGGCTGAAATGGCTCACGAGCTGGCCGTAGTCATCGACAAACAGCATTTATTCACAGTGATACAGAGCAAGCGTTTTGTAAACGTTGAAGGCTGGACAACGCTTGCAACAATGCTAGGCGTTACTGCCCGTGAAGTTAAAACTACCGAACACGACGGCGTTTATGTCGCTGTTGTGGAATTGGTGCGGATGTCTGACGGTGCGTGTATCAGCCGAGCATCGGCTGAATGTGGCGATGAAAAACAGTGGAACACCCGCCCACGCTACGCGCGGCGAAGCATGGCGCAAACCCGCGCAACGGGTAAAGCATGTCGTTTGGCATTCAGTTGGATCATGAGTTTAGCGGGTTACGAAGTCACCCCCGCCGAAGAAATGACACCGATCATTGAAGCGGTGCAGGTAGAAGCACCACCGGCACGAATCACAGCCAGTCAGCATAAGCTGTTAGAGGCGCAAATTCGAGACTACAAACTCGACCGTGAGCGCGTGAAAACGTGGATTGCTAAAGCCTGGCACGTTGAACATTTCACCGACTTAACGCCCGTCCAGTTTGAAAAACTGCTTATCAAGCTTGAAAGTTGGGTCGGTGAAGAATACGCAAAAGCCGAAGCCGCCAGCGCGTTGAGTGTGGATGTTTACCCGTTTTCTGGGGTGGCTTATGAACATTAAGGACGCGCTTTCTATTTTGGGACTGGGTGCGGTAGCGGATCAAGAAGCCATCAAAACCGCATACCGAAAAGCTTGCATTAAATACCATCCAGACCGCAACCCTGCCGGTTTGGAAATGATGAAAGCGGTTAATGTGGCGTATCAATTCTTGCACGATATTGACTACAACGGCGCAGAACGCCCAATTAACGAGGAGGTTAACAGCGATTTTGGCGAAGAACTCAACGCAGCGATAAACGCCGTTATTAGTTTAGCTGGCATCACGATTGAAGTATGCGGGGCTTGGGTGTGGTTGACAGGTGACACCAAGGCGCATAAAGACACGATCAAAAACGCCGGTTATTGGTGGGCAAAGAAAAAAGCCGCGTGGTATTTCAGGCCACCCGATCACAAAAGCCGTAATAAAGGCGATTGGGATTTGGACAAAATCCGCGATACCTACGGCAGTTCAACGGTTAATCCATCGTCACGTTATCAACCCACTTTAGCCCCATAAGGCAACAGGGCGGCGCTTACCCGCCGCCCACACCGAGGACATTATTATGAGCAATCTATCTTTGTACCAATTGAGCGGTAATTATTTGCAAGCCCTGGATTTTTTGACCGATCCAGAAATGGATTTACCGATTGAAGCCATCAACGACACTCTGGAAGGATTAAGCGGCGAACTGGAAGACAAAGCCATTAACGTGGCCATGTTTTTAAAAAACATGGAAGCCACCGCCGAGGCGATCAAGAACGCTGAAGCGGAAATGGCCAGACGGCGTAAAGCCTTGGAAAATCGGGTGCAGTGGTTTAAGGATTATTTGAAAGGCAGCATGTTACAGACCGGCATTAGCAAGATTGAATGCCCGTATTTCAAGCTTTCCATCCAAAACAATCCGGCAGCGGTCAATATTTTTGATGAAGACGCGATACCTTTGGCGTTTAAGGAACAGGTCACCAGTTGGAAGATTGATAAGGCTGCAATTAAAAACGCCATAAATGCTGGCGAGAATGTCGCTGGCGCGATGTTAACGAATGGTAAAAGGTTGGTTATCAAGTAACTAAAAAAAGGCAGGAGGGCTGTAAAAACAGCCCTCTTTTTTTGTAAGCACAAATCTTAATAATTGCTTTTGGTTTTTATGTGATTTGAGTCACAAATTTAACAATTGGCCTTTGCGCTGTAAAAATTGAGAAGGTATCATTCAAAAATTTTGAAATCAGCATGAATTAAAAACTAACAACAACATGAAAATTCATTTCTTCGCGCGCGGTTGTAGTTGTTTTAATTGTTTTAATTGTTTTCAGGTCGTTTTTTCTTTTATATATCATTGTGTTACAGGGCTAAAAGCGGGAAAAGCAGTGTGAAAAGCGGGAAAAGCAGTGTGAAAAGCGGGAAAAATAGTGTAGTATCCTTTTTCCCTGTCTGTAAATAGCTTAGATTAAGACTTGTTTATTTGCAAAGTCAATAACGTTGCTAAGAATTTTTTAAAAAATAACATATAAAACAACGTGTTATTTTTTAAAGCGGGAAAAACAGTGTCAATCATAAAAAAATAAAAATATGACTATTCCTAAGAAAAATCCGTTACTCGCTTCGCTAATAGGGCTACCAACTTAAAACGGGACAAAATGCAGAACTAGCCACGCTAAATCTGTATCATTAGTTAATGACTAAAAAAACAGAACAACACAGAATATACGCGCGGCCAGCAGAACCATTGTCACTGAAATTGGCAACATTGGCAAACAAAGTGTTCGAGGTCTGGGTGTAATCATTGGTCGCTCCAAAAGCAGTGTCCATCGCCTGCTTCAGGCAAAAAAGAAGCGTGACTTACATCCAGAATCTTCGCATTGGGAAACTGAAGCGGGCTATGCCTGGTTAAGGTTGATGGTATTTGCGGCCTTGTACCAGTTCGGTCTGAAATCAGGCGTTGGTGCGGAGGCCTTGTCACAATTTTTTAAAACGGTGCGGATTGACAGCCATGTCGGCGTATCGCCATCGGCATTGCGTGCCCAGATCGCTAAGATGGAGATCCTGCTGCCCCAGTTCCAGGCGGAATGTGAAAGCAGCGCCACAAAACAGACACGAAAAATAGTGGCGGGGCTGGACGAAACGTTTTTCGGTGATTTTATAGTCCTGGTCTTGATGGACTTGCGCTCCGGCTACTTGTTGCTGGAAGAGATAACCGAGGACCGGTGTTTTGACACCTGGTACGCAAAAACGACCCCACGCCTGGAATCGTTGGGTATTGAAGTCAGCCATGCGATCAGCGACCGCGCCAAAGCTCTGATAAAGATGGCCGTGACCGGCTTTGGTTGCGAATCTGGCGCAGATGTTTTTCATACCCAGCAGGATGCCAGCCGTTGGTTGGGAGCACGGCTTGGGAAACGTGTAACCCAAGCAGAGAAAGGCCTGGCGGCCTCACAAGCCGCAGAAGACAAGGTGCTAAAAAAGGCGGATGGGATTACGTCAGCCGTTCTCGAAGCGGAGAGAATACGTGCTGAGAAAACGCTGGAAGCTGCTCGGCAAAGCCAACAGGACTACCACGAAAACCTGCAAGGCATTGGCGATGAGGTACACCCCTTTTCAATGGTTGATAACATCATCAACGATGCCGGAAAAGTGGTACAGCGGCTCGAAGGCAGGGCGCAGGCATTTGAGACCATAGCCCACGGCCAAGGTATTGCGGACAACAAAAATACACTGCAAAAATTGCGCAACCAGTTTGGGGCTTTGGCGGTTTCAGTCAGTTTCTGGTGGTTATGGGTCAATGAGACGCTGTTAAATTTAGGGCTGGACGATATTGAACTGGAGCAGTGGCTAACAACGACGCTGCTGCCCGTGGTTTATTGGCATCATAAGATGCGGCAAACCAAAAACCGTAAGGCCAAGGACAAATACCGGAAGGCCTGGGAATCGGCATCGGCTGCTTTTAAGGCGCACCGTCTGACGGCAACGCTGCCGATAAGCGAAATACAGCGCTGGCTGCTATGGGCCGAAAACATGTCGCGGCAATTCCAGCGCAGTTCATCTGCGGTTGAAGGGCGTAATGGATGCCTGTCCCAAATGTACCACAATGGCCGTGGGTTGGACGGGAAACGCTTAAAAGCATTGACCGTAATCCATAACTACGACATTAGGCGTGAAGATGGAACCACTGCTGCCATGCGTTTGTTTAATACTGAGTTTCCAAACCTGTTTTCATGGCTACTTGATAGGATGGAGGATCTGCCATTACCTCGAAAGGGTCGTGAGCGACTAATTTTTAACTCATTGAAGTTATTGGATGTCCCGTTTTAAGTTGGTAGTCGCTAATAGTTACCCAATCCAATGATTTGGTTGAGGCACGCTACAACTTAACATTGGGAGAACAGCGGTTGATTTTTACGATGATCGCCAGGATTCAGCCCGAAGATGAAGATTTTAAGCCGTATCGCATTAGTCTTAATGAATTAGCCGATTTTTTGGGTATTAACAAAAATCACATTTATGCTGATTGCAAAAAAATTACTAAAAAATTATTAGAAAAAGTAGTTGAGATACAAGAGCCAGGAAGGTTGTTACAAACTCATTGGGTTTCGTCTGCTGATTATATTGACGGTACCGGACAGGTTAGTTTAACGTTTGATCCATTACTAAAACCTTACCTATTACAGCTAAAAGGTAACTTTACTTCAAGCAAGCTTGAAATGTTATTGAGCTTTAAAAGCCAATACACAATGAGAATGTACACGTTGTTAAAGCAATATGAACGCTTAAAGGTGCGTGAAATAGAGCTACAACAACTTCGTGATGTACTCGGTATTAGAGTGCATCAGTATAAAAAATATAACGATCTAAAAAAGGATATTTTAGAATCAACCCAAAAAGAGTTTAAAGCCAAATCTGATATTTATTTTGAATTTGATGAAATTAAGTGCGGTCGCAGAGTGTCAGCGATACGTTTTCATATTTTTACCAAAAAGCTGATTGAAGCCCCGATTAATAATACGTTGATTCAGCCGATACTAGATTTTCCTTTACCAGAAGCCCATGTAAACATGCCATTAGATAAATTAATGGCGATTGTTCCAGAACAACACAGAGCTAAAAAAACCATTCAGACGGCTTTAGAGGCGTTTGAAAAAAAGCACGGCTTTGATTACGTCAAGCGCAATATTTTGTACAGCAATGCCAAGGCCGCTAGGTCTTACGCTGGATTTTTGAGCAACGCGCTAAAAGAAGACTGGGGGCATGATTGGGAATTGGAACAGCAACAGCCGGTTAAGAAAAAGCCGACCGAAGTGTGGGAGCGTAATGGCTTTTCCAGTCAAAAAGAATACGATACTGCCATGTACAAAAATCAGATGAAGCAATACGGTAAAATCACCGAACCACCTCAACCTTACCAACCCCCAACCCAAACAACAGCTCCACCGCCACATCCAGGCGCTTAAAAACCCGCACTTCACCCCGTGCCGTTTCCAGCATGGCATTCAGCTTGTGCTTGCCGTTGAGCGACACCACCCAACCCTCATCACCGCCGGTGTATTTTTTAATGACCGGCGTTTGCAACGCCCCGGCCCCCAATAATAATTCTGCTTCTTTTATATTCACGGCATTAACTTTTGTATATTCATAAACTAGACTTAAAACTAACAAAAATAAAACTTTGTTAGCGCAAAGTATAGACATGATTATACGAATTATCACAATTGTAACGATATTATTGCCTTTCCAAGTAAAAGCTTGGGAAGATGACAAGGTTTTGACGTTTATTAACCAGACCAACCCCATACTGCAAGCGCAGCACAATGTAACCAGAGCCTACGACAAACCGGATACCGTCACCTGGGCGCTACGCAACACCTCATTAAGTGGTCGTTTGGGCTTTGGTGGTACCGACTTTCAGAATACGCCTTACACGGCGTATGGTGGCCTCCATATCAACATCCCGCTGTCATCCATCCAGGAAGACCGCGAACAAGCCTTGAAGCGGGTGGCAGAAGCCAAAGAAACCGACGACCTGAGTACCAAAGTCATCACCGACATGGCGCAGCTTCGGACACTGGAAGCCGAACAAGCGGCCTCCGACGTGCGCCGTAAATTCCACAAAGAAAAAGCCGCGTGGCTGAAACAGCGCATCAACCAGGGTTTTTCTTCCGAAATGAACGAACTGTGGGCGATAGGCGGCAAAGTGAACGACGAAGACGCACTGATTGCCAAAATAGATGTACTGGCCAAGACGCAACGCTACAAATTGGCCAAGTATGCGGGTTCTGAGTGGCAAACCTTACTGGCCTACCTGCAAGGCCACAACGACGCTTTAGGGGGATAAATGGATGCTATTGTCGGTTTAATAGGCCGTGACCATCTTGTTGCCGATTTGGTGGCCGAGATCAAGAAGGGCAAGCACGTTATCCTGATCGGTTCGGTGGGTATCGGTAAATCGGCGGTGCTACGGGCGGCGTTGGATCAGGCGCAAAGCAATATTGCCTTGCTGATAAAGCTACGCGACCACCAAGCCAAAGGCCAGTTTGTCGAAATGGCGCGGCAAATGTTGGACTTGGATCTGATCACCGCGCAAGAGCTGGATTTACCCGCCAAGTTTCACGGCTTGCCCGGTACACAGGTTGACTGGAAGGAAGTAAAAAGCCAGGTCAACCGCATGAGTATGCGTGATTTGACCCACGCCATCATTCCGGCACTGGCACGCTCACCCGACAAACCAGTGATTGCCGTGGATGATCTGACCTCGCTCACGCCCACCCAAATGGCGTTCTGGCTGGCGATATTCGACCATGCCCAGGTGGTAGGCTGTGCTTCGGAGAAAAAAGCCCGTGTCCGCAAGCTGTGGTGGAAAATGAAGGAGCTTACCGTCAAGCCTTTACCTGCGCCGGTGATCCGCGAGATCGTCAAGAAATACATCATTGCAAAAGGCGTGTTGATTGAATCACCGGACTTGTACATTTCCCACGTCGTTAAACAATCCGGCGGCATACCGCAGGCCATTTACGACATGCTGGACGAATCCAGCAAGGAGAGTCTCATCGACAAGCGCAAGGTACGCGCCATGCGCCACGATGCAGGGGTTAAGTATTTGGATTTTACGCCAATGGTGATGATCCTCGGTGCGTTGATCGTGTCCATGCGCTACATTGGTATGGGGACGGGTGACAAGACGCTGTACATCATGGGCGGCATGGGTGCGGCGTTGTTTTTGACCTTTAGGTTCTTTATTTTCAAGGGGGTGGGGCAGTGAAAAAAACAAGGTTGTCAGTGTGTTGTGTGAGGAAATCGTAACAACTCATTACCCACAGGAAAAAGCGTAAAAATAAAGTTATAATATCTTCATTATGGATACGCCAAAACCGGAATTGCCTACATGCAGTGACAAAGATCGCACGCCGCTAGTCGATGCGCTGATGGAATTGCTTGCCTGGCAACAAAAACAAATAGACAAGTTAGAACAGGAAATACTCAAGCTCAAAGGCGAAACCCTCAAGCCAGACATAAAGCCGAGCAAGATGGATAATGCAACTAGCGACGATGAGGATACAGGGAATGACAGTGATTCTTCAAAGTCGAAAAAAGGCCCCAAGCGCAGTAAAACTGCAACGCTTAAGATAGATGCCACGATCATTGTTGAGCCTGATAAAATCCCCGAAGGTGCCATCCCCAAAGGCTATCGTGATGTTGTTATCCAAGACATCAAATTTGAAACTTTCAACACCTGCTATCGCTTAGTCCAATACCAAACAGCGGATGGCAGCTACGTTTCAGGGCAGCTTCCCGACATGTATGGCGGCTGCCATTTTGGCAAGAACCTGATTGGCTTTATCTTGTACCAATACCATCACCAACACGTTACCCAACCTCTGCTGCTAAAACAACTGCACGATTTGGGCGTTGATATATCCAGTGGCCGGTTAAGCCAATTCATCACCGATGGGCTGGACGTGTTTCATGATGAAAAAGACCAGCTACTGCAAGCGGGGCTATCGGTTTCACAGTATGTCCATGCAGATGATACAGGGGCACGGCATAACGGAAAAAATGGCTACTGCACCCATATCGGCAACGAACTGTTTGCCTGGTTCGGCAGCACGGAGAGCAAAAGCCGCATCAACTTTTTGGGTTGCTTAGGCCAAGACAAAGCCCCGAATTATGTGTTGAATACAGGCGCTTTGGAGTACATGGCGCGTCAAAAATTACCACCTGTATTATTGACCCGCCTTGAAGATAGAACCTTATCACTTTCCGACCAGGCCGAGTGGGAGGCTTGGCTGGATGAACAAGGTATCAAGGCTCCGCGCCACCGGAAAATCATTACCGAAGGGGTGTTAATGGGTGGCCTATTGGCTCAGGGCATTCCCACTACTCTGGCGATCATCAGCGATGATGCAGGGCAGTTCAATGTGTTCGATCATGCGCTGTGTTGGATTCATGCCGAACGTATCATCAACCGACTTATCCCCTTAAACGACGATCATGTTAAGGCAGTCGAGACCGTGCGCGAGCAGTTGTGGTCAATTTACCGTGACTTGAAAACCTACAAGCTTAACCCCGATCCTGAACAGGTTGAAATGCTCAAGACTAGGTTTCAAGTGATGTGCAGCACCAAAACAAGCTATGCGACACTGAACCAAGCCTTAAAGCGGATGGGTAAAAATCAACACGAGCTACTTCGTGTGCTCGATAGGCCAGAGCTTCCACTGCACAACAACTTGAGTGAACGCGATATTCGGGATTATGTCAAAAAACGAAAAATAAGTGGCAGCACTCGCAGTGATGCAGGGCGTAGGTGTCGGGACACTTTTGCCAGCTTGAAAAAGACTTGCCTGAAACATGGCATTTCATTTTGGCATTATCTTAAAGATAGGCTGCTCAGAGGAAATACGATTCCCCCGTTACCTGAACTGATTCGGTTAAGTGCTACCTGTCGGTAATGAGAAGTTACAGGAAATCGTAACTTCTCATTAGTTGCAGGTAGCTTATAAATCAATGGGTTACAGCGCGAAAAAAGTGAGAAATTCAATATTTTTAATGCCAATCAATCGTAAGTCATTGATTTTTTCTTTCAAGACAAGAAAAAATTCGAATTTTAGCAAATTTTCAAAGTTGTAAGTTATTGATAAATATGGCTACCTGCAACTAATGAGAAGTTACAGGAAATCCGTAACGATGCGGCCGCGTCCTATTGGTTAAAGGCGGCGCTGGCTTCGGCGCTTCAGCGCGATCCGGTGGACGCAGTGGCCGATGCGGAGGTGTTGGTGATGGCGTTGCGGGAGCGTTGCACCGGTGCGCTTTCCCAGTTGCCGGCCTTTTTGTTGCAAGCGAAATAATCCTTATGGCCTGAAAATGGGGTTAATTGACCAAAAGAACGGTTTGTCGCAGCACTCCTCTAAAGCCATTGCTACACATGTCCTGTAGCCGAAATATCGTTTTCAAAAACAGTGACGGTATTGTTTTTAACACATTGAATATTAATAATATATTCAATGTTGCAAAATTCATGTTCGATTTAGTGGCTTATGGCGCGATAAATCCCGTGAAACTTTAGAGCCTTTTGTTTATTAGCCCCCATTTTGAAACTTTTACCTTTTCGAGGGAATGGGCAAAAACTGGGTTTTGGGCGCAATGGAACGGAAAACCGTTTTAGCGTCTATTCTGATGCGCTTTTGAATTAAACTCAGTAATACCAAATATTTTCGTGCCTTTCGTGGACAATAAAAATAATGCTAGCAGCCACCCACGCCGCCTTTTCAACCGTCATGTATTTGGGCGGCGCAACCGTCTTTGAGTACAAGATCGACCCGATAGCCTGGTGCTTGGCGATGCTATTCTCGATCATGCCCGACATCGACCTGCCAACTTCCAAAGTTGGAAGGCCGTTGTTCTGGATCTCGGTACCACTGGAAAAGCGTTTCGGCCATCGCACTATCACTCATTCCTTTGTCGGCATTGCCATTCTGGTGACGTTGATTTCACCACTGTATTTCTATTATCCCTTGTATTTTTGGGCATTGCTGGGCGGCTATTGGTCACATTTGCAAATTGACATGGCCAATATTCGCGGTGTGGATTTGTTCTGGCCGTCGCCAATTCGTGTAGTCATGCCAGGTAAAAGGGCGTATCGGTTGGAGGTGGGCAGCAAGGCGGAAATGATTGTCTTGTGTTCCATGCTGGTGTTCTGCGTCGGTTTGTACCCGATGAGTAACTTGGGTTTACGTGGCGGCTTGCATCAAATCCTGAAGGATTTTGAAATCTCTTACGATGAATTTATCGAGGTGCAGGGCGCACACTGGTACACGCTGGAACTCAAAGCCATTGATAACCTGACCTTGGAGCATATCAATTGTGTGTGTCCGATATTGGGCGCGTGGCAAAGCGGTTTGATTATTGAGCATAATGGCAAGGTGCGTTCGGTGGGCAAAAGCCAAATGCAACATAACCTGTTTCCGGTGGATGCGGTGTTGATTAAGGGCGAGCCGTTGCGGGTGATCTCGCAGCGTGTGGATATGAAGGGTAAGTCTTTACGCTGGTTGGTGAATAATTTGAAAGCCAATCATGGGTATTATCTGGTGGGCGAGTTGTATGTGGATGCCGACAAGGTGGTGAATGTCAGCCAGCTTGAAACCTATCATCCGGTGTTGTGGGGTGGCGATAAGGTGCGGCTGCATTATGCCAAGGCTGATGATTTGGGGGAGTATTTGAATGTGACGGCGATTCGGGGTGAAGTGGTGGTGCAGTTTTGGTTGCGGCCTCATGATAAGCCGGTGGAGCTTAATTTTGCTGGGGATGGGGATGGTGAGGAAGTGCCTTCGGTTTTGAGGGGGTTGTGATGGTGTACTTGTGTACAAGTGTTTCGATTTTTAATTATCACTAAATTTTACTTAATTGATTAATAAATACATGTCAAGTAAATATTACCAGTAATTCGTGGTAATTTTTAACAGAAATAAATATACAAATAGGTTGATAATGCTGACAAGATACTGAGTTTGTCCGCATACATTCTGTATAAACTTAATCATTTGAATTTAGTTTAGGGGTAAATAAAGATGAAAAATGACAATCCATTCGTCGGTTGTTGGAGTTACCGAAGCTTCCGTAATGATCCCGACCTTTCGAAAGAGTTTAATGATCTACGATTTGGTGCAGGAACACTTGTCCTAGATGAGCCGGAATTTGGTTATCTGTCCGGCAGCTTGGGAGGTGAAGGTTGGAGTCTAAATTTAGTTGGGGGATACACCTATGGAAACCCCTTTGCTCTCCGTTTCCAAGGGTCTGGGGAGATTGGCGGCGAGATGTGGGTCTACGATTACGTTGGGTATTTGGTATCGATATGGCCGAACGGGGCAGACCAGAGACCTGCCATTGTCGGCTCAATTATTCGAACTGTACCACATTCCAATGGCCAAGCAAAGGCTGGGTATGTCGCCTCATTTATCGCCGTTAAACATTAAAGGGGATATTGTCATGATAAACATTAGGAAAAACCTCAATCAACTGTCGCCGGTGGAGAAAAGTAAACTGGTTAGCGCGTTTCTGAAGCTTAAATACTACCCAAGTCCTATCTCTGGGCGTACCTATGATACCTATGTCAGATGGCATCTGGAAACCATGTTTTTCGCTCTGTATCCAGGCGGTTTTTACAGTTACGCTCATGGTATTCCCGGTTTCCTGCCGTGGCATAGGCAATATTTGCGCCTGCTAGAACTGGATCTTCAGGCCGTTGCTGATGATGATTCGCTCATGATCCCTTACTGGGACTGGACTACGGACGGCGCAGACTCCTCTATGTGGAGTAACGATTTTCTTGGCCCAAATGGCGATGCCGCCAATAACGGAATTGTTCCATCAGGGCCTTTTTCTTACCAAGCAAACCGTTGGAGTTTAAATATTCGCGATGAAGGCGAAGCAGGATTGGAACTCAGACGCGCCTTTGGTCAAGGTGTTGAATTGCCGAAAGTAGAGGCTGTTCGGCAAGGCTTGGATATTACACCTTTTGATGTTTCCCCTTGGAATGCTAGGGTGGATACTGCACAAAGTTTCCGTTCTTACTTGGAACGTGTTTTACATAATGTCGGGCATCGCTGGATCGGCGGTTCCATGCTCAGCATGACATCTCCAAATGACCCTGTGTTTTTCCTGCATCATTGTAATGTAGATAGGCTCTGGGCAAAGTGGCAGGATGCACACTTGGAGTTAAGTTATTTACCTTTGCTTCCTATTCCCGGTGTGCCAGGTTCAGGCATTGATGAAATCATGCCGCCTTTCGGAGTTAATGTACGTAGTGTCTTGGATCACTGGGTTTTAGGGTATGGCTATGACGGCAAAGCCGCCGATGATGCGCCATTAGCTGGCCTAGCTCCTGAGGTCATGATGGCCCCTATGAATGGAGATATCGGTGATTGGCGCAAGAATCCATTTCAATTTTAACACCGCTTGAGTTTACCGATAGGTCTTATGGTTCACGTTTTGACAATATGGGCTTGTAAAATCCGTGCTAATAGTTGAAAAAAGTATGTTGATTTCAAGTTAAATTTATCTCTGTGCAGGAGTTAAGCAATGAAAACAAGACACATTTATCTAAAAATAGAACCGTTACGTGATTACACGCCTGTGGCTCCAGATGATGCCGAACATCACAAGCATCGTATCGATTGTATGCGCACCATGGGACACGAAGATGGGAAAATACCACCCTCTGAAATTGACCGTCGGCGGCTTGGAGCATTGGTGTATCGAGAATACCTTGACGCAGGCTACACTATTTTAAAAACCGACCCACTGATTGCAGAAGACATCAACGAACCTGTTGCCAGCCGACGAATTCCCGGTACGGTTATTTACACACAGCCAAATGAAAGACTTTACATCCACGTTTTAAATTCTGACGAAGAACCTCATAGTTTCCACTTACACGGTCTACATTACGGTATTGATTCAGATGGCTCCTGGCCGTTTGGCACACACCGCGATGACGGCAATCGAAGCGATGCTATCTGCCCTGGCAAACAATGGTGTTATGTGTTTGATGTCAAGGAAGACAACATCGGTGCTTGGCCGTTCCACGATCATCACATGCACATTAATGAAGTGGTGAGTCGCGGGTTGTTTGGTGGTATCGTCGTCCGCGCACCAGATTGTGAAAAGCCCGATATTGAAGCCCCTATTTTTTTACATCGACTAGCTGGAAAAAACGATACAACGCTTTACGACAGCGGCACACTCAATCCGGGTGATACGTTTTCATTCACTTTTACGGACGAGGGAACATTTGAATTTTATTGCAAATTTCACCCTATGCAAGGGCGTGTTCGAGTTGCCACAACCGGATCGGCGACGGCGTCCATCAACATTTTGGATACGCCACCTCGTTTTGAACTGGACGATGTGACTATCCGAGCAGGCGGAATAGTCACTTGGAATCATGGTGGCACGCAGCCGCATACCGTTACGGATCGTACCGGCGCAGGTCTAGAATCGTTTTGCATTAACGGACGTACGTTTGTTGGAAATACACCTACCATCGTAGCAGAAAGTGGCAAACGAATTCGGTGGTATGTGTTCAATCTTGATCTGGGAATGATGTGGCACAATTTTCATTTGCATGGTCAACGGTGGAATTCAGGCGGTGAAATGATTGACACACGGAGTCTAGGGCCTGCGGAATCTTTTGTTGCTGATAGCGTTGTTCCACCGGTCATTTTATGGCCGCCGCCGTTCGATTGTGATTGCGAACCTCAAAAAAATCACGATGAACCAGGCGCACAGCTGCCAGTTCACGAAATTAAAGCAACTGCCGAATTACACACCAATCACCAGCCCCATCAACAAATCAGCGAGTCCGCTTCTTCTAAAAAACCGCATCCGAAACGACGTAAATATAAATTGCAAGGCGATTTTTTATTCCATTGCCACGTCGAAATGCATATGATGCAGGGTATGGCAGCTCTTGTGCGTTCCATACAAGAAGTAGAATTGACCGAAGCCGAAGCGCAAAAAATCTGTTTCCACCTACCTAAAATTAGGCTGCAACATTGTCCGGATGTAGATCATCATACCTGTAAGAGTGAAGGAAATGACAGTTGGGAATTGTTGAGCAACTCGCCCATTTTCATCGTACACGGCGCGTTACTGCCGAATGGCCGTGTGCTGGTTTTTTCGGGCGCTGTCGAGTCTAGTCATTATCCACTGGAAGCCCGCATCTGGAATCCCGCCACCAAATTGATGACGGCTCCGGTTATTCCTTTGCCTGAAGATTTATTTTGCAGTGGCCACACCTTTTTACCTGATGGGCGGCTCCTTATAATTGGTGGAGATAGCCATGCCCATCCTCCTGGGGTAGTCCATGCTGCTCAACAAAATAATCACTGCTACTTTTTCACGCCAGATCCCGGCAATCCCGATCTAGGCAGCTTCTCTCGGACGGGCGACATGGCACATTTTCGCTGGTATCCAACCGCTTTACGACTCAGTGATGGACGTGTACTAGCCTTCTCAGGAAGCAGCCCGTTGGCTGAGGAAGTAGAGGTTTTCGACAGCGTAGGCACATGGAATGCTATCAGCGGGGCCAATCGCGCGTTCGGAGAGCTGTATCCGGGCATGCACCTTTTGCCTTCCGGTGAAATTTTCAATTCCCGTACCGGCTGGGGTGAAGCTTCAGGCACG
>JAYVGW010000353.1:0-3667 GCA_043771735.1 Methyloglobulus sp.
CCTGTCCATTTAGCAACTGCCGGGCACTTTTGAGGTCGGTTACCACACTAACCTCCCAGTGCTGTTTTCGGAAAAAACGCGCCAGTTCATTGCCCAGCAAGGCTTCATCTTCGATAATCAATAAGGTATCTTTCATAAGCCCATCGGTAGGGTAAGCGTCGCGCAAGCGTGGCCGTGGCTATCATTTTTTAAACTTAGCTGTCCGCCTAGCGAACGGGCAAAGCGCAATACCATAGACAATCCCAGCCCAGTGCCATGTTCGCGGTAACTGGCAAAAGGCCTTACACCTTGCGCCAGCAAGGCTTCAGGATAGCCGTGGCCGCTGTCGTAGACCTCAACTTGCAAGCTGTCACCCTGTTTGTTGATACACAGGTGGATAGTCCCGCCCTGTTTGCCAAGTTCTTGTACTGAATTCAACAATAAATTAAGCAACGCCTGCCGGAATTCTGTTTCTGGCAGCAAGGATTGGAGATTGGGTGGAATCGAGTAGATCAATTTGATATTTTCATTCACCTGATATTTCAATAAGGTCATAAGTTCACCCACGAGTTTCGATATATCAACGACTTTGGCCGTTTCTGGGTGCTGTTTGGAATAAGCCAGTAAATCGTTAAGCCTATGTGTCAAACGCTTGATTTCAGCGCTCACTAACGGTAAGCGCTGCGCTATTTCCTGGTCTTCACATTCGTCGCACATGTTTTCCAAAGCGGCCTGGATGCCTGCCAGCGGGTTACGCAGTTCGTGCGCCGCACTGGCCGCCAGTTCGCCTACCGCCGCCAGACGTTCGGAACGTGCCAGCGTATGGCTTTGCTCAAGTAAGGTGTGGGTAGCACTGCGTATTTCCCGTTCCAGTGTTTGCGTGTACGTTATGTGTTCTTCTTCCAATTCTGCCAAACGCCGGATCAGGCGGTTATAACTGTTGAACAATGGCTGCATCAAGGGATCTTTGCGGTTTCCGGCAATGGGCTGCATTTCGCCATCCGTCAGGCGTTTTAACAATTGTTCTAACGCAATAAGCGGCGATAAAATTTGTCGCCTGAAAAACCACACACCCAGCAAAAAAGCTGGCAACAGCACTGCAACCGGAATAAACACCGCAAAATTAAGTTCCAACCGACTGTCCTGATAAACTTGGGTTAGCAGTTTTTCCTCGTTGCTGCGTTGTAGGTTAAGTATTTTTTGGGAGACCAATAACACTTGGTCTATATCCTGCCGTTTGCCTTGCTCAATATTCTGTAGAAAAGGCTTGATTTCATCCAATAATAACCCCGTGCCATTTTCACCGCCTTGACGGTTAGCAAAGAAATGGGTGATTTTTTTATGCAGCTCAGTTTGTCCAGGACTTGGGCTGGTTGACTCCCCAGAAGCCATTGTTGGGGCGTTGAGCAGGTCGAAAACCAATTGTTCAAGCTCATGGCCTTGGATGATGTCCTGCTTGATTTTGTCGATCCGACTCAGGTTTCGCCAGGTAATGCTGCCCAAAGCCAGCAGTTCCACCATGACCAACATGCCCAGTACCAGGCTGATAACGACAATCGGACGGTAAAGAATTTTATGCATAATGGACTATAATTAAGCAACAGGTGGTATATTTTAGATAAAAGGCCACTACTTTTTTCCATATATTTTAAGCACTAACTCATAAAACCATATCGGACGAAACAACACAACCCAGATTAACACTAACGGGGTAATAGGGACTGGGCCAATTTCAAGAACTGTAATAACTGCAAGAAAAAGAAAACAGACAATGCGCATAGTTTAAAAATTAATAAACAATGACCCCATAATTAAATGGCGCATAGTGTTGTTAGTGTGTGTTGCATCATCGAGGTACTGGTTCATATACCCCCCCTCAAACCGGATACTTTTATTGAATGTCCAACCCAGACCAGCAAAGGCACGGTTCTGGTCGAAACCAGATTGGCCACCAACTTTGGTTGAATTGACGCGTATGAAAAATTCGTCCCAGGCAATTGCACTAAGGCGCGGTTCGAACTCAAAAGGGTGCATAAACTTAATCATCTGGCGTGGGCGGAAACGTACATCGCTGCCCTGGATAAAATTGCTTTCGATCATCGTCCTGAAACTAAAAGTCCCAATATCAGTGGGTAATACGTAGCGGAACGCTGGCCAGACATCTTGCTGGTTGATATAGCTTTTGCCCAGGTTTTGGGTTGGCAACCAAGTATAACCCGCCCAAATCGTGGCGCGGTCACTGAGCGAATAACCCACAGCAGCACGTACCATGCCTTGGTAGAAGTGATCCCAGTTGTCATTGACACGCACGGGCTTGCCCCTCTACCCAAATGCGGCCTTTTTCCAATTTTGGGTCAATAAACTTCAAGCTACCTTCGCCAACGACTTGCGCCCAACTGCCTGCATCCTGAGTGATATCGTCGTTAGCCACCAAAGCGTCCACCGCTGATGCGGGTGTTAACATGCCGACAGAACACAAAGCCGCTATCGCCATCATCAATATTTTGATTCTCTTCTTAAGCATATCAATTTCTCTTTCATCGTTTGCTAGTTTGATAAGGCTTGCTTTAGCCTTGATTTTTGTACTCCGTTATTTCCAGGATTTTCTCCTGTGAGCTGTGGTAATCCAGTAAGTTGGATATCTGGCCTGATTAAGATTAAGCATTTGTCATGCCAGATTGATTTCGGCAATGTTGTTTGGTTTTAAGGGACAGGTTGTTTCAGGTGTTACGCTTACATAAGCAGGCAATGAAGCCGGAACAAAAATAACGTAGCAAGGAAAATGAAGCGAACTATGGGGCGAAAATACAACGCTATAACTTGGGAATTGGTTTAAATGCACCAATTATGTTGGTTTATTTAAACCAATAACAAATTTAAAGGCTTTCGCAATAACTCAGTTAGGTTATGCAATCCCAGAAAAATAAGGCGTTTACGCGGCTCTAAACAGGTTGGCATAGCTATTGCTTTGTGGATCATAACAATAGAAGGTGAATTCTCTCAGGAGTCGTATATGTCCAACCCCGTTTCATTGGCTGTGCCTAAGACCGGCATCCCCGGTCTTATCGAAAACTGGCGCAGTGATTTACTGTCCGGTTTTTTAGTATTTCTTATCGCATTGCCCCTGTGCTTAGGTATTGCGATGGCATCGGGCTTTCCGCCTATGGGCGGCATTATTGCTGCCATCATTGGCGGCTTGGTGGTTTCCAGAATCAGCGGTTCTTATGTCACGATTAACGGCCCCGCCGCTGGCCTCATCGTGGTGATCGTCGATGCGGTGACTGACTTGGGGCAAGGCGACGCGATGGCGGGATACCGCTATACCTTAGCGGCAATAGTTATCGCCAGTGTATTGCAAACCTTATTGGGTGTTTTTAAGGCCGGAAAACTCAGCGCGTTTTTCCCGTCATCCGTTGTCCACGGCATGTTGGCGGCGATTGGTATCATCATCATGGCAAAGCAGGTCCACACCCTGTTGGGAGTTAAGCCAGCGGCTAAGACTTTGCTAGGCACCATTGCGGAAATACCGCATTCAATAATGGAATTCAACCCAGAAATTGCTTTCATCGGGCTAATGGGCTTGGCTTTGCTGATTATCTGGTCGCTGATTAAAAATCCTACCTTAAAAATGATCCCAGCCCCTTTGCTGGTCGTATTGATGGGTTTGGCGTTAGAGCGGTATTTCGAT
>JAYVGW010000354.1:0-7901 GCA_043771735.1 Methyloglobulus sp.
CGCATTAAATGAAATTTTCGATTATGGCCGTCCCAAGCAAGTGGTGTTGGCGGTGTTGATAGAACGTGATGGCAAGCAAATTCCTATCAGCCCTGATTGCATTGGCACCAGTATTGCCTTAGAGTCAGGCCAGCGCATAAAGCTTACAGGGCCTGATCCCTTGGGTGTCGAAATACAAGCTGTTGGCGTGGCTGCGTAATGATGCCCAATAACCTACAATTAAATTCAGAAGGTAAACTTAAGCACTTTCTGACCATTGAAGGGTTGAGCAAAGAATTATTGTTAGAAATCCTGGACTTGGCGGAATATTTTATCGGCATGACCGACCAGCGGATCAAAAAAGTCCCGTTGCTTCGGGGCAAAAGCATCGTCAACCTGTTTTTTGAGAACAGCACCCGCACCCGTACCACTTTCGAGCTTGCGGCCAAGCGTTTGTCGGCGGATGTGTTAAGCATGAGCATTGCCACTTCATCAACTTCCAAAGGTGAAAGTCTGCTCGATACCATTCGCAACCTGGAAGCTATGGATGTCGATATGTTTGTGGTACGGCACAGCATTAGCGGGGCGGCACATTTTATCGCCCAGCATGTCGGGTCGCAGATCAGCGTCATCAACGCGGGTGACGGCCAGCATGCCCATCCTACCCAGGCCATGCTGGACATGTTCACCATACGCCAGATTAAAAAGGACTTCTCTTTGCTAAGGGTTGCCATCGTCGGTGACATCCTGCATTCCAGGGTTGCCCGCTCGAATATTCAGGCACTGAATATCTTGGGCGTGGCTGAAGTACGCGTCATTGCCCCTAAAACTTTACTGCCTGCACAGGTTGAAACCATGGGTGTCACGGTTTCGCACAATCTCGCCGATGGGCTGAAAGATATTGATGTGATTATCATGCTGCGGTTACAAAAAGAACGTATGAGTTCTGCGCTTTTGCCCAGTGAAACCGAATATTTCAAATGTTTTGGGCTGACCGAAGAAAGGCTAAAAATTGCCAAACCCGATGCCATTGTGATGCATCCAGGGCCGATTAATAGGGGCGTGGAAATCGATTCAAAAGTGGCGGATGGCCCACAGTCGGTCATCCTCAGGCAAGTAAGTAACGGCATTGCCATCCGCATGGCGATCATGGCGATGGCGATGCAAAAGCAGGGCGTGACGTAATGGAACGCATACTTATCAAAAACGGCAGGATAATCGATCCTGCCAACAACATAAATAATCTTGGCTCGGTTTATATTGCCGATGGCAAGATTTTGTCGGTTATCTACAAGCCAGCCGACTTTAACCCAGATCAGGTTATCGATGCCAAAAACCAAATCGTCTGTCCAGGCTTTATCGACTTAAGCACTAGGCTACGAGAACCCGGACAAAGCCGCAAAGCCACTTTCGCCAGCGAAACCGCCGCTGCTGCCGCATCAGGCATTACCACAATGTGCTTACAGCCGGACACTATTCCTGTTATCGATACCCGCGCTGTAGCCGAACTTATCAAAGACCAAGCAGAAAAAACCGGATACACGCAAATTTTGCCGATAGCTGCGCTCACCCAAAAATTGGAAGGCATGGAATTAAGCGCGATGCTTGCGCTAAAAGATGCGGGGTGTGTGGCGGTCAGTAACGGCAATCAGCCCGTAAAAAACCTGCTGGTCTTAAGGCGTGCGATGGAATACGCCGCCAGCCACGACTTGTTGCTAATGTATCGACCTAACGATTACTGGCTGGCCAATAATGGTTGCGTCCACGAAGGCGCACTCTCAACCCGCTACGGCCTGCCCAGTATCCCTGATGCCGCAGAAACCATTGCCTTGGCGCAATGCCTGGAACTGGTCGAGCTGACTGGATGCCGCGTACACTTCGGCCAGTTAAGCAGCAGACGCTCAGTCATCAAGCTCCATCAAGCCAAAAAATACGGTTTGGCAGTCAGCGCCGATGTCGCCATCCACCAATTACATCTGACCGAAGACGATATTATTCCTTTCGACAGTGCTTATCACGTCCTGCCGCCGTTCCGTTCAGTGCGAGATAAAGAAGCACTGAGGGAAGGCTTGGCTAATAGCACTATCGACAGCATTTGCTCAGACCATCAACCGCATGATCTTGATGCAAAACTCGGTGCTTTCCCAGAAACAGAACCGGGTGTTTCGTCTTTGGAAACCTTATTGCCGTTGATGCTTAGATTGGTGGCGCAACAAGCGATCACGCTTGAGCAAGGCATAGCCGCACTAACCCAGAAACCCGCGCAGATACTGCAACTTGATAGCGGGGCTTTAACTCCAGGCTTTACCGCCGACTTGTGTATTTTTGATCCTGAGCAAGAATGGCAAGTGAATTCAGAAAACTGGCTTAGCCAGGGGGTGAATACGCCGTTTTGGGGGCAGACGTTTAAAGGCAAAGTGACGCATACCCTGCAAGCGGGTAAGGTTATTTATAGTTAGATCACAAATGGCCTGTGCACTATGTCTGTTAGATAAAGATCTCAGGGACTCTCATATCATCCCTGAGTTCATGTACAAATCGCTTTACGACGAAATTCATCGATTTCATGCGTTGAGCAATGACGCATCCGAAAGAAATCGAAAGCCTCAGAAAGGGATTCGAGAGAAACTACTATGTGACAACTGTGAGCAACAACTAGGCCGTTACGAGCGCTATGTAAGCTTATTACTTGGAGGTAGTCTTAACCTTGAATATGTAACGCATGGCCCTCTTGTTGTTGTGCCGAAAGTCGATTACAACGCGCTTCGCATGTTTCAGCTTTCTATTCTCTGGCGTGCTGGTGCTTCTACACTACCGTTTTTCTCCCAAATTACGCTTGGTCCTCATCAAGAACGGCTTCGCCTACTGCTGCTATCTGAGAACCCAGGAATTCCATGGCAGTATGGGTGCTTGATGTTTGCTTTAATGCACGAAAATCAGATACAAGAAGACCTGATCGTTCAACCAACCCTGACAAAGATTGATAATGTATTCGGATATCGTTTCGTGTTCGGAGGTTTTATGTGGGTCTACACGGTTGGTAGTCATCAGAGTACAAAGCGAATAGAAACTACATCGCTTAATCCAGCGGGAAAGCTTTGTATCCTAAAGGCTGATTTAGCTTCGGCAATCGACATCATGGAATTTGGCCGCACTCTTTTGGAACAAGGGAAGCTGTGAGCTTGCGTTCTAACAAACGCTTACCCTGGCTCGCTACGTCGGTGCTTCGCGCCTCGCAGGGAGTAGGGTACGCATCGCGTACCTTTTGGGTGCCACATAATTATTCGGCTTGGGATATGGTATGCGGTGCATACCCTACTTGGCTCCTTATCTCAAATACAAGATAACTAACCCACATGGGCATCATCAAAAAACTCGCCTCGCAAACGGCTATCTACGGACTTAGCAGCATCTTCGGGCGTTTCCTAAACTACCTGCTCGTACCTCTTTATACTTATTATTTTTCCGCTGCGGAATACGGGGTGGTGGCGGAGTTCTATGCCTACGCCGGATTTTTTTCGGTGCTGCTGCTATTCGGATTTGATACCGGCTATTTTCGTTTCCGCGACAAAGAAAATACAGAAAAAGATAAGGCTTACGCCACGGCGTTATGGTTTATCCTGCTCATAAACTTAGGGTTTTTTGCCCTTATCTTATGGATAAATCCCTGGTTGTCCAATCTTCTAAGTTATTCGGATCATCCTGAATACGTGCTTTGCTTTGGCTTGATCCTTATCCTGGATGCTGTCTCTTCAATACCGTTTGCCCGTCTACGTGCTGAAGACAAAGCTTTTTCATTCGCTGGGATCAAGATTGTCGAAATATTGATAACGGTCGGATTAAGCCTGTTTTTCATCAAGTATTGCCCGAAACTCTATGCAGACAAGACCTATCCCTTGATCGTCCAATACTACGACCCAGCTATCGGCGTGGGTTATATTTTTATCGCTAATTTGATTGCCAGTGTATTTAAGTTTTTCTTGCTGATCCCACTTTTCCTGGGCTTGGGCTGGGGCTTCGACAAAAAACTGTTCAGTCGTATGCTCAAGTACTCATTGCCCATGGTGGTGATTGGTTTTGCTGGCATCATCAACGAGATGCTGGACCGCGTCCTACTTAAGCAATTGTTACCTTACGATTTAGCGACCAATATGAAAATGTTGGGCATATACAGTGCCTGCTACAAATTGTCTATCCTAATGTCCTTGTTTATCCAGGCTTTCCGCTTTGCCGCCGAACCGTTTTTCTTTTCCTATGCGGATAACACCGATGCTCGGATGATATACGCGAAAGTATTGCGGTTTTTTGTGATTTTTTGTGTGTTTATCTTTCTGCTGGTCACCTTGTTCATTGATTTCTTTAAATACTTTGTCGGGCCAGAATTCCGTGTTGGGTTGGATGTCGTACCGGTTTTATTGCTCGCCAATTTGTGTTTAGGTATCTATGTCAACCTGTCTATCTGGTACAAGTTGACGGACCGTACCTTGTTGGGGGCTTTCGTGGCTTTGTGCGGCGCTGCGCTGACCATTGTCCTGAATATCTGGTGGATTCCCCTATATGGTTATATGGGTTCCGCGTGGGCTACTTTGGCCTGCTACGGCGGCATGGCCATCGTTTCTTATTTGTTGGGCAGGATTTATTATCCGGTCAGTTACGATGTAGTGAGGATTTTGGCTTACATCGGGCTAGGCTTAGGGCTTTACCAAGCTAAGTTGCAATTGCAGCCGATGATTTACTGGCAGCCTGGGTTGTTGGCGGGGGCTTTATTGCTGCTTTATTTGTTGATTGCTACGCTGTTTGAAAGACGGCAGTTAATTGCCGACAGATAACGTCGATGGGCTGTGAATTAAGATATAGCCTATTGATTAATATAGGTTTTATTTGAAGGCATTCGGACTGAACCCTTTAGGATCTTATCCAAGCTTACTGGTCTTTCGGCCACCCCAACCCCTAAATAGCTAAATCAGTCAGGTATCATGTGATCAAATTTAACGGCCAACCGGGTCAGCTCAACATCATTTTTCACGTTGAGTTTTTCGTATAGCCGATAACGGTAGGTGTTTACTGTCTTATCGCTTAACACCAGCATCTTGGCCATCTCTTGAATGGTTTTGCCTTGCAAGATGAGCGTCACCACCTGCGTTTCTCGTTGGGAAAGTTTGGCAAAAGGCGATTCGACGCTGTCCGGCAAGCCCATAAGCGCCATATTATTGGCCACTTCGGTGCAAAGGTATCGTTTCCCTGTCATGACTTTTCTGATGGCAACCTCCATTTCTTCAAGCGAAGAGCCCTTGGAAATCAAGCCCATGACCCCGATTTTAAGCAATTGTTGGGGAATGGGGC
The DNA here is from genome assembly GCA_043771735.1 of Methyloglobulus sp. Lineage (GTDB taxonomy): Bacteria > Pseudomonadota > Gammaproteobacteria > Methylococcales > Methylomonadaceae > Methyloglobulus. The sequence goes on from JAYVGW010000354.1 coordinate 5,323, forward strand.
CATCATGATGTGCCGAGATAGCGATAATTTTTACTGCCGGATCATGCCTTAATATTCTCCGGCAGGCTTCAACCCCGCCTATGCCCGGCATATTGATATCCATGAGCACAACATCGACAGCCAACTTAACGACGGCATTGACGGCTTCTTCGCCCGACTGGGCGACCCCAACGACGGCCATGTCGTCTGCCGCATTCAAAAGCGCCTCGAATCCGGTTCGTACAAGCTCGTGGTCGTCTACAAGTAAAATTCGAATCATTATTATTATTTTGCAATAAACACTAGCTTATTGAAAAGATTGACTTAACATCATTGTCCAGTAAATCTAACCCTAAAATTATACAACATAAATATTATGATATGCTTATATTAACAACAAAGCTGAGGTGAATATAAAAAGCTTACAAGGCAACGACCGGCAGTAAAAAGAGAGAAAACCCAGACTTTCGCTTCAATCTTGAGTTCACCCGATTTATTACCATAATTTAATCCGATTAATTAAACTTTAAGTATAGAATTAAGCATTGAGTCCAAATCGATAAGAAATCGAGTGGATCACTGATAATTCCATACGTGCCGTTAAACCTATACCAAAAAGGTGCAAAAGTGCAACAAGAAGTATTCGCAGGATTAAAAAAAATTCCTTTTTTGTCGAAATTATCTGACGAGGTATTGGTTAGCCTTGCGGATCGGGCTAAATCGGCAAAATTCCCCAAGCAAACGATGATAATTACGGAAGGGGATGAGACCAGCTCGCTCTATATTGTGCTTTCTGGCAAAGTGCGGGTATTTAGCAGTGATGACAAAAGTAAGGAAGTGACGCTCTTGGTCCAGGAACCTGGCTCTTATTTTGGTGAGCTTGCCCTGCTAAGTGATGAGCCGAGATCGGCTTCTGTAGTCTGTCTTGAAAAAACAACGTGTGCAGCCATTTCAAAGGGTGATTTTATCAACTGGCTGATGAATCATCCTGAGGTGGCAATCACTTTATTGGGTGTGCTGTCAGAAAAAATCAGGCATTTAACGGACAAAGTTAGGCAACTGGCCTTGTCGAATGTTTATGAGCGGACGGTAAAGGCACTACAAGAATTGGCGGTTATTGAAGGCAATATCACTGTGATCCATAATCGGCCTACCCAGCAGGATTTGGCTTCGATGGTCGGCGCATCGAGGGAAATGGTCAATAAAATCATGCATGAACTCACGAAGGGCGGGTATGTGTCCATTGAAGATAAAACACTTATCATCCATAAAAAACTGCCCACTTCGTGGTAAAGGGCGGTTGTTTATCCACGGCCTTCTAGTGAATGTAAAATAGAAGATTGCCGTACGCGCCGCAACCTTGTGCTGCCTCAATCAGGTAACAGGCTGGTGCAGGAGGGCGTTGACCTTAAAATTCAACCGTCCTATCCATCTTCGGCTTTGCCTTTCTTCATCAAATTTCGAACATCATCAACCACGACGTACAGGGAAGGTATCAGGATCAGCGTAATCAACGTAGCAAACACAATGCCGCAGCCAATCGAAATCGCCATTGGCACCAAAAAACGGGCTTGCCTGGAGGTTTCCAAGATCATCGGCATCAGGCCGCCAAAGGTGGTGAGCGTAGTTAATATGACCGGACGGAAACGCTGTATGGCGGCGGTTTTGATAAGTTCACTCACCGATTCATGATTGCCTTTTACCCGTAAGTAGGTCGCATGTTCAATCAGCACCAGCGCATCATTGACGGCGATGCCGGATAAGGCCACGATGCCCAGTAAGCTGATGATGCTTAGGTCGTAACCCAGCAATAGATGCCCGAAAATAGCGCCAATAATCCCAAAAGGGATGCTGACGATAACGATAAGCGGTAAAATATAATTTTGGAATGGGATCGCCAGCAAGCAATAAATAGCCAATAACGAAAACACAAAACTCAGTTTTAAGCTGCCGACGCTTTTCGCCATTTCGGCTTCCTGGCCTTCAAAACTGTATTGCAGCCCAGGGTATTTCTGCATTAATTCTGGGAGTACCTCCGCTTTTAAATCATTTAAGATTTCACCCGCCTTGCTCTTAGGCGTGACGTTGGCAGTCACCTGCACATTACGGCGGCCTTGGTGCCGGTCAATTTCTGTATAAGCGCGGCCTTGCTTGATCTGGACGGCATCCTTTAGCGGTATTTCTTTAGCTGCGGCGGTCCAGAGCATCAAATCTTCAACATGGGTTTGCCTTTCGCGTTCGTTCTTAGGCAGCCTGACCATGACTTTAATTTCGTTACGGCCACGTTGCTGGCGCAATACTTCCGCACCGTAAAACGCGTTGCGGACTTGCCGTGCAACATTTTGCGCCGTCAGGCCCAGGCTATTGCCTTCGGGCAGGATAGTAAAATCCAATTGTTGCTTGCCGGGGCTAAAACCATCATCCACATCTTTCACCAATGGGTAGCCACGTAGCGCTTCCGCCAAGTCTTTGCTGGCTTGCTCCAGTATGTCGAGATTGGGATGATTAAGTTCGACAGTCATTGCCGACCCGCTCCCAGGGCCGCCCGCATCCGACTCAAACCGCATAGAATCAACACCGACCAAGTCACCGACGGCTTT
>JAYVGW010000355.1:0-6243 GCA_043771735.1 Methyloglobulus sp.
AGCACTGCAACCGAAGCCCACGGCATCCAATTGATCAAGGAAATATTGGGGTTTATCCCTGCGCCAGACAGGATTCGAGGCTCACTCTATGCCTTGTTCAACCGTACACTCGGTTCTGCCATCGAAGCCATTAGTGCCTCGTCCCGCAAGACGGTTGCCGAGGTGAGTGAGCGGCAGTTTGGCACTCCGCCGATAGCGCCGAGCGTATCTGTCATCATACCCCTCTATGGACGCTACGATTTCATGCGCCATCAACTGGCACATTTTGTCGATGACACGGATTTCGACAACGCTGACCTGATCTACGTTATCGACGATCCTGCCATTATTGTTCCCGCCCTCGACATGGCAGCACGGTATCATCAACTGTTTAACAAACCTTTCAGGGTCGTTTGGTATGGACAGAACCTCGGTTTTGCCGGTGCCAATAACATTGGCGTTCGCGTAGCACGCGCAGACACATTGCTACTGCTTAACTCCGACGTTATTCCTCAAGCTAATGGATGGCTCACTGCTTTGCACACCGCGCTGAATGAACTCCCCTGTGCAGGTGCCGTTGGCCCGCTTTTACAATTTGCCGACAATTCCGTTCAACATGCGGGAATGCTTCCGAAACGGGATCCATTTTATCCAGGTTTCCTTCTGAATATTCACCCAGGAAAAGGCATCAACTGGAACAAAAGCAATGAACCCAGCCAGCACCCACTGCTGACTGCCGCTTGCCTGATGTTACGTAAGGCGGATTTCCTTGCCGAAGGCGGATTCGATGAAGGTTATATCATCGGCGATTTTGAAGACAGCGACCTCTGCCTTAAGCTGCGTAAACGCGGCCAGACACTCTGGTTAGTCCCTGCTGCCAGACTCTGGCATCTTGAGCGGCAATCCCAAAACCTCGAAAACATTGCCGGTTACAGGCAACTGCTGACGCTTTTCAACGGCTGGCGCTACCACCAAAAAATCATTAACGGCGAAATCGCCAATCCAGAACAGAGCGGAGCTTGAACATGCGTATCGTTATCTTTAGCCACGGCCACCCCACCTTCAGCAAAGGCGGTGCCGAAATGGCCGCTCACCATCTTTTTAACGGCATCAACCAGACCGCCGAACACGAAGCCTGGTTTGTCGCGCGCGCCCCAGAAAAACTGATGCACCTTGGCACCCCAGTGGCGGCATTAAACGAGCGAGAATACCTGATCGCTGGCAATGCCGAAATTCCAAACCTTACCGCCACCATCGCCCTCGGTGATGACAGCGATTTCGCCGAGATGCTGCGCAGTATGCAGCCGGATGTCATCCATTTTCACCACTATGTGTGGCTTGGGGTAGAAATGATCCGCGCGGCCAAGCGAGTTTGTCCCCAGGCGAAGATCGTCATTACCTTGCACGAGTATATCGCCATCTGCATGAACTCAGGGCAGATGATCAAGACCGATGGCAGGCTTTGCTACCAATCCAGTCCCCGCGAATGCTCGCAATGCTTTCCTGACCGTACGCCGGAAGATTTCTTCCTGCGTGAGCGCTATATCAAGACTTACTTCAATTTGGTCGACCAGTTTATTTCCCCCAGCGAGTTCCTGCGCCAACGCTACATTGCATGGGGCATTCCGGCAGACAAGATCATAGTCATTGAAAATGGGCTGCCACTGGAAGCAAAGCTGCCGCCACGCCCAGTCCACCCAGAGGAACTCCGTGGGCGGTTTGCCTACTTCGGCCAAATTACCCCATTCAAGGGCATCGACATCATCCTTGAAGCATTCGCCAAACTACCGAAAAAACTGCGCAAAAAAGTATCGCTAGACATCTACGGCTCCGGCCTGGAATGGCAACACGAATCCTACCGTAACAAGATCAACCAGTTACTCGCCGAAACCAAGGGCATGGTGCGCTACCACGGTTCTTACGAGCCGGAAGAGTTGGGGCGGTTAATGCAACCCATCGACTGGGTGGTGATGGGCTCGATCTGGTGGGAAAACTCGCCGCTGGTAATACAAGAAGCCTACAAATTTGGGCGACCTGTGATTTGTCCTGATATTGGCGGGATGGCGGAGAAAGTTGAACCAGGTATAGGTGGCAAGCATTTTCGTGCGAGGGACTCTCTTTCCCTGCGTGAATTAATCGAAACAGTGATACTCGATACCGCACTTTACGAAGAAATAATAAACAACATTCCGGCACCGCCGTTAATCTTAGAGCAAACCCTCTTGCATCTTGCGCAATATGAACTGGCCTAAACTGCCTGTTTTATCTATTAATTTTTCAAATTAGGAACTATTATATTATGTCTATGAAACCGATACCCAGCAGTATGATTGGTTATGTTGATCGATACAGCGATACCACTCTCTCAGGTTGGCTCGTTGATTTGGCAAACCCAAGCGAACACCTAGAGTTAAAAATATTGGTGGATGATGTTTGTGTGTGCGAAACAACAGCTAACGTATACCGGGAAGACCTTGCCCAGAATAAAGCGTTTGAAGAAACCAATCACGCGTTCAAGGTTACCTTACCTACCAATCCACGCGATGGAAAAACACGTTGGGTGAAAGTCGTGGAATCTGAAACTGGCTACGTCCTTAACAACTCCCCCGCTAAAGTAAAATTTGCCAAAACAAAATCAACCGGCTTCTTTCGTAAGTTAAGGTAATGTTACGCTACCACGGTTATTACAAACCGGAAGAATTGGGGCAGTTAATGGAATCCATCGACTGGGTGGTGATGGGGTCGATCTGTTGAAAAAGCTCTCCAGTGATGTCACAGGAAGCCTTGTATTTGGGCGGCCTGTGATTGGCTCGGTTATTGGTGGGACGGCAGAGAAAGTTGAACTAAGCATAAGTGGCGAGCATTTTCGTGCGAGGGACTCTCTTTCCCCACATGAATTAATCGAAACCGTGAAACTCGACACTGCCATTTACAAAGAAATAACAAACAACATTCCGGCACCGCCGTTAATCTTAGGGCAAACCCTGTTACATCTTGCGCAATATAAACCGGCCTTAACTGCCCGTGCAATATATTAAGGAATCTCTGAACAAGTTGATTCCGCTCATGGCTCGACAGGCTCACCACGAACGGAATCAACATCTTACCGTTCGTCCTGAGCTTGTCGAAGGACTTGCTCAGAGAACCCTTAAATTTATCAAATTAGGAAATATTACATTATGCCCATGAAACCGATACCCAGCAGTATGATTGGTTACGTTGATCTATACAACGAAAAAACTATCGCAGGTTGGCTCGTTGACTTGGCAGTCCCAAGAAAACATCTAAAGCTAAAAATATTGGTCGATGATGCTTTTGTGTGTGAAACAACTGCTAACGAGTACCGGCAAGACCTTGCCAGGAATACAGCCTTTGAGGGCTCTAATCATGCGTTCACAGTCACCCTGCCAACTCTTCTGCACGATGGAAAAACACATTCGGTAAAAGTTGTGGAGTCGGAAACTGGCTACGTTCTAAATAACTCCCCCACTGAAGTAAATTTTGGAATGGATGTTGCTTCAGACGCAGCAAAAAAAAATCGTTTAGATCTGGCCTTGGTTGGGGAGGATGGTTGGTTATTCTTGTGTAATGACTCAAATGATGCCATCGGCCAATATACCGGCGCTATTAGGTTTTCGCAGGATCAATTGCATGATTATTCGTCTCATTATGCTGCTTTGCAAAAAACATGTAATACGAACAATATTTACTATCTTTTAACTATTGCCCCAGGAAAGGAATATATTTACCCAGAGTTTTTACCAAAAAACGTGGCTCGTTTTCCAGGCTCCACGGTAAGCGAAGAGTTCATTAAGGCAGTTAATCCGGTTTTGGACAATAGCATCCTTGATCTTAAGCCTCTTTTGATACCCAAAAAAGCTCTCGGGCCGTTATGTTACAAATTAGACTCGCACTGGAATTATCTTGCCGCCAAGATCGCGGCTGAGGAAATAATTCGTCAATTAAGAAATAAGTTTCCACAGTTGCCTTCGCTGAAAAAAATAGGCTTTAATCTTGTTGTACAAGAGGAAACAATTGGTGATCTCTCAGGGAAAGTACGCCTAGACTACGTGGATGGCAGTTATATCGAATCATCATCCTCCCATCCAGACTTACCTCAACCGGTGTGTGCAGTGGGTGTCGAGTATAAGAAACAGGCTATCGAAATGGCCGAACACCCATATATCGGACTCTCAAAAACCAGGCCGACTCGGCTATTCAAGAGAACAGATCAACCCGATTTACCTCGTGCCATTATTATCCGTGATTCCTACGCGGACTGGCTCATTCCTTTTCTCAGTGAATGTTTTTCCGAGACTCTGTTTATTTGGGCGCGGAACATTGAAACGCCGGTAATTGAGTCATTTAAGCCTGATGTTATTGTTGAGGAGGTGATTGATAGATTTTTAATCAAAAACAGAACCGGTAATTTAGGCTTAACACCAAGAAATCAAGTAACTATTAATGCTCAACCGTCAAAACAAATAATGGCACCGGTCTTATATGGGATGTCCAGTTACATCCCAGATGCGCCTTTTTTAAACGCAGATGAATTATCACAGCAGACTGGCGAAAACACTGGAAATCAGCTTTTTTGCCATGCTATTTCTCGTATGTTAAACGCATCCCCTACTTCTATTCCGTGGGGAGGTGATTTAACTAAGCTTTTAACTGACCAAAACCGCTTGGTGGTTCCTCTTGCGAACTTCTTGGGAAAGCACATCGATTTAGGCGACTTAGCAGTCACATTCAAAAAAATCAATATTCCATTAGTTGGTGTCGGGCTTGGCATCCAGGGCGAAATTTCTGGTGTTGAAATTGATTCTATTCCTCAAGGGTCTTGGGATTGGCTTGCAGTGCTTGCCGGTAAGTCAGCAACAGACCACCCAAACATCTCATTGCGCGGTCAAGTAACTTATGATGCGATTGCCGCCAAAGGGTTGGCAGAAAAATGCGTGATAACCGGATGTCCCTCCAATTTTATTAATCCTTCAGCCAATTTAGGACGGGATATTTTTAGGCGGCATACAAACGATTTTCGACGTGTAGCCGTAATTGCCGGCAACCCATACTTGCCTGACTTCATACGTCTAGAACAGTCCTTGGTAAAAGTTGTTGAGAACACAGAGGGGATGTATGTTTGCCAACATCCCAGGGTAATGTTGAAGCTATTTAAGCAAGAATATACAAATATTACAAAACGGGATTTTGTCCTATCCAAAGAATATATTCATCCAAATCTCTCAGATGCCGAATTTAAGCAATGGTTTCGTCGCTGGTCACACGCTTTTACAAGTGTTCCTGAATGGCTGTCGATAATGAATGGCTTTGACCTTGTGGTCGGCACCCGTATCCATGGTGTGATGGCTGGTATTCAAGCCGGTGTTCCTTCTGTTTGCCTTTGTATTGACTCCCGTACTTTGGAATTATGCCAGACTATGATGGTTCCGCATGTTAAGGCCAGCGACTATCTTGATGGAATTAGCCTTGAGCAAATCGAAGCTGTTCTTCAGCAATGGGATGGTCGTGCTTATGATGATAATCGATATATGCTCGCAGAACGCTTCGTGGACTTTTTTAGGGAAAACCAATTGGAAGTTTTTGGTGCGCCAAAAGAGCTCTTAGCCAATCGTAAGAAAGCCTCAACGCTTTAGTCGGGAAAAGCTAAGCCCTAGACGGATAACCATGAAAAAACTCAATGCAGTGTTGTTAGGCCTGATCTTTGCCCTGTGCAAGACGGCTTATGGCGACGATTTACTGAGCATTTACCAGCAAGCTTTGGAAGCTGATCCTACGCTGAAATCTTCTGAGACCAAGATCAAGATCGGCACTGCCCAAAAAGGCCAGGCATTGGGGGAAATGCTGCCCCAGGTTTCTGGCACGAGCAATTGGTCTCTCAACAGTACGCGGGTATCAACGCCTAGGACGCGGCGGGACGGTGAAGTAAGCGATTTTGAAGGTACGCGCTATATTGTATCGTTAAACCAGACCTTGCTTGATTTCCCCAAGTTTTGGAATTGGCGGCGGGCGAACGCCGTTGAAAGCCAATACACCCTGGAAAATGCCCAAGCCCAGCAAACCTTGCTGTTCAATGTGGTAGATAAGTATTTTACCGTACTGGAAGCGGGGGACGAACTCAGTTTTTTAAAAAACGAGGAGGAAACCACCGGAGAACAGCTAAAACAAATCCAACAGCTATTCGACCGGCAACTGGTTAAAATTACCGAATTGTATGCCATCGAAGCCCGCCTGGATCAAATAAAA
>JAYVGW010000356.1:0-2510 GCA_043771735.1 Methyloglobulus sp.
CAACTCGGCATCGGTTACCTCGGCATCTTCATCGGTATCCATCGGCACAAAGGCTTCGATGTCCTGGACGGCAAAGGTTATTTTAGCGTCCAGGCCATCAGGTTTGACGGTCAAGTCCGCCGAGCTTAGGCCGGGCGGGTGCGCGTAGCCGATTTGCAATTGGACGAGCAGAAAAATAAGGCCAATTAGTCTAGCCATGTAAGCTCCTGTTTTTAGATGTGCGTGGATGTAATATCAATGCACTTAAGTTAAGAAATCAAGCCCCTCTCCTGTTGGAGAGGGTTGGGTGAGGAGGTTAGAATAAAGTGTCTACATCCCTTATCCCGACCTTCCCCCCAAGGGAGAGGGAGATTTTTTCCCTATAGAGTGTTCCGCCTACGCATAAAACGGAAGGCGACGAAGCCAATCAACGCTAAACCGAGTATGCTGCCAATGCCCATAGCCATATAAGTGCCTATCGGCTTGGCATCGGGATCAACGCCAACATGTAGGGGAATCCTCAACTTATCTTCATCCGATAAGGCTTCTTCGCCGCCCACCATCAAATAAATGGCGTAGTAGCCGTTTTTGTCCAGTTGCGCTTGGGCTTCAACTGCGCCACGCGGATACAGTTTGGCGGGAATTTCGGAGATGGTGCGGATGTCTTTGAAATTTTCGGCCTTGCTTTCATCGCCCCCGGCAAATTCTTGTTCCACAACGCGGATGCCAATCGGTGTCTGCCTCAGTTCTTCACCTACCACGTCAGCGGTAAAGTAACCCATGCCCGTCGTCGGTATGTCTTTGCAGTACGACCGGAACAGGGTTTTTTTGTCTTTTGCTGACATACTGACATTGTCAACGGGCGGTTTGACGTACGCACTAAAATAAACCGCATAGAAATCAGTGGCAACCAGGCAGCCGACGGTAGCTTTAGTCATCACTTGTGAAGGATTGTCGTTGTCGCCTGGGCTGTTGCAAGCGGTTAATAACAAGGTGTTGATAAGCAAAAAAAGTCGTAATGCTGAATAGGGTGATTTCATGTCGTGATAAGCCTCGTTAGTAGACGGTTTGTTATTGTAGACAGTGGATCAAGGCGTTTTTATGGTGAATTTGAATTTGCCCGTGACGATGTGGGTGTCCAGGGATACGACCCGATAACGCACGTTATAAGTGCCTGGCGGCAGTTGCGGAACCGTGACGTAAAGATGCGATTGATCGAAGGTTTCCTGGGCGGCATCTTTGTTATCAACGCGTTTGCCAGCGCTATCTATGACCGCCAGCGCTTTATATTCGCTGCCCACCTTATCATTAAACCAGACATCCACTTGCTTGGGTGATTCGGCAACTGTGCTATCGACCACAGGCTGGGATTTCACCATGATGGCATGGGCAAACACAGGCATGGGTAAGGTCAAACTTGCCATCAACGCAATACCTAACAATGGTTTAACTGGGAATGTGATGTCGCTAAGTGTCATTAATAGATACCTGAAAAATTGTGTGATTGAGTGATGGAACAAGGCACATTATATAGCTGATAGTGGGGATGGTCAGTAAAACTTGCGCTACTGTTGGATCGCCCTTGGGGGTAGGAAGTAGGGTGATGAAGAAGGGATTGCCAGGAGGGTTGGAGTGAGGAGGTTAAAAAATGGAATATGTTTTGTTGAACTCCCCTCATCCCAGTGTTCCCTCAAGGGCGGCGGAATAATCGATCACTCAATAACAAACCACGCCAGTTGCCCAGGTTGTTTGCTGGGTTTTTCTGTCCACAAGGCTAAAACACCGTGTTTGGTTGTAATAAGCTTGGGGTGTGTTGCCGCGTTTTTGGATGCGGCCAAGCGTGTTGCCGTTGACCAATTTTTACCGTCGTCCTCGGATTTTGCATAAAAAATGCCCGATCCGTCTGCATCCATTTCATCCCATAAGGCGAAAACATCGCCATCAAACGTGGCGATGTCGCCATGGATAGCGGTATTGCCCAGTTTTTTTGGTTCTGACCAGCAGTTACCATTGTTTTTGGAAGAAAGGTAATACAACCCGGATTTTTCTTCTAAGCCCGTCCACACCAGGCTATGCAACTGCCTTGGGCTGTCGCTTCCGCCATACGCCAGACTGCCGCCGTCATGGGGGCAGCCGTCAAACTGCCAGCCGAATTCGCCCACCGTGCTGACGTACCGCCAGCTTTTGCCGTCATCGTAAGACTGCATGAGCGACATATCCCGTGGTTTCATATCTCGGTAGAGGATATTCAGCTCGTTTTCCGGCGACAACGCAAGCGTATTCCAGCAACAGGAACAAGTCGAGTCGTCCAGTGTGGTCGCTTGCCCCCAATGTTGTCCCCAATCAACTGAGCGCGAGTAACGCAGGCTTTGGTAGCCGTTTTCTTCCGGATCTTCCAGCCAGACGGCATGGAAATTACCGTGCTGGTCTGCAATAAGGTCTATGTGCGATTGGTCGCCTTCATTGTTGACGGCAGGATTGGCACCTTGCTTCCAGGTTTTACCATTGTCTTCGGAATAAGCGCTCACCAT
>JAYVGW010000357.1:0-4268 GCA_043771735.1 Methyloglobulus sp.
TATTTCGGACGAATATTGCCCATCAAGGCCAATGCCTATTCAAAAAAATCGGCTTTTAACCATTCAGCCAAAGTTTCTGCTGTCCGTGCAAAGGTCTCAGCCTATAGAAAACTGCACAAACTGGGCATTGATAGTATCCCAGAATATGCCAAGATTGGCGATTAGCCAAATAAAACCTGGATTGCCCTAGTTTATTTTTGTTGATGTTATATAATGCCGTCCTCATCAATGTTATCGATGCCTCGGTGGCGAAATTGGTAGACGCAAGGGACTTAAAATCCCTCGTTCGTAAGGACGTGCCGGTTCGACTCCGGCCCGAGGCACCAAATAAATATTTATTGATGGTTTCTTAGATGAATAACGCTTAATGTACCAATTTTGTACCACTAAATATCAAGCATTACCACAAATCGCAAACATTTAAGCCACCTCACGCGGTAAAATTTCCCGCTCAATAGCTGCATTGATTTTCTCTTTTGCCACGCGCAAGTCATAAGCAGTTTGCAGGTTCAACCAGAACTCAGGGCTAGAGCCGAAATAACGGGCAAGCCGCAAGGCGGTATCGGGCGTGATCCCTCGCTTTTCACGCACAATGTCATTGATACGCGGGGCGGGAATCTTAAGTGACATTGCCAAGGCATTGGCAGACATGCCAATCGGGTTCAGGTATTCCTCACGCAGTATTTCACCGAGATGGATAGGACGCAGCGCGTCACCCGTACTAACGTCGCTAAAGTTTGTATGGTTAAGGTCTTGGGTGTGTATGGTTGTCATGGTCTGGCCTCAATGGTAATCAGTTATTTCAACACCGTGAGCGTTGTTGTCCTCAAACCGGAAACACAAACGCCATTGGTCATTGATCTGAATGCTCCAATGTCCCGACCTATCGCCACTCAGTTTCTCCAGGCGGTTACCTGGTGGACTACGCAGATCGTCAATCTTATTGCAGCATCCAGCAACATGAGCTTACGCAATGCCAAAGCCTGGAAGTCAACAGGCCATTTCCTGGATTGCCTACCAGCAAAGATAGCGGCGGTATGCTTGCATCGGAACGAATGAATCATTCATTTAGCAGTATAACGCTTCGCGTTAAACGTAAAGCGTTATATGGCGATCAAATCAGCCCATATTCTACAAACGAAAAGCTGTAATCGCCGACGATAACATGATCCAGGATGTGAATACCCTACAAACCAAAGGCTTGCACTATTTTTTCCAGTCTTGCCCATTAATCGCGAGCTTCTTATCAACCCCAGAAACTAACCCGACTACGCCCAGCATTGTTGTGTAAATGTAAGCGAATGTCTGTTTATCCCTAATACTACTGTTAGCTTTAAGGAATATTGAGCAGCGGGTTTTGGCCGACCTTACCAAAGTGGTTGATATGCGCCCCTGTCCGGAATGGAGGACAGGGTATTATTATATCTTGTTGAATAATATAAGTAAATTATGAAAAATTATACTAAGCATTCCTGGTAATCTAAGTGAGTTTTAGAACTGACAAAATTAGGGCTATGTGTTAATCTAGTTGGCAAGTTAAACTAGAACTTTGAGTTATTAAATGATTACTGTAGGCGCATTTGAAGCCAAAACACATTTGTCCTCCCTGCTTGAACGTGTAGCACAAGGCGAAGAAATCGTCATTACTCGCCATGGAAAACCATTGGCACGGCTTATTCCGGTTGCTGTAGCTGACCGCTCCCGAATTGACCTGGCTATTTCAAAATTAAAGTCCCTTCGGCAAGGCTGCAACCTGGGTGGTCTGTCGTGGCAAGAGCTTCGTGATGAAGGCCGTCGATGACGGGATTTGTTCTTGATTGTTCCATAGCCGTTTCTTGGTGTTTTGAAGATGAAGCGTCTGAAGTCTGTGATACCTTATTGGAGCGTGTCAGGGATGAAGGGGCATTAGTGCCTCCCTTATGGCATCTTGAGTTAGGAAACGTGATGATACAAGCTGAACGGCGGGGTCGGATTAAGTCGGCTGGTGTATCCGCTCGGCTTGAACTAATTGGCGATTTGCCTATAGCCACCGATGATAAAACGCCCCTACGAGCCTTGCATGAAATCCTCGCACTTGCCCGTGCCGAAAACCTAACTACTTACGATGCGGCTTATTTGGAACTGGCGATAAGGCGTGGTTTGCCACTTGCAACTAACGACAAGCGTTTGCGGAGTGCAGGTACTAATACAGGTGTTCAAATCATTCCTGTTTAATTTGGCGGCTGTTACAGCATATCAATTTTAACTGAAGCTTCAATGTAATCAGGAAGCTGGATATCGGCATCAACATTCGACTGATATGTCACATGGGATCGATTAATAGTATCTGCATTTATTGCGGCTCAAGCCCTGGGCGACGACAGGACACCTATGCCTCAGCCGCTATTTTAGTGGCCGAAGCTTTGGTCAGCGGAAATATCAGGCTAGTCTACGGCGGTGCCGGTATCGGCATTATGGGCATGGTAGCTGATAATATCCTAAAGCTCGGCGGCCAAGCTATTGGTGTCATCCCGAAAGCCTTGGCACATAAAGAAGTCGCGCACCAAAACCTAACTGAATTGCACATCACCCAATCCATGCATGAGAGGAAAATGCTGATGGCCGAGCTTGCAGACGGATTCATGGCACTCCCTGGCGGCATTGGGACGCTTGAGGAATTGTTTGAGATTTGGATATGGGCGCAGCTTGGTTTTCACAATAAGCCATGCGGCTTGCTCAATGTCGAAGGCTATTATGATTTGCTGATTGAATTCCTGGATCACGCTTTGGCGGAGCACTTTGTTAAAAAACACCACCTTGCCCTGTTAATGGTAGAAAAAACCCCAGACGAGTTGCTGGAGCGCTTTGCCAATTACCAGCCTCCTGCCGTCACACATTGGGTGGGCAAAAATGAAACCTGACGATTTCATTACGACCACAGCAGGCATCAGGATGCCGAAGATCATTTACGGCACGGCCTGGAAAAAAGAACGCACAGCGGCCTTGGTAGAACAGGCGATTGTGACGGGCTTTCGCGGCATCGACACGGCTTGCCAACCCAAACATTACCATGAGGCTGGTGTAGGGGATGGGATAGCGGCTTGCATAAATCGTGGTTTGGTAACCCGGCCGGAGCTTTACCTGCAAACCAAATTTACTTCCTTGGACGGGCAAGATCCCCAGCGTATCCCTTACGACCCCAAGGCAAACCTAAGCGATCAAGTAACCCAATCATTCCTGGCTTCCCTTACTAACTTACAAACGACTTATCTGGATTGCCTAGTGTTGCACTCGCCAATGACCAGTCCACAGTCAACTTTTGAAGTCTGGCAGGCGATGGAGAAAATCGTCAAAAGCGGCGGCGTTAAGCAATTGGGCATTAGCAATTGCTATGAGTTGGACACATTGGCAGTGTTGTTCCATGCTTCCGAAATCAAACCGGCCATCATCCAGAACCGCTTTTATGCCAATACAGGTTATGACCGCGCTATCCGGGTATTTTGTCAAGATAACGGAATCATCTACCAAAGCTTTTGGACACTGACTGCCAATCCCCACGTATTGGCGGATTATTCCGTACAAAGCATGGTGACAAAATACGGACGCACTCCCGCCCAAGTATTTTTCCGGTATCTGAGTCAAATCGGGATTGTCCCATTAACGGGTACAACCTCGGCAACACATATGAATGAAGATCTGTCAATTTTTGACTTTCAACTAAATTCGGAAGAATGTGCTGCAATAGAATCATTGCTTTGAGTAAAGGTAAATAAACAACCGCTATAAGTAGAAAAGTCCAAATTGAATTAGTTAAACTTAAAGCAGTGTTATTTTCTTTAAACATTTTTTGGGTGCTAAGAAATACAAAGTACAACTGGACAGGCGCGATATAGGCTCCGGCTCCGGCTTTAGGTTTGGCTACCTTTGCTTTGTCATCGCAATAGCCATGATGTTTTACCATGATTCCAGGCATCTTCCGTCCCAGTCTTTAGGGACTGTTTTCTCTGGGCTCATACCTGGCATGATTTCTTGGTTGGTCGGCTGAACAATCCAAAGAAATCCCAAAACCGATTGATGCTCAATCCCCACTTTGATTGGATCGGTAGTCGATGGTCTAATGGCCAACAATATATTCTCGATAGCAGTCGGCCGCCAATATCAATTTATTGCCCCTTACCGATGGTGATAGTCCGACCCACAGCAGTAGTTGGAGGCCAACAACTAATTTTCCGTTAAGCAGACGCTCAAATAAGATTCTGGAGGGTACGCCCCGGCAAAACAAGTGACAT
>JAYVGW010000358.1:0-9770 GCA_043771735.1 Methyloglobulus sp.
GTTCCAACAACTTTGGTGTGCGAAGCTTTCGTGATGGAAAAGCAGGGTGATAGTTTTGTCCGTAAGCAAAGTATTGTAAAAGCTTCGGCGAATAATCCCATCGGTCAGAATGCAGCCAGCTACGCCTTAAGTGATTCACTTGTTAGAGAGACCATTTATTTGAATGATTCAGACGCAGGTAAAATTGCAAAAGTAATAGATGCTGAGATAGCCAAAAAAATTGTTCAAGCCCATAAGCTTAATGGCAAATCTAGATTTAATACTTATGTTGAACTCATTAATGCTCGTAAGAATAAAGCTATTGAACTTATATTTACTAGATCCGAACAGGATAAACTGAAAAAATTATCTGAATCGAATTATGTAAAACTCTATAAAGGTGCGGGTGGTGAAAAATCTACTGGAACGGCATCAGATATTTCAATTTTTTAAACGCTAATAAACCATATGAAAGATATTCTTGATGAAATAATTGCATTTGAAGACGAATTGCGTCTTAACAAATTAATTAGTTTAACAGCTTTTAATTTTTTCAATTCACCAGCCAACAGTCAACAAATCGACGAGCTTGAGAAAAGCGGGAAAATCGAAAAGACAATTCTTGATTTTTATAGTGTTTCCGATGGATTTGAAATTAGCTGGCGACCTGTAAATCCCATATTAAAAAAAAATGAGATTATGGGAAAAGTAAAAATTAATCCTTTTCAGCAGGTGGCGCTTAACTGGGCCGGCGTGGTGTATTTCGATGATGAACCAGAAAATACACCTCGCCGGAAATTTTTCCCAACTGATTTTTTTATTGATGAAGCAGCAGTAGGGTTTTGCTCGCTTGAGGGCTACCGTAACATGATGTACTTGTTCCAATTTGAAGGAGATTTGATACCACTCTATGTCAATTTCAGAAGCTATCTCCGATGTATGTTGGCAGCTAAGGGCTGTTTATACTGGCAATACCTACTACTTGAGTTAATCAATGGGAAAGAAAACGAGGTATCTAAGCGGATAAAAAAATTCTTGCCGCAACTATTTCCAGATTTTAGTTTTCAATCTTTTGAAAAATTATTCAATGAAGTGAGAATTAAATGATACTGAAGCGGAATTAAATAATGTTAAGTGAAAACGCCGTGAATTTGGAACAGGCTTTAGGCTGGTTGAAAAGCATCGTGAGCGGCTGTTTACGGATACACTTTGGGCAAACCGATAACTTTGAAATCAGTCCGCTTAAATTGTATAACGATAATTCCCGGTTAGTTCAATTTATTGCCAGTAAAGACCCTGGTTTTGAAGAGTTGGCACTCTTAATGTTGGTCATAACCCCGCATTTGCACCCGCAGTTTTTTAATAAGCTCATTGCCGAATATCTGCCAGAAGGTGGCGACTTTCCTGAATTCGGTGGTGTAAAAGGCACTAATCATCGTGGTTTGTTGCCGACCGGTGAAACCGCCCAATTTATCCTTGCAGGTGACAATCTTGAAAAGCGCCTGGTAGTGCAAAGCCTATTAAGTAGTGAACACTGGTTTTCGGAGCAGCATATCCTTTGGTTGGAGCCAGTAAAAGAAGGCGAGCCCGTGATGAGTGGTCGTTTGATTCTTGATCCAGAAATTGTCGAATTGTTAACGATAGGCGCGGTCAGCAAGCCGCGTTTCAGTATGGACTTCCCAGCGGAACATCTGGAAACGGAAATCGATTGGGACGATTTGGTCTTACATCCCAATACCCGCCGGCAAATCACTGAAATCGAAAACTGGATCAAACATAATGACACCTTGCTTATCGACTGGGGCATGAAGAAAAAAATAAAACCCGGATACCGCGCCTTATTTTACGGCTTGCCCGGCACAGGTAAAACGCTCACCGCAACCTTATTGGGCAAATATACTGGCAAAGCAGTGTTTAGAGTTGATTTGTCGCGGATGGTGTCAAAGTACATCGGCGAGACGGAAAAAAACTTGTCCAAGTTGTTTGCCAAAGCGGAAAACAAAAACTGGATTCTGTTTTTTGATGAAGCCGATGCGCTGTTCGGTAAACGCACCGACATCCGCGATGCCCACGACAAATATGCCAATCAGGAAGTCGCCTATCTGTTACAACGTATTGAAAGCTACAACGGCTTGGTGATATTAGCCACCAATCAGCGTGCCAATATAGATGAGGCCTTTGTCCGACGTTTTCAGACTATTATTCATTTCCCTATGCCCCGTTCCGAAGAGCGCTATGAAATCTGGAGCAAGACTTTCCCATCCCAAATCAAAATTACCAAAGATATTGACTGGCAACAGATTGCGGCCCGTTATGAACTTACAGGCGCTGGTATATTGAATGTTGTGCACTACTGTTCCGTTGAACTTTTGGCCTCTGGATTAAAGATGCTAGAGTTAAAACAATTGGAATTGGCTATCCAAAGAGAGTTTATTAAAGAAGGTAAAATAACCTGAGTTCAGGGGGCTGGGGAGCAATGGAACAGCTCTGTACACGACAAAAATGTAACTAATTGATTAGACTGAGACATTAAAAAAGACTTGAAAGTGTAATGGTCTAATAATCCTGGACACAGTTTAGAGTGAAATTAAACTACTGACTGGATAAGAAAAGAGAAATGCCATGACAACCCAACGCAAACAATTTACCCCCGAATTTAAAACCGAAATTGCTAAATTAATGGTGGACCAAAATTACACCATCCAACAAGCCTGTGAAGCCTCCGGTGTTGGAGAATCAGCGGTGCGCCGTTGGAGAGCTCAATATCTTGCTGAAAAACAAGGTCAGCCATTAGCTAAGTAGTGCCTGACCGAGAATGCCACAGCCCTTTTATATCAAGCCTTACAGCGACTTTTTAAGGTTGAGTTTTTTTGGGTTCGACGACTTGCCGAAACTAAAAACGCGCTATATTTCACCAGGTTGTATATTGTCCTGCTGTTTTTGTAGATTTTTAGGGTGAAAAACGAAAAAACTCATTTCATTTTTTCGGCTGTACACCTTGGAGGACATGGCTTTCAGCATTTTCGGTCAAGCACTAAATAAAAAGGCCTTATACAGCGAGGGCCGAAACTTTTGATCCTCGCCGCCCAGAACGGCTTTCGCTTCTTGCGGCTCCAGGAATGCCAGCGGCGCTGTTTGATTAATGACACCACTTTTTGACTGGAAATGTTCGATGGCCTGTTGCAATAACACGCCACTGACATCGGCTTGAAAAGTCAGCGCTTTGGCCGACCGTAAGGATTCGTGCGTAGTGCGACGTGAAGTCGTATAAATAATCGTTTAGCTTGAGCAATCATGACTAAACCTGCCGTTCCTCCGGCAGTAGCCTAAGAGTGCAGGCATTAACAGTAATGCGATGTCTGAAGCCATTCTAACAATGTAACCCAATCGAAAGATGAAGTCGAACCCGTGAGGGTAAAACGGAACTGCGAGCATTGCGCGGTAGGGTGCTAGGCTTGAAGGTAAGGTGAACACATGTGAATCAGCGATAAATCTCGTTAAATCCGAGGAGTCAAAAATGCTGATAGACTCTAGCCAAAAGGCAACATGGTTGGTTTTGGTCTTTACGTATGACCAAACGAGGATGACAAAACCATCGGGAGATAGTTGGCACCTAACCCTTCATTGTTATTTATACGGAACACGGTAAACCCGTATTTCCGCCTGTCCAGGCAAGTTGACCGCAAGGGAGACCGTTGGGAATACGGGCATAGGAGGTTGGAAAAAGCGAATGCTATTCTGTAACGGGATAGATAGAGATTGAGGCTTAATGCCAATATCATCTTGCTCGAAAGAGTGCAGACTTCCAACTGGTCTCAAATTGCAGGACAACTTATAGAACCATCACAAGGAGGAAAAGCAAATGACGACTACACCCAGTGCAGTTGGTGCAGCCTCCCACTATGACATTAGCTGGCACAGTATTGACTGGGGCAAAGCGCATCGAATGGTGAGAAGGCTACAAGTACGTATTGCAAAGGCAGTCAGCGAAGGCCGCTGGAATAAGGCGAAAGCTTTACAATGGTTGCTGACGCACTCGCTTTACGGCAGAGCAATCGCCGTAAAACGGGTAACTGAAAATCGTGGTAAGAAAACTCCAGGAGTGGACGGGGAGACTTGGGACACTCCTGAACAAAAAGCCAAGGCAATTAACTCGCTCAAAAGAAGGGGCTATCAGCCGCAACCGCTGAGAAGAGTCCATATTCCCAAGGCAAACGGTAAATTGCGTCCTTTAGGAATCCCAACCTTGCGGGACAGGGCAATGCAGGCATTACACCTGCTCAGCCTGCAACCCATTGCTGAAACCACAGCGGATCACAACTCTTATGGATTCCGTCCGGAAAGGGCTTGTAGAGACGCAGCAGCGCAATGCTTCGCTGCATTAGCCAGTAAAAACTCGGCCCAATGGGTCTTGGATGCAGACATATCGGGATGCTTTGACAATATCAGCCATGACTGGTTACTGGCCAATATCCCTGTGGATAAAGCCGTACTCAGAAAATGGCTGAAAAGTGGTTTTGTTGAAAAAGGAAATTGGTTTCCAACGCAGGCGGGCACTCCGCAAGGGGGTATTGCCTCGCCAACGTTGGCTAATATGGTTTTGGACGGCATGGAAATCGAACTGGCCAAGCACTTTGGTGCAAAAACCAGTAGGAAGAGATGGAAAGGAAAAGTTAACTTTATTCGCTATGCGGATGATTTTGTTATCACCGGCGCTACGAAAGAAACGCTGGAACAGGCAAGATCAATCATTGAAGGCTTCTTGAAGGATAGGGGGTTATCGCTATCAGAAGAGAAAACCAAGATTGTGCATATTGATGAAGGCTTTGATTTCTTAGGATGGAACATTCGCAAATATGGCGGGAAATTACTCATCAAACCAGCGAAAAAGAATGTGCAAGCATTCTTACGGAAAATTCGACTGATCATCAAAGAAAACCGTACAGCAAAACAGGAAAACGTAATTAAGCTCCTCAATCCCGTCATACGGGGATGGGCTAATTATCATCAAAATCAGGTGTCGAAGAAAACCTTCTCAAAGGTGGATCACTTCATCTGGAAAAGGCTTTGGCAATGGGCTTGTCGAAGGCATCCAAACAAACCACCCCGGTGGATAAAGGACAGATATTTTAAAAGCGAAGGACTGCGTAATTGGGTGTTTGGTACGGCGGTAAATACAGAGGCTGGGAAAGTTAAAATGGTTAGGCTGGTCAATGCCAGTGATACACCCATTCGCCGACATATCAAAATAAAAGCAGCAGCACACCCGTTTAATCCTGCTTGGGAAGAATACTTTGAAAGAAGGCTAGACCTTCAGATGAAGGAAAATCTCAAAGGAAAGAACAAATTGCTTAATCTTTGGTATATGCAAGAAGGGCTCTGCCCGAACTGCAATGAAAGGATTACGAAGGAAACGGGATGGAATGTCCATCACATCCAACGTAAGACAGACGGCGGCAAAGATGACCTACTCAACCTCATGTTATTACATCCAAACTGTCATAGGCAAATTCATAACCAGGATAAGAAAGTAACTGTCGGCTCTGGTAAAACAGGGTTTTTAGAGGCTTGAGCCGTATGCGGGGAAACTCGCATGTCCGGTTCTTAGGGGGGAATGGCGTAGTAATACGCTGTTCCTACCCGACAATTGATAGTAGTGCCCTGTAACCCGCATGATGCCTGTATTCTATATTCAAAACATGACTCCATAGTCCACCGGCAGTGGATAGCGCTCTTTCAGCTCGAACAATCCGAAGCGGTTGATATGGGATGTGCGGTACGGGCTGAAGCCCGCAATTAATTCCGGTGTTAGCTTCATGCCTTCCGCCTCCAATTCCTTTAATGACTGCGTGATGGTATGGCAATTGTGGAAAATTACAAGGTTGGCGATCAGGTGGTTGTATTTAATAATTTTCAGCTGGTCGTCACGCACGTTTTCGGCGATGGTATCGGCGCCAAAATACACCCATTGGGCGAATTGGTTAAAACCTTCGCATTTATTTTGTGCTGCCTGGATGATGCGGCGCAGCTCTTCATCACCGATGTATTCGAGCAAGAAAATAGTACGGACTACCCGCCCTAGCTCACGGAACGCAAAGTACAGCTTATTTTTCCGGCTGGCTGTGCCGAGTTTGCGCAGTATTGCCGAAGGCGAAATCCGGCCCGCCCGAATGGATTGGGCAACCTGCAGCATATCTGCCAAATGACAGGCGATCAGATCCCAGTCAATGGCTTCCTTGCTGAACAGCTCGTCGATGTTTGTATAGGTTGCCTGTGCTGTAGGGCGAAACCATTTCAAGTCCTTCCAGTTGCGTATGCGCGGCATCAGCTTGATGCCCAGCAAAAAGGCCAGGCGCGCTCTGCGCCTGTGTATCACCATGCAAGATGTCGGGCTGTATGTCGGATTTGTTCTTGGTCAGGCCATCAAGAATGTAGATGGCTTCCCAGGCACCGCACGGGATGAAATGCGAGAACAGCGCGATATAGGTATCACTGATGTGATAGTAAGCCACGCCACCATAGCCGCCGTAGCGGATGTGGCGCTCCGACAGCAGATTGTTTTCGTACAAATTCCACTGGGTGCCATCGGCAGCAGCCCGTTTGGTATCGCCCCAATAACGCGGCAACTGGAACTGGTTGTAGGCATTGATGATATCGCAGATGGCCGCCTCCAGCTTTTCGGTGGAGGCCTGGCGTTGGTCGACAAAGGCTATCTGCCGTGCGCTGATGTCCGCCATATTGCGTGCCATCTGGGTTGGCCCCAAACCAGTCCCATAAGCAAACGAAGTCAAAATCTTGCGCCGTACCTCTTCCTTGAGTTTTCCCTGATGGCCACTGAGCGGCCCGAAATGCTTGTCCCAGCCAATCCACTGTGCCGTATCGGCCAGCACATCCAACAAGGACAGCTCCCGTTTATCGAGTTTCTTGGTCAATGCCGCATCCAGTGCCTGGAAACCTTCCGGTACCGGCTTTTTCTGTATCCGGCATAACTTCGGACGGCCGTCGATGATCTGGAAAAACGGGTTGCCGGGATAAGCGCCATCTGCTTTTTGCGCCGCCGCAGACAGTAGGTCCCGAACATGCTGGACGAACGGAATGCCCTCAACGGGCAGGCCGACTTCTTGTCCATAAGCCTCCCTGGTTTTCGCACACTCGTCCAATGGCACAAGTTCGTCACGGGTATCGGAATAATGGTTGGCACCGATTACACAAAGGTCGGCGGACCTTAGTTCACGTACCATTTGCACGCAGACGCACACTTCAAACTGCCGCCGGTTGAGCCGTGTTGGAGCTTCGCGTTGCGGCTCGCCCGTAATCAGCTTCCACCATTTCTCTGGCACCCAAGCCAGGTCTTGCAGGCTCAAATCGGCTGCGGTGCCGCTTTTCAGTGTTATCCACTCACTGTGCCGCCCCCGTTGCTCCAGCATCAACGCCAATGCCCGTTCAAAGCTGGTATCCTGGCTGGTGGACACGAAACGCAGCTTGGACAGGATACGCAATAGCTCCGCCCGCCGGTTGGCAAAGATCGGTTTCATGAAACGGCATTCATTTTTACCGCCATATTCAACATGCAACCTTGAAAACTCACATAAATCGGGCCGGTCAGCCAGTGTCTTCCGGACTGCCTGCAACTGGGCTTCATCGGAGTCTTCAGAATGCAGCACCGTGTCGAGCAATGCATATCGGCGCAGTATCTCGTCCGTCTTGCCCTGGCTATCCAGTAAATATTTTTGCAGCTTCTCCCCAGCAATACGCGATACCCGACCCATTTGCTTACAGAAAATATCGCAGAGGTCATCGGTCACAATGGCGAGCCGTTGACGTATCACCGCCAAGGCCACCGCATACCGTTTCGCTGCTGCCATATCGGCCATGCTGGCGGCATCAAGCGCGTAGCCCTCCAATGCCCACTGGCTGACTTTGACGAGGGGGATTGCCTTGAGGGCTGCGTTGTATGCGGAAAGTGCCGTCAATTGGTCGAAGCGTGCCAACAGATCCCGCATACCGTGAACGGTGGGCTTGGCGGGGTCTTGTTTAAGGTCGTGCCAAGGGCTGACCCTGCGGGGGTCGTCGCCGACAACAAACAGCGTATCCAGAAACTCCGCTCCTGTTTTGCCCAGGGCACACTGCACCTGCTCGTATAGCGCCTGGTTGGTGGCGGCACGGCCGGCACGGGCTTCCCGTACCAGGGTGTCAAATGCCGGCAACTCATACCGGTGACGAACCAATATTTCAATGCCGACATTGATGATGTCGGCCACATCTTCTTTGGTTAAAGCGGCCTCGCTGAATGTGGCACGAAGCAATGCTTTGCCTTGGTCAGAAAAAGGCTTCACATCGAGGAATTGCCGCACGGCCGCCAAATGGTTATAGCGAACTTTTGATTGGTCATAACGCTGCAATATTTCCCGGTCAACGCGGTGGTTGACCACCGTCCCGATGTATTCGATGATGGCTTCCGGGACTTGGCTGGACAGCACGAAATAGCCCAGGCGCTGGAATGTCTTCAGCAAAACAACAAAGCCGAGCTGTGTCGTCGGCAAGCGGGTAACGTTGGCACAAAATGCCAGTTCTTCATCTGTCGGTGTGTAGAACTGTTCCAGCTCCGCTTGCGTCAGGCGGGTTTTAAAGCGGGGATAAGCGGTATCGCTGGGTTGCATGCCATTGGACTCCGGATGTTGTATCGTGGCATATGGGTGTTCTAGGTGCGATAAATCCGCCGCTAAAAAGTACAACTTATTCAGGGCAATAAACCGCCCGCCTTATTTTGATGTCAAAGCGGCCTCCCTTATTCGCATAATGGTTTGTCGGGTCGTCTTGAATTCACGGGCTAACTCGGTAACATTAAGGCCAGCAGCCAATTTTTCCATGACTTCTGCACGTTCCACCTTATTTAGTGTGGGTGGTCGGCCAAATTGTTTGCCAACAGCCTTAGCCCGGTTAATCCCTGACTGCGTCCGTTCAATTAACAGGTCACGTTCAAATTCAGCGACCGCAGCGATCACTTGCATTGTCATCTTCCCCGCTGAACTGGTCAGGTCAACGCCCCCCAGAGCAAGACAGTGTACGCGTACCCCCTGACCAGAAAGCAGCTCTACGGTTGCCCGCACATCCATCGCATTACGCCCAAGCCGGTCAAGTTTTGTCACTACCAAAATATCGCCGAACTCCATCCGGTCGATCAATTTAGTAAAGCCCGGACGTTCTTTCGCTGCCACGGATCCGCTGATGCTCTCTTCAATAAGGCGCTGCGTTTCAATAGTAAACCCAGCTGCCTTGATTTCTATACTTTGATTCAGGGTAATTTGGTCGGTAGTCGAAACGCGACAGTATGCAAAAACTCGCGACATGAGCCAATTCCGTCCGAAAGGGATGTACGAATTATAACCTGTGTACGAAATACATTTAGCTTACTTTTGTACACCCATTGGAAGGCATGTCCGAAACAGATCGGTTTCGGACAGGGCTGTTTTCAGTAGAAATGATAAGAATCCAGGTTTAATGCGGGTTACAGGGCACTACTATCAATCTACGAACGAATCCTTACGGTCGGCCTTGATGGGACAGCAAAGCCTGAACAATAGTGATGTTGAATAATGCTGCGGTGGTTCAGCGCAACGGGCAGGGATGCCGGTTATGCTTTGTCAAAGGTATCGTTAAGCAATATAAAAGAAGAGAAATTCTCCTGTAAGCCGACATTCCGCACCCTTAACTAATTGATATTAAAATGATTTAATTTCATTTATTTTAGCAAATTACTAATTCTCATAAACTGGCGTTTCTTAACCTAT
>JAYVGW010000359.1:0-8606 GCA_043771735.1 Methyloglobulus sp.
GCGCTTCTGGGAAAATCAAATCCCTAACCGCCTATTGAAGTTATGCGCCACTCACCAACCGGTTTTGCTGCAACCTGTGGCTTGTTAATAGCCATGTTATTTAATAGGAGATTAATATGCATGCTACTGCCAAGTTATTTATCACTGGCCGGAGCCAAGCACTTCGGCTTCCGAAAGAATTCCGCTTTCCGGGAGCGGAAGTATTTATTCGTCGTGATCCCGTGACTGGCGAAGTCATACTGTCGCCCAAACCGGCATCCTGGACGGAGTTTTTCGAGCTTGCCGACCGCACAAAGATTCCTGCCGATTTCATGGCGGATCGCGAAGACCTGCCGAGCCAAGAGAGGGATTTGTTTTGATGCGTTATATGCTGGATACAAATATGGCCAGTTATATTATCAAAAGCCATCCCCCGGAGATTCGTAACCGGCTGGCGTCGCTGCCGATGGACAGTATTACCATATCCGCAGTCACACAAGGCGAACTTTTATATGGCTTAGCCCGAAAGGGACATCCTGCCACCCTTGCAAAACTTATCCGGGAATTTCTATTTCGTGTTGAGACATTGCCCTGGGACGAGCAAGCCGCCACCGTTTATGGCGATTTACGCGCTTCTTGCATGTCGGTTGGCATTACGCTTGGGGCGCTCGACATGATGATCGCCGCGCATGCAATAGCCGCCAATACAATACTTGTCACCCATGATAAAGCATTCAGCCTAGTTCCCGATGGTGTTTTGACTATCGAAGATTGGATGAATGAAGTTTAAGTTATAAACGATGGCGGCGAAAAACAAGCTGCTGACGGTACTATCCGAAGCCGAGCAGTACGCCCTGTATGGCCTGCCGGACTTCGATGACGCTCAACAGTTGGAATACTTGGCACTGTCCGAAACAGAACTGATGCTTGCGACCAGCAGACCCGGACTTCATGCCCAGGTTTATTGCATTTTGCAAATCGGTTACTTCAAGGCCAAGCACACATTTTTCCGTTTTGACTGGAGCGAAGTCGAAGACGATTGCGCCTTTGTATTGAGCCGATATTTCATCGGCGATGCGTTTGAACGGAAGCCGATAACCAGCCATGAGCATTACACCCAGCGCGGGCTTATTGCCGAGTTGTTCGGCTATCGACTGTGGACTTCTGACTTCCTGCCGCAACTCGCGCGTCAGGCCGAGTCTATTGTGCGGCGTGACGTATCGCCTGGATTTGTGGTCGCCGAGCTGCTCGCCTGGCTTAACGATCACAAAATCATTCGGCCAGGCCATACCACTCTGCAAGCATTGATCAGCGAAACGCTATCCGCCGAACGCCGGCGGCTTGGCTGTCTACTTGCGGAAATACTGGATGACGCGACCAAAGCCACGCTGGCTCAGCTCTTGGTGCGTGATGATACCCTGTCTCAATTGGCCGCGCTAAAACAGGATGCCAAGGATTTCGGCTGGCGGCAGATGGTCCGCGAACGAGAGAAGCGTGCCATGCTGGAGCCTTTGCACAGGATCGCTAAAGCATTGCTGCCCAAATTGGGCGTCTCACAGCAGAACTTGCTTTACTATGCAAGTTTGGCGAATTTCTATACAGTCCATGACCTGCGCAACCTAAAGCCAGAACAGACTCATCTTTACTTGTTATGTTACGCCTGGCAACGCTATCGGCAGTTTACGGATAATCTGGTCGATGCGATGGCTTACCACATGAAACAGTTAGAGGACGAAAGCAGTGCAGGCGCAAAGCAGTCTTTTGTTACCGAGCAGATGCAACGCCGTCAGGAAACTCAGCAGGTCGGACGCCTATTGTTGCTCTATGTCGATGACACGGTGGCTGATGCTACGCCATTCGGCAACGTGCGACAGCGCGCGTACAAGATTATGCCGAAAGACACGCTTCAGGACACTGGTCAACGCATGAGTGTAAAACCAGCTAGCAAACTAGCCCTGCATTGGCAGGCAGTTGACCGCTTGGCCGAACGTATCCGCCGACATTTAAGGCCGCTGTATGTCGCGCTCGACTTCGCCAGTGTATCGCCTGACAGTCCGTGGCTTGATGCGCTTGTTTGGGCTAAAGGCGTATTCTCCAAGCAGCAGCGCCTTTCACAACGACCGCTAGACGAATGTCCGCCAACCGCTCTACCGAAGCGGCTGCGACAGTATCTATTGATCTTCGATGCTGACGGCAATCCGACCAGCCTCCATGCCGACCGCTACGAATTTTGGCTATATCGCCAGATCAGAAAACGTCTAAAGTCAGGCGAACTTTATCTTGATGACAGCTTGCAACACCGCCATTTCTCCGATGAGCTGGTATCAATGGAAGAAAAGGCCGACATACTTGCACAGATGGACATCCCATTTCTGCGCAAACCGATCAATATCCAGCTCAAAGCACTGACGACCGAGTTGCGCGAGCAATGGATAGCGTTCAACCGCGAACTAAAACAGGGCAAACTGACGCACCTGGAGTTCGATAAGAACACTCAGACACTGACATGGCGTAAGCCAAAGGTTGACAAACACAAGGCGAGGGAGCAGGCATTCTATGAAAAATTGCCATTTTGCGATGTTGCTGATGCATTTCGTTTCGTCAACAGCCAGACTCAGTTTCTGTCTGCCCTGACACCGTTGCAACCGCGTTATGCGAAAAAGGTGGCAGACGCCGATAGCTTGATGGCTGTAATCATCGCACAGGCAATGAACCACGGCAATAAGGTCATGGCTCGCACCAGCGATATCCCGTACCACATGCTGGAGACAACCTACCAGCAGTACCTGCGGCAAGCATCTCTCCAGGCCGCCAATGACCGCATCAGCAATGCTATCGCTGCGCTTCCGATTTTCCCGTATTACTCGTTCGATTTAGATACGCTGTACGGCGTCGTCGATGGTCAAAAACTCGGTGTTGAGCGTCCAACCGTGAAGGCACGCCATTCGAGGTATTGTTGTAGCAAATATCGAATAAAAAAATGGCTTTCATGTTCATGCGATCCGATCAATTCAGTTTGCAACGCGATGTGATTGGCGAGCAGCGTATAGGCAGAAACGCCTTTCCCCCGCCTAAAGTGTTTTTTAGAATGACGCGCTTTGAGGGTAGGCGTTCCCATTTCGAGCCTTTGCCCATCAACACTGCCATAGAGTTGTTCCAATCCGAAGGAATAATAGGGAAAGATGCTTAACTCCGAAATGTTGTGCTGATCCGGTCATTGCTGGCTTTCAATGTTGATAGGCGTAAATATTGCTGATAAGTGGCTTCCAGGACGTGATAAGGTATATCGCTAGTTTCGGCCATGCTCAGGTTGCCGTGGTTCAGAGCCTGAGCAATAATAACCGCCATTAAACTATCCTCATCGGCTACCTTCTTGGCATAGCGCGGCTGTAACGGCGTTAACGCCGAGAGAAAGTGACACTGCTCATTAACAAACCGGAAAATATCGGCGATACCATGCGCTTGAAGTTTGGCATAGAAAGCCACTTTTAACGCCTCGTCTTTGTTGACCTTAGGCTTACGCCAAGTCAGGTGCTTGCGGACAGAATCATACTCCAGATGCTTTAGTTTACCCTGCCGCAACTCGCGGTCGAATAGTTTCCATTGCTCACCGAGTTCGGCGTATAAAGTGTCTATGGATTCATTCAAGGGTTGGCGAAGCCAGGGGATGTCTAGCTTCTCCAATATATCGGCCTTGCGTTCCATTGAAACCAGGTCATCACTAAATCGGCGATTTACCACACTGTCGTTGAGATACAGTTCGTTAATGTCGAAGCGTTTTCTGATTTGGCGATAAATCCAGAATTCGTATCGGTCGCCACGGATACCGGTGGCTTTCCCTTCTTCATCCAAGACCAGCAGATGGGGCCGCAGGCGTTTTGGTATCGTGTCGGTTGGAATTTCGCTAACCGGACGCTGCGCCAAAGTTTGTTGGCGGGAGAAAACTGTCTTCATCCAGTTCAGCGCCATTAGCCAAGGGTCCTGTGTATCGGTGCTGGAAAAGTGGGTGGACATCGCCAGCGGACGCAAGTTTTTCCTGCAACGCGCGGTGACTTTATCGACGGCCTCCCAGCGAAAAGCCATTTGACTGGGCGATTTCTCGCATAAGCGTTGACCAGCGGTGATTACGGAATCCTTGGGCATGATGTTAAATGCCTGATCGCGTACTGTACCGAATAAAGCGGCATCTTCTATCGCCTCATCGACATACAGTAAAATCAGACGGCCCACTTGTGGCGCCTCCTGCTGTTTGTTGGCCAGGGACTGAGTGAATTGCTGCTTTGATATGACCTTAGTTTCTTCTTCCAGTTTTCTAAGCTGGTAACAAAATGCGCTGACCAGGTTGTCGCTCAGTTGCTGGTAACGTTGCCAGGCGTAGCACAACAGGTACAAATAGGTTTGCCCAGGCTTCAACCGCCTTAAGTCATAGATGCTGTAAAAATTGGCGAGACTGGCGTAGTAGTTTTTATTTTGCTGCGAAATATCGAGTTTAGGCAACAGTACCTTCGCTAGCTGGTACAAAGGCTCCAGCGTTGCACGTTTCTGGCGCTCAACCACCATCATTTGGTAGCTGAAGTTCTTGGCGTCTTGCTTGATGGCCGCCAATTCAGACAGGGTGTCTTCGCGAATGAGTAGTTTTTTAAGCTCTGTTCGTGCGGATTCATCTACTATTTCGTCGATCAATTGCGCCAAACGGTTGCGTTCGGAAGTCAAGGCATCACCAATGATCGTTTGTAGGGTTGTATACCCTGGGCGCACAATTTTCTGGTTGTTTAAAAAGACAATCAATTCGGTCAGGATAAATGTCGGCGTGACATCTTGTCTCGCCAGTTCAGTAGCTTTATCCAATAGCGTTGCCACATCGCTTTCCAACCAAAGCCGATAGCCAAAGAATTCCGCGATCACGTTGCGTTGCAAATAATATTCAGCCATTTGCAAGGGTTGCAATGCCACCGTCATTCCAGGGAAATACCGCTGCATTATGAAGGTGATGTCTTCTTCTGGCACGTCTTGCAGCGAAAACCGGAAAAACGCTTGCTTCGCCTTAAAGTAACCAATCTGTAACAAGCAATAGAGCTGTGAGCGAAGGCCATTCCGTTGGAATACGATGCCATGTTCTTTCTCCGTCATCGCGAAAAACTCGGCACGTTGAAAATCATCGAAATCAGGTAAATCGTATAGCGCCTGTTTCTCTGCTTCTGAAAGAACAGTTAACCGTTTATTCTTATTGGCACGCATGGATGAGCGGAAAATCCTTTTATAAGTTGTTCTTGAAAACGAGGGTTTTTGAGAGGCCGCACCAAGCTGGTTGTGCAATAAACAAAATCAAGGCGATACCGTTCTCACAAATAGTTCTTGAAACTATATTCTCAATCCACTACTATGGCAACGAGTTTTGATAAGGAGTCGAGCATGGGACAACTAAACCGTATTACCCAAGCCCCCGAAATGATGGGCGGCAAAGCCTGTATCCGAGGGATGCGCGTCACAGTCGGTATGATTGTGGGACAAGTCGGTGCTGGACACAGCATTGATGAAATTCTCGCCGACTACCCCTACCTTGAGCGCGAAGACATTATGCAGGCCCTCCGTTACGCTGCCTGGTTAGCTGAAGAACGCGAGGTCGTATTGGCCTCTGCATGAAGCTGATTGTCGATATGAACCTGTCCCCGCGCTGGATCGGGTTGTTGGCCGGTGTTGGCATTGAAGCAAAGCACTGGTCAACATTAGGGGCCAACAATGCGCCGGACTCTGAAATTATGGCCTACGCCAGTACCAATGATTATGTCGTCCTCACTCACGATTTAGATTTCAGCGCAATCCTTGCCGCCACGCATGGTAAAAAACCCAGCGTCGTGCAAATTCGCGCGGAAGATGTCAGTCCTGACGTGATCGGATTGCAGGTCATCGCCGCATTGCGGCAAATGGCAACTGAATTGGAGAATGGGGCATTGCTGACCGTTGACCCGAATCGCACCCGAATGCGACTACTGCCTTTGAACTGGTCTCTGGATTAGACAAATGCTTATTGGCTATGCACGTGTCTCGACGCAAGACCAAAACCTCGAACTTCAAATCGATGCCTTGACTAAGGCGGGCTGCAAGAAAATTTTCGACGACAAAATCAGCGGCAGTCGTGCTGAGCGCCCCGGCCTGACCAAGGCACTGGAAATGTTACGTGAAGGCGATACACTCGTTGTTTGGAAACTGGATAGGCTAGGTCGAAGTGTCAAGAATCTGGTTAATCTGGTTGGCGAGTTGCACAAGCAAGGCGTTCAATTCAAAAGCCTTACCGATGCCATTGATACAGGTACCCCATCCGGTCGATTTTTTTTCCACGTCATGGCTAGTCTGGCTGAAATGGAAAGGGAACTGACAGTCGAACGCACCCGCGCTGGACTTGAAGTCGCACGTCAACTGGGCCGAAAAGGAGGCCGTAAGCGGCAGATGACCGACAGTAAGATTGAGTCAGCCAAGAAATTGCTGGCTAACGGAGTGCCGCCTCGGGATGTGGCAAAGAATCTTGGTGTTTCGGTGCCGACCCTATATCGATGGATTCCTGCATCCGCGAATCCATAAGTTGTGAGAGTCCGCTTTTAATTGGGCGAAAGTCACTAACCGACCCCTATGTATAGAACCTAACTATGTATAGTTGCATTTTATTTTGCCCTGTATCCCATGCACTACCAGTAAACTCTGGTAGTGCGCTTTACATAGTTATAAGTCTTGAAGGAACTGCATCAATGCGTCATCGGTAGGGTGATAACGGTGCATTGTTATTTCGGGCCCTTGAAGCCTCGCCAATGCTTTTTCCTTCATCGCTAAATCTGCCTCGACGTAGCGATGTGTGGTAGCCGTGCTCTCGTGCCCTAGCCATAAGGCAATCACACTAAATGCGACACCGGACTGTAACAGATGCATGGCTGTCGTATGCCTTATGGTATGAGGCGAGATTTTTCGTTTGGAGAGGCTTTTATGTGCCTGGGCTGCCCGATCTACCGCAATGTTTAGGCGTTGGGCGACATTACAACGTGTCATCGGATTACCATCCCGGTTAGGCAATAACGCAGCGCCTGTACCCAACATTGGGTTACGCCGCAACCAGGCGCCGATTTCATGGGCTGTGCCCTTCCATAAAGGTGTCGACCGCTGTTTGCGTCCCTTGCCACGCAGGTGCACACAGGCGGATTCACCCAAGGCGACATCGCCCACCTTGACGCCAATGATTTCTGAGACGCGAGCGCCCGTGTTATAAAGCATGGCTAGATGGTCGCGTTGCGAAGTCCAGGTATCACCGGGCTGCCCAATCACCGCCAACATTTCCTCACGGGTCATAAAACCCAGCATAGGGCGTTCAAAACGCTTCATGGGTACGCCCAACGCTTGTTCAATGACAAAGAAAGATGTTACGTCACGCCGTGCTGCGAACTTAAGGAACGCACGCAACGCCGTCAGCCTCAGGTTGCGGCTGCGCACCGAATTTTGCCTTTGTTGTTCCAAGTGATCCAGAAATGCCAGTATCAATTCCGGCACGATGTCGCTCAATTTCAGCGCCGTCGGCATTTTACCCAGGCGATGTCGTGCAAAATCCAGGAACAACAGCATGGCATCACGGTAAGAGGCAACCGTGCGAGGGCTCAATGCACGCTGGGCCACCAGATACTCGGTAAAAAATTGCTGCACCAGCGCAGCAAACGATACGGGCCGGGGTGCTGTTAGTTCAGTCATGGTACACCCCCGGCATGTGTGTAAAGGTTTCAAATCTCTCTGCCGCCACTGCCATGAGCTGAGGGATGCCAGTGAGGTACCAGTAAGTGTTAGTCACCATGGCATGCCCCACATACGTGGACAAGGCCAACATCTGCTGGTCGACATCCAGCCCTTGGGCCTGCCAGAGCAGCACGCGGCGGACGACAAAGGTGTGCCTTAAATCGTGGATGCGTGGGCCATTGTGCGCACCGCGGTTGATCCAACCTAATTGATTGCGTAAGCCAATGAAAACGCGATGGACTTGCCCCAAGCCAAGTGGCCGACCTAGCCGTCGCCCCCGCACGCCGATAAAGAACGGCGTTCCGTCGGACACTTCGATGTGTAAATTACGTTGCGACCGATACCGCCGCAGGACTTCCAGCGTACTCGGATGCATGGGTACATGGCGTGACTTGGCAAATTTGGTTTGCCGGATGGCCAGCATGCCCACCTTTAGGTCGGCATCCGTATCCAGCAAATGTAAGGCTTCGGAAACACGGAGGCCTGTGGAAGCGATTAAACCGAACAGTGTTTCGTAGGTGGCGCCACGCAATCCTGGGATAAAGGAACCCAGATTACGTGCAGCGTCCAGCAAGTCGACGGTCTCCTGTTCGCTATAGATATGCGGTGCCAAACGCTGGCCAATTCGGCCAAAGACAGTATCGTCCGGCACCTCGGTACGGGGTTCAAATTGTTGTAGGTAACGGCAAAACGAGCGCAGATGTTTCAGTCGTCGCGCCCAAGTGCCTGGCTTATCGCTGTTGCCCTGGTCTTGCCGCGCCCAATTGGCCATGATCTCAACTGTCACGGGTTCTTGGCTATTAAGTGCATCGATGTAACGGGCAAAACTCATAATTGAATAGCCAGTGGTGCGTAAG
>JAYVGW010000360.1:0-2927 GCA_043771735.1 Methyloglobulus sp.
GCGTTTTTCATGATGTTCTCCCGGTAGAATCCTAACTACAGTGTTCGACTGGAGAAGCAGATAATAATTCCATATTTAACGGTGACATAGCCAAAAATATTGGTCTATTTTATTGAAATTATTGATCTTTCAAACAAGCTACCTGTATTAATTCCTAATTTGTTTTTCATTGTCCTTGACTTAATCATGCAATGACAGCCTACGTTGGGACTTCCTGTGTACCCACAATCATCAGGTATTTTTCCGCCTGTATGGTAATAGTTAATAGAAATCACGATTGATTCACAGTATAAAGTAAACAAAGCTTCTACCTTATGTGCGTACCTCCTTAATTGCAAAAGGATGTTATGAAGTGCAAGGACGCACAATTTTTTGTGCCGCAAAATACTCATGGCCTCATTTAAACAGCCAAGCTACAGCGCATTCGTTTTAAGTCGCTCACCCTACAAATTAATGCTTTTCCGGTTTTGATTGCGGTTGATTTAAATCAAAGGAAATAAAGTTCGGGCGGTTTGTTCATATTACATTCAGCAACAACCAGTTAGGGTACAGGCAACTTTTATACAAAAGTGCAGGAGTCTGCAATGAAAACAGCAAATAAGGCCAAAACACCAGAGGCTGACCAAACCATCAATTTTGACGCCCTTTGCCAAGGATTCGAAGGCGGCAGCTTTTATGGCCTGGAATATATCCTGGAGGATTTCTTCCAAAATACACCAGTAAAGCCCTCGACCCCTGCCCATCCTGGCATCGATTGGTTTGGGTTGTACCATTAGTCAGTATTGGTTATTCGGCAAGCTAATTAACACCAGTTTATTTCCGGTCAACAATGCAGGCCTTACTTTTTGCAAAGTACCGGTCGATTAAGTAGATCGTTAATTTAGCCGCTACCTAATGGTTTTTCTGTTCCACCCGCTTAAGCAATGCAAACAAGTCGCTGTTGGTTGAAAGGACAATGGTTGCATCAGGGTTGATGACCTTGCGATAGGTTTCCATGCTCTTCAGAAACTTGTAGAACTCGGCGGCTTCCGGTTTCTGGCCATAAGCCAATGCATAGATTTCTGTGGCTTTGGCATCGGCCTCGCCCTGGATTTCCTGTACTTGCTTATAGGCCGTGGATTCGATCTGTTTTATGTCCCGCTCCTTGTTGCCGTTGATGCGTGCCGCTTCGCCTTCGCCTTCGGAACGGAAGCGCTCCGCGATCTGGAGACGTTCACTGATCATCCGCTGGTAGATGCGTTCAAGGACTTGCTGGTTGTAATTGATACGTTTAAAGCGGACATCGAGCAGTTCAACACCATACTCGGCCAATTTGGGCAGAGCCGCATCAAACACATTCTTTTCTATGGCGGCACGGCCAACCCTGATCGGGCGCAGTACGCCGAGCGTGCCTTCCCCAGTTAACGGCCCCAGGCTTTCATCCTGCAACGGTTTGCGGTCTTTGTCGGAGCGGACGACTTCAATGAGTTCGTGGCGGGCAATGGCCGTTCGGGCTTCACTGCCCAAAATGTCCTCCAGCCGGGATTGGGCGCTACGTTCATCCCTTAGCCTCAGGTAGTAACGCATCGGGTCGGTAATCCGCCAACGGGCGAAGGTGTCGACTTGGACATAGGTCTTGTCTTTGGTTGACATCTCAACCATCGGCCCATCCCAGGCCAGATAACGCTTATCGAAGCTGTTGACCTGCTGGACAAAAGGCATCTTGAAATTTAAGCCAGGGCTGGTGATAGGGTCGCCAACTGGCCTGCCAAACTGGGTAATAATGACCTGTTCGGCCTGATTGACCGTAAATATTGACTGAAACAACAAGACCACCAAGGCTAAGAATAACAACCCACTTTTTCCCGATAGGTTCATTTTGGCTCCTCCAGAGGTTTGGACGGAAAAGGCAACATCGGCAATATCTGTTGGATGGTGTCATCCACGATGATCTGCTGCCTTGCCTGGGGCAGGACATCCCCCAATGTTTCAAGGTATATCCGCGTACGGGTAACGTCAGGTGCCTTGAGGTATTCTTTCAGTACTTGGTTAAACGCGGCAACATCGCCTTCAGACTCGTTAATGCGTTTAAAACGATAACCCTCAGCAGCTCGGATTTTTTGGTCGGCTTCACCCCGTGCACGCGGTACGGCTTTGTTATATTCACCGTTGGCCAGGTTGATGGCATTTTCCCGGTCTTGCTGGGCGCGGTT
This sequence comes from Methyloglobulus sp., assembly GCA_043771735.1. Classification (GTDB taxonomy): domain Bacteria; phylum Pseudomonadota; class Gammaproteobacteria; order Methylococcales; family Methylomonadaceae; genus Methyloglobulus. The sequence continues at coordinate 2,193 of JAYVGW010000360.1, forward strand.
CACTTCATTAAAGGAAGGCTGTACCGGCTCTGGTGGATTGACGTTTTTCAATTGCACTTGGTTAATGGAAACGCCCAACCGGTAGCGTTCCGCCAGTTCGCGGGTACGCAACAATGCCGTTTCTTCGATCTCTTGTCGGCCGATGGTGATAATTTCGTCAACCGTCCTGTCCCCGACCACCTCGCGCATGACCGCTTCTGAAATATCCCTTAAGGTTTGTCCAGGGTTCCGCACATCGAAGAGATATTTCTCAGGATCGGTAATGCGGTATTGCACGATCCATTCTACCAACGCCGAGTTCAGGTCGCCGGTAACCATGGATTTTTCCAAGCCCGGTGAGCCACTGATTTGGTCGGGATTGGTAAAGCCGGGTGTGGCAAACCCGAATTCCAGTTTTTGCTGCCGCTGGGTCGGCACGGTAATGACATCGTCGATGCCAAAGGGAAGCTTGGTATGCAATCCAGACGGCACTTTATCGATGAATTTGCCAAACCGGAGCACGATGCCTTCCGATTCTGCTGGAATGGTGTAAACCGACATCATCACTCCAGCCAACACAGTGATGCCCAGTATTATAGCCATTGGGGAAACGGGCAGTGAACTCAGAAAACGCTGCCACACAGGGTTAAGATTATCCACGCATCCTCCAATATTTAAAAATGACGGCTCTAATCCAGTCAATAGATTCTACAGGACTGATGATACTACGATACACCAGGGTTAACCTGGTTTACG
>JAYVGW010000361.1:0-5347 GCA_043771735.1 Methyloglobulus sp.
CCGCCGTATAAGCTAAGGTATCCGTGCCGTGGGTAACGATAATGCCGTCGTACTTGTCCAGTTGAGCGGATTCGATGGCTTCTATGAAAATCTCCCAAGCGGCAGGCGCGAGGTTTTCGCTTAAAATCTGGATGGGTTGCAGGGTATCGAAACGGATGTTTGCATGATCGTGATACTGTTGCCCGAACAATTGCAGCAACTTGAACGATGCGCTATTGGAGGTATCGATAGTGCCGCCCGTCGCAGTAGAACCAATCGTACCGCCGGTAAACACAAGCAGGATTCGTTTCATAGTATGATGTAAGCCATTTAATTTTCCCGCAAGCATAACAAAGCCGCCACGCCATTCAAATGAAAATATCACTCATCGTCGCCATGGCAAGCAACCGCACCATTGGCTTGAATGGACAAATGCCTTGGCATTTATCCGCCGACCTCAAACGTTTCAAGCAAATTACAATGGGGCATCCCATCATCATGGGCAGACTTACGTTTGATGCCATCGGTAGGCCATTGTCCGGACGGACGAATATTATCGTCAGCCGGAATTTATCATATCAACGGGAAGGTTGTGTGATTGTCGATTCCATTGAAGCCGCCATCAACCACGGTTGCCGTTTAGCGGATGAAGTGTTTGTGATTGGTGGTGCTATGTTATACGAAGCGACGTTACCGATGGCCGATACCTTATACATCACCCAAATCAACCAAGCTTTTGACGGCGATACGTTTTTTCCGGATTTTGACCGGAAACATTGGGCTGAGGTTGAACGTGAAGATGTGGTGGATAATGCTGAAGTTGGCTTAACCTACAGTTTTTTGAGATTGCAAAAAAATCTAGTTACATGTTAGGTTATAGCTAAAGCAAGTTTATTTACAAATTTCAGCAATTTGTGATTCAAAAATCTCTAAAACTTCTTTGCCGGTTGTATCTGAGAGCTTTATCTGAACACCTAATGTTTGATAAGTTTGTAATATGGCAATGAGCCATTCACGGTACAAGTAGGCTGATTGCAATGCCCAAGTGATATTTGGTAACTCACTAATATCGTAATAAATGTTGAAATGAGCAAGCCGCTTATTTCGCACATCGGTTAATTCTTTATGATAATCCACCCACTCTTTTTCTGTTATTTCAAGGTATTTAAAAATTACATGGCTATTAACAAGCCACAGGTTAAAGGGTAATTGCTTTAATTAACCAATTGAAATTACAGCACTTGATAGTTGCCAACCTGTGTAAAGTATATAGCCATGAAAAATTATTGCTTTGCTAAATGGCTTTAATGCTGAATTCAGAGGAGGAGGCAATACTTCGAGAAGCTTTTCCCAGTGAGTTTCTTGTGAATTGTTGCCAAATATAGCATTCCATGAAATGATTGCATCCGAGTAACACATATCAACTATACTCAGCCAAGCTGCTTCTTTTGGTTTGGCGTTGGCAATATGATCTGCGTAAATACAAGCTCTTATACAATCATGTACTAATCCAAATTGGACTTCTATCCAGTCAACTTTTGGTTTTTTCATAATATTAACTTTTTTTACCTACGATACAATCAATACTAAACCGTTCCACCTGTTCACCCAACCTTAATGCTGTCAACTGCCCACCCCAAAGGCATCCGGTATCTATGGCATAACAGTTATCGCCTTCGTAATAGCCCAGGCTAGACCAATGCCCAAATATAATCTTCATATCTAAGCTTTTTCGGTTAGGCACTGCAAACCAGGGCATCAGCTTGTCAGGTTGTGATCCTGGTGCCCCGTTAGAGTTGAAATCAAGCCGACCCTCGGCATCGCAATAACGCATTCGGGTAAAGCAGTTGATGATAAAACGTAACTGGGACGGACCTCGTAGAATCGGTGACCAAATATTCGGCTTATCGCCATACATGGCTTTCAGTAGGCTTTTGTAATCCTTGCCTTGTAAGGCTTTTTCCACAGCTTCAGCCATTTTTTTGGTCTGGTTAAAATCCCACTGCGGCGGTATGCCAGCGTGAACCATGCAAAAATGTTCGTTGTGATGGAACAGGGGGCGATGGCGTAGCCAGGTTATCAGCTCGTCCCGGTCCGGCGCGGCCAGCACCTCCTTGAGTGCCGCTTTGGTATTGCTCGATGGCACTGAACAGGCGGCGGCGAGGAGGTGCATGTCATGGTTGCCTAAAACGGTAACGGCTGAATCGCCTAATGATTTGATGAACCGTAAGGTTTCCAGCGACTTGGGGCCTCGGTTAACCAGGTCGCCCACAAACCAAAGTTGGTCGCTGTGTTCGTTGAATGAGATGGCATCGAGCAACCTTAATAGCTCATCGTAACAGCCTTGTACGTCGCCGATTGCATAAATCGCCATCTAGCTAGTGCAACGTCCTTGGAATAGACAAAGTAAACTTAGGTATGGGTGCATTAAAATTAACACCCTCGTCAGAAATCATGGTGTACTGCCCTTGCATGGTACCGACGGGCGTTTCTAGCATCGCGCCACTGGTGTAACGGAAGGATTCCCCGGGTTTGAGATGAGGTTGTTCGCCGATTACGCCTTCGCCCCTGACTTCCTGCACTTTGCCGTTGGAATCGGTAATCAGCCAGTGTCGGTTCAATAATTTTGCTGGGATTATTCCAGCATTCGTGATGGTAATGGTATAAGCAAACACATAACGGCCTTCATTGGGTGATGATTGCGCCTCAATAAAATGCGGGGTTGCTTCAACTAAAATTTTGTTTTTTTCGGTCATTATCGGATGATACGGCTTATTTGTGGTTTGTTATAATTAACGGGAACCTCTGAAAATGTCCTTCGACAAGCTCAGGACGAACGGTAACGGTTAATTCCGTTCGTGGTGAGCTTGCACCACGGGCACTTCCGTTGGTCGTCGAACCATGAACGGAATTAACTTTTTCAGAGTTACCTGAATATAAGCTAGCATTTTATATCAAAAATCGACCGAAAAATAATTCACTAACCTAAAGCCAGTAACAGGATTAAGACATTGCACATTCATATTCTAGGTATTTGCGGCACTTTCATGGGCGGATTGGCGCTGATTGCACGGGAACTTGGCTACCAAGTTTCGGGTTCAGACCAGAATGTTTATCCCCCCATGAGTACACAACTGGAGGAACAGGGCATCCAATTAATGCCTGGTTATAAAGCTGAAAATTTAGCGGATAAACCCGATTTAGTCATTATCGGCAATGCCATATCACGCGGCAATGCAGAAGTGGAAGCCGTGCTAAACCAAGGCATCCGCTACATCTCCGGCCCACAATGGCTTTCTGAACACGTCTTGCAAAATCGGTGGGTGTTAGGCGTTGCAGGTACGCACGGCAAAACCACCACCACCAGCATGTTAAGCTGGATACTGGAACATCAAGGCTTCAAACCTGGCTTCCTGATTGGCGGTATCCCGATGAATTTCGGGATTTCCGCACGCTTAGGTGAATCGGATTTTTTTGTGATTGAAGCCGATGAATACGATTCCGCCTTCTTCGACAAGCGTTCCAAATTCGTCCATTACCGCCCGCGCACGGCCATCTTGAATAACCTGGAATACGACCATGCCGACATTTTTCCTGACCTGGATGCCATCAAAAAACAATTCCATCATCTGGTCAGGACAGTACCTGGCGAAGGTTTAATTATCAGCCCAACTTCTGAACATAACATTGACGATGTACTGGAAATGGGCTGCTGGACACCGGTATCACGTACCTCAATTAACGGGAATTCCCAATGGAATGCCGAACTGGTCAAAGCTGACGGCAGCCAATTTAAAGTAAGCTTGGATGGCATTGAGCAAGGCTGTGTCGATTGGGAGCTTACCGGAAACCATAATGTTTACAATGCTTTATCAGCGATTGTTGCCGCCAAGCACGCAGGCATTCTGCCAAAAGATGCGATTGCAGCCTTGGCGCAATTCAAGAACGTCAAGCGGCGCATGGAAGTCATCGCCAAGATCAACGGCGTGACGATTTACGACGACTTCGCCCATCATCCGACCGCCATTGAAACCACGTTGGATGGTTTACGTAAGCAGGTAGGTAGCGAACGCATCATTGCCATTGTCGAGCCGCGCTCCAACACCATGAAACTGGGCGTACACACCGAATCCCTGGCGCTGTCCTTACACCATGCCGACAAGGCAATTTTGTACCAACCAGACAACCTGGGCTGGGATTTAAGCGGCCTGCTTAAATACGCCGGAAATATTGAAATCTGCCGGAGGCTGGATGAAATCATCGACAAGCTCAAACTGGAAGCGCGTTATGGCGGGCATTTTGTGTTGATGAGCAATGGCAGTTTTGGGGGGATTTATCAGCGGTTGCAGGAAGAATTAAGCAGGGCTGGATAGGTGTCCAGAGAATAAACAAAACGGATAAATCGTAATTTGTACGGCTAAACTAACTACTTAATTCGTTTTAGAGCCTTGGATACAATGTAATAGAGAGGAAACATGGACATCTGGGATCAAAATAAGTTACTGCTTTTCATAGCTTTTGTTATTCCTGGCTTTGTGAGTTTAAAAGCATATGAACTGTTTTTTCCATCACTGAGAGCGGAATCAGAAAAGCAAATTGTAGAGGCTATAACTTATAGTTGTATAAACTATGCCTTGTTATTTTGGTTAATCGTATTTGTTGAGCGTAGCGGTGTTAAAAATACGTGCGTTTTTCTATACTTTGCGTTCTATTTTTTTGTTCTTTTTGTGGCACCTATTTTATGGGTTTGGCTATGGAAGAAAATTAGAACAAGTGAAACTTTTCAGAATAATGTTCCACACCCAACGCAAAAGCCTTGGGATTACGTTTTTAGTAAACGAACTCCATATTGGGTGATAGTCACATTAAAAGATGGAACTAAAATAGCGGGTAATTACGATTCAAACTCTTTTTCTTCAAGTTCACCCGCTGAAGAGCAATTGTTCTTGGAAGAAGTATGGGTGTTAAATAAGGATGGCGGCTTTGACCGTCCGCGAGAATCTTCAAAGGGGATAATAATCCTTTCCAATGAAATGGTGTCGATAGAGCTATTTAGCAAAGTGTAGGAGTCTAGAATGTCTGATAAAAAACGTATTGATGAAGGTTACCAACCAAAGCCCATTATACAAAAGCCGGATAGCCTCATAGTTACTGGTATACGAAAGCCGGATGGCTTCATAGTTACTGGTGGTTATCAACCTGCTACCAGCCAAGGTGACAACCCAGCCAATAAACCACCACTAAAAAAACCATAAATTTATTGATCCAAAACCTAGGGGGCGTTCTCAATTACTTTAATAAACAACCAGAAGTTATTGTATTATTGGTTATTTTATACAAAACACAATGACAAGAATGGTGGTGGCTG
>JAYVGW010000362.1:0-6754 GCA_043771735.1 Methyloglobulus sp.
GCCGAGCAGCACATAAATCAATAAGTTATGAAATTGCACGATAAAACGCACCAACGCACTGCGTGGCTTGCCTTCCGGCAGACGGTTCAAGCCATATAAAGCGCGGCGGCGCATGATTTCGTCACCTGTTAGCCCGTGGGTTTCATCGACCTCAAAGGTACTGAGCGCTGCTTCTGCCGATAATGTATGCCAGTTTTGGTTAAGTCTTTGGGTGGTTGTTTTAGCAGATGACTTAGCGCTCGCCGCGCCAGTTACCGACTGGCCTGCGGCATACACACCATCCCTGGCGATATCGGCTCGATTTTTTAGTATCCGCCAAATAACCATAGCGGCTAATAGGCACAGGATTAATAGCGCCGCTAAAATCAGGACGGACGGGTCAGCCTCCAAAAGCTGCTGTTCAAGCCAAGACCTGATATTTGAAACAAACAGATGGAATGGTGTATCTTTCAAAATATATTTTCCTGAATAGTTATGAAAACCAATATCTGCCAGATTATCCCTAAACTGCGTAATTAGTGCAGTGTATTTTTTTAGCCTTTGCCCGGATTCCGCTTGGCTTAAACGCTGGTTCACCGCTGGACAAAGCGGCACACGCTTTATTTGCGGGGATTGAGTGCCATATCGAAGTTTGTTGAGCCTGTTTGTTTGTCATAACTGTACTTGATTATGTTAGGTAGCAACGCATACGTAGTTCGTGGGTTAGACGCGCAAACTGTAGGATGATGAAACTGGCAGGGAGTCTGGGTGCGTTGTAACCCAACAAACGGGGTTTCGGTTGCCTGATACGTTGGGTTACGGTACGCGGACAATCTGGTGATAATCACTCAGCCATCTGCAATGCGGACCTAACCCAACCTACAACTACAGCCTTGATCTTGCTTGCACAAATACGGCAGCTCTTTTTAGCACAGATGACAGTCCGCTAAACCGTTTTCTCCTAAAAAACAATCCGTTCCCCAACACCCGGTATCTCCGCATGCCAATCTGCGCGTTTAAAACACGTCTGCAAGGACAATGCTGCGGCTTTTTCGCCATGGATAAGAAATAGCCTGGGCTTAGGGGCATTAAAATGGCTCGCCCATGACAATAACTGGCTTTGGTCGGCGTGGGCACTTAATGCGCCTAATGTGTGTATCTTGGCGACCACGTTGACTTCGGAGCCTAATATTTTAAGAAATTTCTTCTTACCATCAACCAGAATCCGGCCTAACGTGCCTTCGGCCTGATACCCAGCGATAATGACATGGGCGTTACGCCGCCAGAGATTGTATTTAAGGTGATGGCGGATACGTCCGCCGTTGCACATGCCGCTCCCAGCGATAATGATTGCCCCTCCAGCTATCCGGTTGAGTGCCATGGATTGCTCGGCAGTTTCAGAGTAAACCAGCCCTTGCAGCCAATGCTGCCAGCCTTTTGGGGCAACCTTAATGAATTCTGGGTCATCGCCATTAAATAAATGACTATGTTCGGCGTAGATTTTACTGGCACTGATCGCCATCGGGCTATCCAAAAAAATCTGCTGCTGCGGCAGGCCACCCTGCCGTTGTAATTTACCCAACCAGTACACCAGGTCTTGCGAGCGCCCGACAGCAAATGCAGGGATGATGACATTGCCGCCCGTTGCCGCCGCTTCTGCCAACGTCTCCCTTAGTTCTACCAGCGTGTTTTCCAAGGGTTTATGGTCCCTATCCCCATAGGTGGATTCCAGCAACAGCACATCGGCTTGGGTGATAATTTCCGCATCCCGCAACAACGGCGATTTTGGGTTGCCTAAATCGCCGGAAAAAACCAGTGTCTTGGTTTTTTCTTGGTCTTTGATCGTCAGTTCGACTATAGCCGAGCCGAGGATATGCCCGGCTTCATGAAAAGTGACTTCAATGTCAGACAATATTGGTGTTTTCTTGCCATAAGCGACGGGGTTTCTGAGTTTCAGCAACGCCTCGACATCTTCGAGTTCGTATAAAGGCTCCAGCAGTTCTTTTCCAGCCCGCTCCCTGCGCTTGTTTTCCCACTCGGTATCCCTAAGCTGTATGTGTACCGCATCCCTGAGCATCAGATCCAGCAAAGGGAAACTGGCGCTGGTAAGGTACACGGAACCTTCAAATCCCTCTTTAACCAATTTTGGCAACCGTCCGCAGTGGTCAAGATGGGCATGGGACAGGACAACAGCGTCAATCTTGGCAGGATCGAAAGGAAAATCGGCTGAGTTCTGTTTTTCTGTTTCATTTGAACCCTGAAATAACCCGCAATCCAGCAAAATACGATGGGAGTCCGTTTCAAGCAAATAACACGAGCCAGTCACCTGGCCGGTAGCACCTAAAAAAGTAAGCTTTGCCATTGGGAATTCCCATTAATTTAAGTAGGTAAGTATAGGGATTATGATTTGTAGATTAATTCTGGTGCCCCGAGGCGGATTCGAACCACCGGCCTGTCCCTTAGGAGGGGACCGCTCTATCCTACTGAGCTATCGGGGCATGCGGAGTGCATTCTATCATAACTAGGCCGATATTTATTCCGCCTGCTAATCGGATATTGTCACACAATCTTCAAAATACAGTCATGGTGCTGTCACAATAAAACCTTATTCTTCCCGTCAGAACGCCAAATAATTGGCGAATTCTTAGGTGCTTAGATACCTAAGCATCGTAGTAGATCACCTGAGTACTCTTGGGAGGGTAAGATGAAACTGCTCTACACGATCCATAAATACGATGTCTTTATGTTTTCCTGGCTGATTAATGCCAGTATCCATAACAGTTTGACCAGAGTTTCCCGATACCTGTCGCGCACTGGCGATGGAGGGCTTTATGTCCTGGTTATGGCCTTGTTGTATTGGCATGAGGGCTTACGAAGCCAAGCATTGCAGGCCATCATGTTGGCGTTTGCCATTGAGCGGCCAATTTATTTTATCCTAAAAAACGGTTTTAAACGTAACCGCCCAGAAGCGGCGTTAAAGGATTTCCATAGCTTTATTACGCCTTCGGACAAGTTCAGTTTTCCCTCTGGACATACATCAGCTGCCTTCATGATGGCGACTTTGTTGGGTCACTTTTTCCCCTTTCTGTTGATGCCGCTGTGCTGCTGGGCAGGGTTGGTCGGGTTTTCCCGCGTGGCTCTAGGCGTACATTTTCCTACGGACATACTGGTTGGCTGCGTCATGGGGGTTTCAATCGCATTTTTCAGCATAGGACAAATCATTTAATGCGTATTTTCTACGGTGTTCAAGGAACGGGCAACGGGCATATCACCCGCGCCAGGGTGATGGCAAAAGCGCTTTATGCGGCCGGCATTGAGGTTGATTTCCAGTTTACTGGACGTGCCTTCGATAAGTATTTTGATATGTCTGTTTTTAATGGTTATCAACTCCGTGATGGGCTTACTTTTTCAGTGAATAAGGGCCAAGTCAGCTACTTCAAGACACTGCTAACCTCCAAGCCTATTACTTTTGTAAAAGATGTAAATAAGCTGGATTTAAGAGGTTATGATCTGGTCATCAGTGATTTTGAACCTGTTACGGCTTGGGCGGCAAAATCCCAAGGTGTGCCGGTGTTGGGTATCGGGCACCAGTACGCATTCAGGCACAAGGTACCCAGGAGTGGGTCTGATCCGCTGGCTGAACTGGTCATGAAATTCTATGCGCCTGCGGATATAGGCGTGGGCTTGCATTGGCATCATTTTGGGCAGCCTGTGTTGCCGCCCATTATCGAAGCATATGAAGGGCCAACACTTAGCGTCAAAAACAAGATAATTGTCTACCTTCCCTTTGAAGACACCCATGCAGTGATAACACATTTATTACCCTTTAAGAATTTTGAGTTCCACATCTACACGCCAGAGGTAATACCTTCCCCGTCTGATCACATTATCTGTAAAGCGTTATCGCGGGAAGGCTTTCAACAGGATTTGATTGATTGTGCCGGCATCATCAGCAATGCCGGGTTTGAGCTTGCCAGTGAAGCCTTGCAAATGGGCAAAAAAATCTTGGCAAAGCCGTTACACGCTCAGATGGAACAAATCTCAAATGCCGCTGCATTGCAGCAGCTAGGCTATGGCCATGTCATGAATGACATTGATGCGTCGGTTATTGACCACTGGCTGCACAATGCCCATGCAGTCCAGATTACTTACCCTAACACAGCAAGGATACTGGTTGAATGGTTACAGGACGGCATGCCCAAAATGACCGCCGATTATGTTGAAAACATCTGGAATACGGTGGATGTTGTGCATGTTCATCATTAAGCTCCGACAGGCTGATTAAAAATCAAACAGTTTTCTATCCGCCGGTAACTTCTTTGCCTTTGTTCGAGTTGACTAACAGTCTGGTGACGTGGGTTGGTGGATAGGTGATCGGACACCTTAATCAAGCCGTACTTTCTAATGCGGAGCAGCCTATTTCATGCCAGAATATGCGACCTTTCGCTGTCCTGGTTTGATGGCCTGTAATGAAGATCGCAATTTTATCCCGCAACACCAAATTATATTCGACCGTACGCCTAGTCGAAGCCGCAGAAGCTCTTGGACATGAGGTCAGGGTGTTGGATGTCTTAAGGTGTTATATGAATATCACTTCGCATAACCCCTCCATCCATTACCGGGGCGAAGCGTTGACGGATTTTGATGCCGTCATACCCCGGATCGGCGCTTCCGTGACCTTCTACGGCACGGCGGTGTTACGGCAGTTCGAGATGATGAATGTATTGCCGTTGAATGAATCGGTGGCGATTTCCCGTGCCCGTGACAAATTACGTTCCATGCAGTTGCTTGCCAGAAAAGGCATCGGCCTGCCCGTAACAGGATTCGCCAATAACCCCGATGATATTGCCGACCTTATTGCCCAGGTAGGTGGTGCGCCGCTGGTCATTAAGTTACTGCAAGGCACCCAAGGCATTGGCGTGGTAATGGCCGAGACCCACAATGCCGCAGAAAGCGTTATCCAGGCGTTTATGGGGCTAAAAGCCAACATTATGATCCAAGAGTTTATCAAGGAAGCGGGCGGCAGTGACATCCGCTGTTTTGTGATCGGAGACAAGGTGGTTGCGGCGATGAAACGACAGGGTAGTGAAGGCGAATTCCGGTCAAACCTGCATCGTGGTGGCTCTGCTAGTTTAGTCCGGTTAACGCCAGAAGAACGCTCTACCGCCGTGCGGGCGGCAAAAATCATGGGCCTGAATGTCTGCGGCGTTGATATGCTGCGTTCCAATCATGGTTGCGTGATTATGGAAGTTAATTCTTCGCCTGGTTTACGCGGGATTGAAGAGGTTAGCGGTAAAGACATCGCCGGGTTGATTATTCAGTTTATCGAAAAACGCTTTGAATCGTTAGAAACGGTGGATACGAAATCACCCGCACGGACACGCACACGGGGTAAAGGTTGACCAGAAATTCTTGGCATTTGAGCTGAGGTTCGGGATGTCCCAAAGCTGAGAACTCAAAAACCAAATTCGGAATCATCGAAATCTTCAAACTCATCTCTTAAGCGTTTCTTTTCCCAGTAGATTTCAATTTTTCTGCGGGTATCCCTTTTGATGGTCTCTTTTTCGATGCCATCAGCAAGCGGCACAAATTCACCTTCTTCGAAAATATCGTCATTGTCTTGTTCGATTTCCGCATTGGTGCTTTGTAAATCTGTCTTCTCAACTGGTTTAGTTATCTCTTTCGTCATTATTGATAGCCTCACATAAAAAACTCTCTCGTTTAATCGGAACGCAAGCGCTTACAGCAAAGGGGCATGACATTGTCAGCTACAATAATAGCTGGTTTTACGATAAAAAAATGACTTTTCCTTTTCGCTTTTGAAAGCGCTAACAATGAAAGTTTAGCCTTTGCTTGCTAAACAAAAAGACCAAAGTAGTAAAGGATTGTTCCCGGCGATTGTGTGCGCCAGTGCGGTTGTTCATACAATGCAACGGGTTTTAATGTGCAAAAGGCGGCAAACTAAAAGCGCTTAACAATGTGGGATGACATTCTCAATTGAAATCCAGTAGCGGCTTACGCCCAAGAGAATAGGTTCGACCTGAAAAAAAGACCTACCAGCAGAATTTGTGGAACAAGCGATAGACCTGGGTTTCCACGGCATTGACAAATCGGGGTGATCAAGGGGCTTCCTGCCCCTTGCATGTGGTTTGGCGAAGCAAAAGCAAGGTGTCTCGCCTTCGGGTGCTTTACCATACAAGCCTGTCGAAGGGCTTAATCAGGGAATCTACGATTACTTCACCCGCATCCCCGCAACTGCCCCCTCATCAGGGCTTAACACCCAAATATCCTTCCCGCCAGGCCCTGCCGCCAACACCATGCCTTCTGAAGTGCCAAAACGCATTTTTCGTGGCGCGAGATTTGCCAATACCAAGGTTAACCGCCCTTCCAAATCTTCCGGCTTGTAAGCGGATTTGATGCCAGCAAACACAGTGCGGGTTTCATCGCCGATATCGACGGTCAGCTTCAATAATTTATCCGCTTCCGGCACAGATTCCGCCTTGATGATCCTGGCTATGCGTAAATCCAGTTTGGCGAAATCCTCTATTTGGATGGTGTCGGCGACGGCTTCAAATTGTTTGGTTTTGGATTCCGCCTTGGGTTTGTCGCTGGCTTTTTCAAGGTTTTCTTTCGATGCGTCGATAATCGCGGTTATTTTGTCTGGCTCGACTCGTGTCATCAACGGCTTGAATTCATTGATGGCATGGCCTTTTAACGGCTGCATACCAACAACCCAGAGCTGGCTTCCGATAGCCAAAAACTGTTCGGCTTCCTT
>JAYVGW010000363.1:0-2993 GCA_043771735.1 Methyloglobulus sp.
AATCAACCTAGCCCCAGGCTTCAAGGCATCGACCAGCTTGCTCATGAGGGCGAGGTCAACCATCGACGCTTCATCCACGACCACGAGATCAAACACCAACGGATTGGTGGCATTATGTTTGAAGTAAGGGGAGGGCGGTTTAGCGCCCAACAAACGGTGTAAAGTGTTGGCGGTGTGCGGAATGTGTGCTTTTATGCCATCTGGGCAATCTAACTTGGCCAAGTTAAGCGTGATGGCTTCTTGTAGGCGCATTGCCGCTTTTCCGGTGGGTGCAGCCAAGGCAATCAACAAGGATTCGTCAGTCAATTCTTGCAACACCGCCAGAATTTTGCAGACGGTCGTGGTTTTACCTGTTCCTGGGCCTCCGGTTATAACGCAAAAAGCCTGTTGGGCGGCTAATTTAGCGGCTTCCCGTTGCCAATTTATTTCAGCATTGTTTGTGCCAAAATAATGGTCGAGCAGATTATCCAAGTTTTCAATGGGGTTAGAGATTTGAGAAAGTTGCTTGATCTGCTTTGCCAGTCGGTCCTCATACGACCAATAACGATGCAGATATAAACGGTTTTGTTCTATCACCAATGGAAACGTCTGCGATGTGTTTGCCGGATGTTCAGCGGCGAGTCCTGAATCTAACAGCACGGTTTTATCAGCAGCACTGATTTCGATACAATTGTGGCCTTGGTGCTGTTGTTGCGACAGCGTAGCCAGCAGGGTTTCCAATGCTTTTTTACCAACGGTATCTAGCGTTGCGCGCTGGCTTAGGAACTGGGCAAAAGCCAAATCCAGGCGGCTGTAGATTTCGGCTTCATTCGGCGTTAACACGGTTTGTTCCTCACCCTAACCCCCCCCCTGAGGGAGAAGGGTTTTTTGAGATTCCTTGAATAGCGCAGCTACCGCCTCAATGGTAGTCAAATCAGGGCTGTCCTGAAAAATGCCGCTCATGGGCACTCCAGGTTCCATGCCTCGGACGAATAAATAACGCACCCCGCCAAAATGTTTGGCAAAGTTGTAGTTAGTTAGCCGGTTTTGTAAATACCGGTGCAATACCACGCAATAAATCCAGTACTGTAAGCCGTAATTGTGTTCGCGCATGGCATGGGTTAAGGTATCGGTGTGGTAATCGGGCAAGCTATTGGTCTTGTAATCCATCACATAATACCGACCGCCATATTCACAAATCAAGTCAATAAAACCCGTCAGATAGCCGCTCATTTGCTTGTCGGTCAATGGCTGAAATGCCGGTTTATTGTTCAAAATATCGTTAATTTTACGGGTATTGAAAGACGGCAGGGACAGGTAAAAGGGCATTTCTTTTAAACAGTGTGCTTCCGGGACATTCATCAAACAAAACGCCTGATCCGTTATCGATAAGGGCGTGGCGACTGTGTTGTACAAGAGCTTATCAATAATTTCCGGCTGTTCCAGCCTTAAGCCATAACGTTGACAGGCTTTATCGCGTAACGATGAAATGTCCCGTTTGTTCGCCAAATCAATAAATGGGATATTTTCCAGCAATTCGTGGACGACGTTCCCGGTATGTGCGCCAGCAGGCAATGGGTCGATAACGCTGTTAGTTGGAAACTGGGCTTCCCTAGCCTTATCCTCCGGCAATTCGGGCGTTTCCGATAAACTAAGCGCGGACAATGCGGTATAGCTGCTCATTTGCCAATCCGTGTATAATGACCGGTGGCGTTTTTTTGCCAGCAGCTTGCTGTGTTTTTCGGATTGCTGATAGCTGCTAGCAATATTATCCGATGTTTCCAACAATCGGTAAGCAAAAGCCTGTCCGTCCTGTTGCTGCAACTTTTGCAAAACAGTTTGCTGGCCGGCAAAATCCTGTTCGGCAAAATCCAGTAACCACGCCAGTGCGGAATCGTTCGCCGCAGCATCAGAACGGACGTTTGCCCAAGCGATATAACAGCGGTATTTTGCACGGGTCAATGCGACGTAAGCCAAACGTAAATTCTCAGCTCGTTCTTCAAACTGCGCCTGAGCTTGGTGCGTGTCGAGCTGGTCTGAACCCAAATCAACGATTAAACGGTTGCCCTTATTACCTTCCGTTTCAAGGGCGTGGCATCTAGCCAATGGGTTTTTGCTATCGGAATGACGATTACTTTGCCATAAATAAGGGCAAAAAACGATGGGGTATTCCAGTCCCTTGGCACGGTGCATGGTGATAATTTTTACCGCATCGGCATCGCTTTCCAGCCTTAGTTGTTGGTTTTCCGTGCTGCCAGCGTTTTCGTGCGCTTTTGTTATCGCTGTTTTCAACCAATCCAAGGTTTTATGTAGACCTAAGCGCTCGTCAATAACCGCTTGTTGTAGCAGTTCCAGTATGTGTTGTAAATTGGTCAAGCGCCGTTCAGCCAGTGCAAATTTTGATAATACCGATGCTATATTTTCCTGCTTTAATAAGCTCTGCATCATGGCCATCACGCCTGCTTGTTGCCAAGTTTGGTAATAACCTAAAAATCGCGACAATATGGCATCTATCTCGGATTCGTTGTTGAGGGTTTGGTAAAGCGACTGCCCATCATAACCAAACCAGCTTAAGGCGAGTGCTTGCCCCAGCAGGTTGATGTCGCCCGGATGGGCGACAGCTTGCAACAAGATATACAAATGCCCGGCTTCTTCCGACGCAAATACGGATTCGGTGCTGTTCAATACCGACGGCACACCCGCCAGCCGTAAGGTTTCCTGATACTCCCTGGCCTGCTTATTGGACCGGACCAGAATGGCAATGTCCTGAGGTTGCAGGTTACGATTCTGGGGTTGCAGCTTATAATCATCGTTCAGTAGCTCAACAATTTCATTGACCACGGCAATGCGGATTGCCTGCGCGGCATCGCTGCGGTTACTTTGCCAAAACCCCGTCTTGCTGCCGCTTTCCGGCAACTGCCAAAGCATCATGGATGCAGTCGCCTTGCCGTTATGATGCAACATGCCATCGTCTTCTGATCGGGCGGGTTGTGTTGGGTTAAAGGCAATGTCGG
>JAYVGW010000364.1:0-3033 GCA_043771735.1 Methyloglobulus sp.
ACGTCAGCATGGCAATCCTTATGAGTTTTTTAAGACAATATGGTAAATGACATTGCCGGCATCCCGGCAGCGGTCAATCGCTTTTTCAAGAATTTCAAATAAGTCCTTTTTGACCAGATAACGGATCGGATCAGATTCATCGACATATATTTCCTTATACAATTCTAGTATTTGACGATCAGCTTCACCTTCAATGGTTTGCAACTGATCGTTTAGCTTTTTGATGTTGTCCAAGTCCATCCCGTTACGTAACTGTCCGACCATCCGCTCCAAGACTTCGCAAGCTTGCTCCAGCATGGCAGCGCGGCTAGTGAAATCCACATCGCCAATACGGGCCATGGCGAGCGTATAGCGTTCCGCAAATTTTTCCACGACTTTGGGGATTTTGTATAAGGCGCCGTTAAGGGCTTCAATATCTTCACGGTCAAGCACGGTGACAAAAGTGTTGACCAATTCTTCGCTGATTTGCGCGAATAAATCTTTTTCCCTGCGCCGCGCCTGTTTAAACTTTTCTAAAGACTGCTGCGATGCTGGCGTACTCAGCTGTTCGACCAGCGCTTTAGCCGACAAACGTGCTGACTCTGCACTGGCTTCAAGCAAGCCATAGAATTTATCGCCTTTGCCGAAGATGGTTTGCAATGAGAACATGGGTTTCCTTATCAATAAGCCATAAGGCTTTTATTATTATTCTTCGATAATTATCGCATAACATCGAGGTTAAATAGCAAAAGTTCTGGGCTAAAGTTATCAAACGCGGATCAATAAATAGCCTGACAAAGTCAGTTGGCTATGATAATTTCAGGCAAGAAATCCATAAAAAGATATGTCTTGCGTAATCCGTAAAACAATAAGGGAAATTTAGGCAAAAAAATACCCCGCATGCGGGGTATTTTTAACGCCTTACTCTGCTGACAACAGAACGCTTAGTTAGGCGCGAACGGATGTTTAGCTGTAGTTTTAGCTTTTACGACTTCAGCGGCTGTTGGTGAACCAGCAACAGCGCGTTTCAATGCTTCTTTCGTTGCATCGTAGTTATATTTTTGGATTTTTGCATCGTCTTCAGCATGCCAGTGAATAAATACACCGACAGATACATACAAATCATCCGCTTCATCGGCAGGAATTGTGCCGTCTTCCACGCAATCAGCGATGGCCATGGCAACGCCACGTTGTGCTGGGCCAAACATTTGCACTGCTTGTTTTGCGCCTTTGATAGTGACTTTGTTGAACATTACTGTCGCTGGTTTGCACATCAGGTTAGGTGCAACAACTGCCAACAAACTAGAAAAACCGTCTTTGTTGTTAGTCAAGCAGTTTGCAAATGCAGTCTCAGCCGCAGAACCTCTTGGCCCGATGAGCAAATCGATGTGGGCGACTTCATTTCCGTCACCAACTAAAGATTCCCCGACGCACATTTTATTGATTTTCGCCATGCTTGTTTTCCCCTTTGAAGAGTTATGAAAAAAGAATTAAATATTATTTGTTTGGTTTGAACAAATTTTTGCTGAAGACTTATCAATGATTATTGTGGCGAAAAACGCCTCAATAAGCACTGACAATATAGTCGCTACAGTCATATCAGCTGTAGTACCAGGATTAACGCCGATTGATTTAAACTCTGTATCCAAGCAAAAAAGCGCCTGCATTGATTGCGTTGGATCAGTTGCCCCACCAAACTCCTCAAGAAATTGCCGCATCCTTGTAGCAACCCAATCTGTGTACTTATTCCCATGTTTTCTCTCGATATGACTATCGGGATATTGGCTTAACAATTCCGCATACACGAACACTGCCGCCCAATTTTTGTCTCTCCATTGACTAAGTCTGGCATTGTACCTTAAAACAGCGAAATCGAAAATATCTTTATAAGCGCTGACATATTGCAACGCTATCCGGTCTTTACCGCCCGCTATTTGCATGGCTTGTGTCAGCGTAACTGAAGCGGGGTTATGCACATCTTGCTCATCGGAATCGCCTAAGCCGCCAGGTGCTGCCAAAGCAATCGCCTTAAAAACCCAGTCAGCGTCAGTTATGGTTGTCGATTCAAGCACTTGGCTTAACGCTTGCCGCAAGGTCATACCATCGTTTATGGAGGCAGCCGCCTGAATTAGCGGGGCGCATAGCAAGATAATCCCTAAATTGGTGTTGCACCCTACCGCGTCTCGCGTGGCCTTTACTGCATAGAATATCTTTTCGCCGAGGCTGTAAGTGGAATCGCAAAGCGGCGCTGAACTCACTTCGGCACTGATCCGAAAATCGCTGACCGTCATATCATGACCATCAGCATAAACACTGACATTGCCGGGTTTGAAGGCTTGCAATTCAATCTCACAAGCTTGGCGGTAAAGCTCGGCGAGTTGCTGTGGGCTTATCATGAAACCACAGCAATGCTTCCCGGGATTTTGCGTTTGATATGGCGGCTAACCAAATCTTCCGCCAATAGTGTCGCTATATTAACCGGAACAACGCTCTCCAGCCCTTTCCAGGCGGGAATGCTGTTAACTTCAATGACCGTGTACTGCCCTGCCCTGTCTTGGATGATATCCACGCCAGCATAATCCATCGCTAATGCTTTGGTTGCCTTGACGGCTATGTCTGCGATTGCAGGATCTAAGTCTATGGCTTCACAAGCCGCACCGCGCGCGACATTGTTCAGCCACGACTTGCCGCGCCGCCGCATGATGGCAACGGCACGGTTGTTGATGACAAAAACGCGGTAATCCGAAAACCCACCGCCTGCACAATGCACAAAGCGCTGGAAATAATACACGCCGTTGCTGGGCGTTAACCAAAACAAGTCGGTCATTTTTTCAATGCGACGAATGCCTTCGCCTTGCGAACCAAATAACGGCTTAGTGATGAGATAATGCCCATTTTTTAACTCATCTTCGGTAATCTTGATGGCATCAGTACGGTTTCTTAACACCCAAGTCATGGGTGTCGGCAAACCGGCCTGATGCAACAGAAAACTGGTCATGGCCTTATCGACGCTGCGCTCTATCGCATGACCGTCGTTGTAAACCGGGACATTCA
>JAYVGW010000365.1:0-3367 GCA_043771735.1 Methyloglobulus sp.
CCTTTTTGCTTGCTCGATGAAGTTGATGCGCCACTGGATGACGCGAATGTTGTCCGATTTTCGCAAATGGTGGAAGATATGTCACAATCTATCCAATTCTTGTATATTTCCCATAACAAAGTCACTATGGAAATTGCGAAACAACTTGCAGGTGTTACCATGAAAGAACCCGGTGTCTCTCGAATGGTGGCGGTTGATATTGATGAAGCGGTCAGTCTGGCGGAACACTAATGGATAAAGAACTTTTAAGAATAGTCATAATAGGCACTGGCTTCCTGGTCATTCTCGGCATGATTTTGTGGAGTTATATAAAAAACCGCGATGCCGAGCAAGACCCGGATGAATTTGAAAACGAGCAAGCCATCGGCTCCTCCCCTGCCGCCATTGATCCGTCATTAAAAATTCACCCGGAACGCGACGAATTTGACATCATCCCAATGCGATCAGCAAACCATACGCTCGATGAACAAGAAGACTCCGATTGGGGCAGCGACTTTAATGGCGGCTTCAACAAAGACTTCGATGACGACGACATGGAACCCGACCCGCGCCTTGCCATCCCCGACATTATCCAGTTTGGTATCGTAGCCAATGCCGACGAAGGCTTTAACGGTGTTGAGCTGGTGCTTGCTTTCCAAATGGTGGGGCTTGAATATGGCGATTTGAAGGTGTATGAACGGATCAACAAACACGGCGGTGTCGATTATGGTGTCGCGTGCATGGTCGAACCCGGCACTTTCCCAGAAGCCGAAGACTTGATGTCATTTAACTGCCCTGGCATTGTGTTCTATCTCCAGCACAGGGATTTGGAAGATGCCCAAACCGTATTTGAAGACTTTGTAGACACCATTAAAACAGTGGCCAATGAACTGGACGGCGTTATCTGGGACCACCAACGGCAACCACTCACCGAAGCGACTATCCAGGCAATCTTGTTAAGCTTGTAACCAGCCGATGCTTAGTGCTGCCCAACTGGAAATTCTCAAAAAATCCAAAATAGGCGCACTTAGTGGCAATACAGAACGGCTCGAAGAAATAGCCAAACAAACTAAAGTCGATAGCTTGTCCGATGACGAGCTATTAGAATTCCTGCACATCTGCAACACCTTATACCGTAGCGGTGAGCCACTCATTCCTGATAAGGTTTACGATTCCGTCTTTCTGGCCGAGTTGGCAAAACGACATCCTGACCATCCCTTCTTACATGCAGTCGAACCGGAAAAGGCATTTGCTGGCAAAACCGTTACCTTGCCGCAGCGAATGCTGTCCACCGAAAAAGCCTACACCAAAAACAATATCGAAAAGTGGCTGTCCAATATTGAAAAAGCCGCACTGGAATTGGGAATTAACACAGAAACTTTAATATTCAGGGCAACTCCAAAGCTAGATGGCTTTGCCGCTTATGACGATGGCAAGATACTCTACACCCGTGGCGATGGTCGAAAAGGCACCGATATTTCCCGCGTGTTCGAGCGCGGCCTTATCGTAGGCGGCAGCGGCAAACGTGGCTTGGGCGCTGGTGAAATCGTCGTCAACCAAACGTATTTCAATGAACATCTAGCGGATACGTTTGAAAATGCTAGAAACTTCCAAGCCAGTGTCATCAAAGAAAAGGAACTGGAACCCCATGCCTTCGAAGCCATCCAAAACCACGCCGCCGTTTTCTACCCCTTTAGCGAGCTACCGGATTGGCAAGGTTCTGCTGCAGAATTAGCCACTGATTTTGAAGTTATCATCGCCAAGGTACACACTTTGGTGGATTATGATGTTGATGGTGTTGTTTTTGAAGTCACCGATGACCGCATCAAGCAACACTTGGGAGCAACCCGCCACCATCACCGCTGGCAAATTGCCTATAAGAGCAATGCAGAAACCGCGCAAGTCATCGTGTTAAAAGTCACCCCGCAAACCTCACGTTCAGGTCGCGTGAACCCTGTCGCCGAACTGGAACCTACACGCTTAAGTGGCGCGATGATCTCAAGAGCCACCGCCCATCACTATGGCATGGTGAAGGAACAAGGCATTGGCGAAGGGACTTTGATCGAACTGACCCGTAGCGGCATGGTGATCCCTAAGATTGAGCGGGTAATCACGCCGCAGTCGCCGCAAATACCCGATCATTGCCCCAGTTGCGGCAGCACATTAGTTTGGGATAGCGATTACTTATATTGCCTGAACACCAGCCAATGCCCAGCGCAAATTGAAAACACCATCGAACATTTTTTCAGGACACTTGCCAATAACGACGGTTTCGGCGAAAAAAATATAAAAAAAATACATGCTTCAGGGGTAAATTCTGTTTACGCTTTTTATCAACTTACACTGAAACAATTAATTAAATTATTTGATCCCAATAACAAAAAAAAAGCACATCTCCTTGAAAAAAATTTGTTAGCTCAGTTGAAGCGCAGCCGAACCGAAGCCATTGAAGACTGGCGTTTCCTGGGTGCTTTCGGTATTTACAGGATGGGCTTAGGTAATTGCGAACGCTTATTACAGCATCATCGGCTGTTGGAAATATTCAACTTAACCGAAGATGATATTATCCTCATCGAAGGCTTTGCCGAGAAAACCGCCACCGCAGTCGTTAAGAATTTGGCATTGATAAAAGACGATTTTATGAAAGTCTATCAGTTAGGCTTCAACCTAATCCAAACACCTTTAACGACTGAACAACAAGAAAAAACCAACCCGATAGCCGGAAAAACCCTAGTATTTACCGGCACGATGGTACACGGCAAACGTGATGACATGATTAAACAAGCCAAACGCCTGGGCGCTAAAGTGGGCAGCTCCGTCACTGGAAAAACCGATTATTTGGTGACGGGCAACGACGTAGGAGCCACAAAAATCACGGCAGCCAACGAAAATGGCGTTCAAATCATTAGCGAGGATGAATATCTAGCGTTATTGACCTAACCCCAACGGCCCCTATAACCCGATGGCCGGTTTCCTAAGCAAGCAGCTCCCACACCGGGCTAATATTGTCGGGCAATGGCGCAAGCCTGCCCAACTCGACCCACGGGTTTGCCGGACTGTGGAAATCGGAACCTACCGAACCCGCCAGCCCAAAACTATTCGCATAATTGGCCGCCAATTTGATCTCATCGGGATTACACCTGCCAGTCACCACCTCTATGCCCTGGCCTCCTGCCTGTTTGAATGCGGCCAGCAAACGGTGCATCCATTTTGGAGTTAATTTGTAGCGGAGCGGATGCGCCAATACTGCAACGCCACCCGATTGGGTAATCCAGTTAACGGCCAAATCCAGTTCTGCCCAAGCCGTCGCTACATAAGCGGGCTTGCCCTTGGCGAGATAACGGTCAAAGGCATCTTGTTGGCTGGAAACATGGTTTTGCGAGACCAG
>JAYVGW010000366.1:0-3163 GCA_043771735.1 Methyloglobulus sp.
GTATGAGCTTGATTTTCTCCACTGTCCCATGACTATGCCAATAGTAAATGGCCTGATGTTGAAATGCGTAAAACTTGAAAAACAAGTAATCCCTAAGCCAATATCGCCAAAATAAAATAGTAGTCCCTATCCCCACAACGACACTGAAATAAAAGACGATCAACTGCGCTAAAGGTTTATCGAAACCAAAGGTGTGCATTAAAAAATGTTCAAGTACAAATGAAGTCGCTTCATAAAAATAGTGCACCATCAAAACAATGCTGTGACCAATACCATCAGGGAAGTGAATCAGAAAACCTAATGCCAAAAGATACAGTAGCCATTTCAAAATCGATAGGGATTTTGTTTTGTTCTTAACAATCTCATTTATCATCACTTGAGACCCTCTTAATTCAATTGGAATATTCATCTCGTTGCATTTGAACCCCCAAAATCGCTTGGTAATCTGCATAACTCCTGAACAAACTGGCGGTTGCTTCAGCATACTGTAAGGCAGCATCTCCTTTGGCTATTTCCCGTAAATTAACGAACAGTAAAGTACTTTCGCCTAAATCAAACCGTGTCTGCTCCCCTTCCGCCAATTGCCCGGCCGCATTCAGTTGGTTAGCATTTAATGACAAGCGTTTCCGTAGCGCTGATAGTGCCGAAAAAACATCTTTTACTTCTGTAGCAATCCGCTCATTCTGCAATTGACGATCCAAATTTAAACGGCGGACGTTGGCGGAAGCGACCTGGGCACGTCCGATAGCGGTTCGTTGTTGTAATGGAATATCGATATTCAAACCCACGTAAAGCTCGTTACGATTAAGCGTCTCCTTGCTATTGCCGATATCATTGGCCGCACTCACCGTTAAGTCGACAGCAGGTGCCCGCTGATTCTGTTGTAGCTCCAATTCTGTTTGGGTTTGCTTGGCTTGTAATTCCAGCCGTTTGGATTCAGGCCGCTGATTTAGCGATGTTTGCAACGCTTCGTCAACGCTGATAGTTTTTATCGAGTCGGGATCAGGAAATTGCACTGGCAGTTGTTTATCCGTGGGAAGTTGAGGTTGGCCGGCATCATCGCGCCAATATAGCGATAATTGAATTGCGCTTTGTTCCAATAAACGTTGGGCAGCAACCACGCGTTCTTGTCGTTCGATGATCGCGCGTTGATTATCCAAGGCTTCAAATTCGGGTATATCACCCGCAACCACCCGTTCTCGTATACCTTTATCCCTTTGTTCAGCAATTTGCAGCAAATGCTGGGCAACCATCAACCGTTGCCCCGCCAGCACCCAATCCCAATAACGATAGGAGGCAATCCGGGTCGCCTCAATCAAAGCTTGTTCGTACTCATGCCCTGCTATTAATTGACCCAATTCCGCTTGTTGTAAATTGGCCCGACGGCGGTCAATTTCGCGGTTACGCCATAACGGAACATTCACCCCAATACGGGCTTCACCACTATCGGCCGTCAGGCTTTTGCCCTCATAAACGGGATAATCGCCAACGCCCCGCCGCCACCCGCCAAAGAATGTGGTACCCCAAAGCGTAGTGGGTTGCTCCAGGCTGACCTCATTGTTTTGGTTTTCATACAAACCTGTGATCGACCAGCGGTTTTGTGATTTTAATAAGGTATCAAAGCCGCCTTCCGATGCGGTCAGTTCACCGGCGGCAACTTGCTTACGTTGTTCGCTGGCCAACAAGCCAGGAAATGACTTTTGCGCTGAACTTAACACCACGTCTAATGTTAGCATTGAGTTCTTACTGGATATGGCTTCTGCTGCCAATGCGAAAGCGGGAAGCAGAAAAAGCATGAAAAAAGCCGCTTTACTCATGAACTCTTCTCTCCATCCTCTTTGGTTTTTTTAACGTCGTCTTTTGGTGTGTCCCCCGCGTAAGGCTCCGGTAAAATTAGAGGTGGAAAGCCATTGAAAATACGCCACAACTCATACCCCAAGCTGACTTGACCTAACAGTACCCAACCGTTAACGCGAACGCCTTGGCGCAAGAACCGTACACTGGGCCACGCATTATCTTTGCGGTCTGGCCTCACCAATACCCGAAAGTGGCCTTTACCGTCATCGGTTGCATCAATCAAGGCGACCTTGCCACCAAAGGAGCCCACTGAAAACTCAGGCCAACCGCCAAACTGGATCGCAGGGTAGCCTTCAAATTGCAAACGGACTCTACTGCCCGTCACAATCAAGGGAAGATCATTACCATCAACCCATAATTCAACCACACGTTCTTCAGTATCCGGGATAAAAATAGCTAATGCTTGGCCTGGCTTAACCATTTCTGCCCCTGGGTTTGCCAATAAGCGCAATACAATCCCATCACGAGGCGCGGTAACCGTTTGGGTTTGTTGTCGAGCCAGACGGGTTTGCAATTTTAGGATGTCTGCACGCACGCTGTTTTGGTCTTCAATTGCCTTGTTTAAGTCAGCACGGGATTTTTCGACGTTAGCTGATGCGTCCACCGCGAGCTTTTGCCCATCTGAAGTTAATGCATCAACTTCATTTTTTGCGGCTTCAAACGCCGCTTGTGTCCTTTCAACTTCAGCGGCACGTTGGGCCATTTCAAGTTGGGATAACTCCAGCGTCCGCTGTGAAGCCAGCCCTTTCCCCCGAAGCTGTTGTTGCCTGGAAAGGTTTAATGTAGCGGTCTGTTTGGCAGCTTTCGCAGCTTGTACCGATTGGTCGGCAGCTTTTCGCCGTTCATTTGCCATCTCCACTCGAGACTGTGCCGCAGATATGGCTTGAGGACGGGCACGTTCTGACATCCGCAATTGTTCTCGGAAGGTGTTAACCCTGTTGTCGGTGGCTTCCTGTTTTGCCAAAGCGGCTTTTTGTTCGCTCTCCAGACGTTGCAGTAATTGTGGGTCGTTATCCAGTAATTCTGCCATTATGTCGCCTTGTTTAACCTGAGAACCTTCCCTGACCAGCCAGCGTGAAATTCGGCCTTCCACTTGGGCGCTAATGAGTTGTTGACGATCAGCTGGTGTATAAGCGACCACCCGTCCGATACCACGGACGTTTTGTTGCCAAGGCGTGAAGCCTAAAAATAAAAACAGGAGCAGGAACAACTTGATTAAACCCCGCGCAATGCGTTTGGCAACGGGTGCTGTCTCTACCGTTTTTAAGGTATTAACCACGGATGGTAAAGGGCGAGTTGATTCATC
>JAYVGW010000367.1:0-8527 GCA_043771735.1 Methyloglobulus sp.
ACTACCTTGGCGGGGCGTGCCGTTTATTCCGCCTGAAATCATGCTGTTTCCCAAATGGTTTCCGTTTCATCTGGACAAAGTGTCGTACTGGTCCAGGACCGTTATGGTGCCGCTGTTTATCCTGTGTACGCTAAAGGCGACATCAAAAAATCCAAATAAGATTGATATTTTGGAGCTTTTTGTTACGCATCCTGACTTAGAACAGAACTATTTTCCAGAACGGACATTTTTAAATAAAATATTTCTAGCGTTAGATAAGTTTGGTCGCTGGGCTGAACCTTTTATCCCGAAAAAAATTCATGACCATGCTATCGAAAAAGCCAAAGACTGGACTATCGAACGCTTGAATGGTGAAAATGGCTTGGGCTGTATTTTCCCTGCGATGGTTAGTTCTTATGAAATGCTGTTGCTGTTGGGCTTTCCAAAAGATCATGAATATGTCGTAACTGCCCGTAAAGCGATAGATAAGTTGCTGGTCGTCAGTGAAAATGAAGCGTTTTGCCAGCCTTGTGTTTCTCCTGTCTGGGATACCGCACTGGCAGCACTGGCGTTGCAAGAGTCCGACAAATCAGGCAATAGCAAAAGTTTGACTAAGGCATACGACTGGCTTAAAAGCGTACAGTTGTCCGATGAACCGGGCGATTGGCGTATTTCCAGGCCCAATTTAGCAGGTGGAGGTTGGGCATTCCAGTATGCCAATCCGCATTATCCTGATGTCGATGATACTGCCGTTGTCGCGTTTGCGATGGCAGACTCAAACTTGCCAGACCTTGATGAATCCATCCATCGGGCAACGCGCTGGATAGAGGGGATGCAATCCAAAAACGGCGGTTACGGCGCGTTTGATGTCGATAATACTTATTATTATTTGAATGAAATCCCCTTTGCCGACCACGGTGCCTTGCTGGATCCGCCTACCGCAGATGTCAGCGCACGGTGTGCGATGTTGATGGCGAGGGCGGGAAAAGAACAGGGACTGTATCGTTCTGCATTGGAACGCAGCATCAATTATTTGCGTTCCGACCAGGAAGCGGACGGTTCCTGGTTTGGTCGTTGGGGAACGAATTATGTCTACGGAACGTGGTCTGTTTTGTTGGGACTTGAACAAACCAATCTTCCGAAAACCGACCCTATGTACCTTAATGCGGTTAAATATTTAAAGAGTGTGCAGCGTGAAGATGGCGGCTGGGGTGAGGATAACTACAGCTATCATGATGTCGCTTACAGTGGCAAATACCAGTTTAGCACTGCGTTCCAAACCGCTTGGGCGGTGTTGGGTTTGCTGGCGGCTGGCGAAGGTGATAGTGCAGAAGTCAAAGCAGGGATTGATTTCATCTTACGTACCCAGCAAGCCGATGGCGTTTGGAATGACAACTGCTTTACCGCGCCCGGTTTTCCCAGGGTGTTTTATTTGAAATACCATGGATATGACAAATTTTTTCCTCTGTGGGCACTCGCCCGATACCGCAACGAACTTGATAAGCAGTGATTACAGGGATTGTTGTTGCCTTGCCGGAAGAACTAAGCACCCTGACAGCAAAAAAAATTGACAAAGGGTGCGTTGGGCAACTTAACGATAGCATACTAGTAATTTACTCAGGCGCAGGTCGTGAAAATGCACGGTTTGCTGCCGGATTATTGGTGGCTCAAGGTGCAAACCAGCTAATTAGCTGGGGGTGTGCGGCGGCTTTGGATGCAACGTTGCGGCCAGGGGATTTGGTTTTAGCCAATCGCTGCGTTGATGCGGATGATGTGGTGTACGATCCCAACATTGACTGGATTAATTATGTGCAAACCATGCTATCTAGGCAGTTGCCTGTCTGCACAGGAAAGCTGGTTGAAAGTAGGCAGATTGTCTCATCCAGCTTTGATAAGGCTAAGATTGCACAGACAACCGGCGCAATAGTGCTGGATATGGAGAGCGCCTCTGTTGCCAATGTGGCGCACAAGCATGGGCTGCCTTTTCTGTCCGTAAGGGCGATTGTCGACCCTGCCAATATGGACTTGCCCAAAGCCGTCGGCCATGCCCTCAACGATCAAGGCGAAATCGTTATAGGGAAACTGCTATCTTTTCTGTTACTTCATCCAGGTGAGCTACCTAGTTTGATAAAGTTAGGTTTGCATTTTCAGGCCGCTAAAAAAACCTTAAAACTTGTTGCCAAAGAACTTAGTTTCGTAACAACTCTTCCTTAAAGCGCACACGCAAATTCAACACAACAATAAATACGCATGTCCAAGCAGCACACATCTATTATCGACACATTTCTGCACTGGTGTGAACGGCAGATAATACGTTTACCTTGGACGTTACTAGTGTTGTCTTTTTTGTTTTCCGGAGGCGTTGCTTACTATGTCTATAACCATCTCGGCATTAATACCAATACCGCTGAAATGCTGTCTCCCGACTTGCCGTTTCAGCAAAATCAACGCCGGATTGACAAGGCTTTCCCGCAAGATGCGGCAACCCTAATCCTCATCGTCGAAGCAAGAACTCCCGAAGAAACCACACTGGCGGCCAACAAGTTGCAAAAGCAACTAGGCGAAAAAACGGATCGCTTTGACTCGGTTTATATTCCAACTGACAACGATTTTTTCAGGCAGCAAGCCTTGCTTTATCTGGATCAATCTGACCTTGATGCGTTGGCTAAAAAATTGACTGATGCCCAGCCATTTATTGGTCATCTGGCACAAAACTATCATTTAGACGGTCTATTTGAAATCATCAGTCTGGCTTTAAACAAGCGTGATGAAAACCTGCCTATGGACTTAAATCCTTTGCTGGTGGCGATTGACGACAACATCAACCATCAGCTCAGTGGTAAACCACAGCGCTTATCCTGGCAAAGCCTATTGGCAGAAGACCAACTCAATACCGATGCTAAGCGCACGTTGGTCATTGCCAAGCCGAAGCTGAATTTCAGCGAAATGCTGCCCGCGGATGCCGCACAATCTTCTGCCAGGGAAGCTGCAAAGGCAATCATGGCCGAAAATTCGTCCGTTAACATTCGCATCACTGGCGAAACCGCCCTCGAACACGAAGAACTGGAAAGCGTTACTAAAGGCGCCCAATTGGCTGGCATAGTCTCATTAGTCTTGGTATTTGTCGTGCAGTGGATAGGCTTGCGGTCATTGAAGTTACTAGGCATCACATACATCGTGTTGCTTATGGGCTTAATAATAACGGCTGGATTTGCTGCTATTACCGTCGGCCATTTGAATGTCATCTCCATTGCTTTTGCCACCTTGTACATCGGCTTGGGTGTCGATTATGCCGTACATCTCTGTCTTTACTACCGCGAACGCAAAGTGCGAGGTTACACGAATGACCAGGCCATACACCACAGCATGAAGGGTGTGGGATCATCCTTGTTTTTATGTGCGTTGACTACGGCACTGGGCTTTTTGTCATTTATCCCCACCGATTATGCAGGCGTATCGGAATTGGGCATAATTTCAGGTGGCGGTATTTTCATCGGGTTGATTATCTCGGTAACGGTATTGCCGGCCTTGTTTTGCGTGTTGCCCGTTAATAATCCTAAGCCGATACATTCCGCGTTCGCTCCGAAGTTTCTCGTGACCTTTCCATTTCATTATTCAACAGCCATTCGTATTGTATCCGTCTTATTAGGGATTGGCGCTTGCGTTGTGTTGACTAAGCTGTCGTTTGATTCCAACCCAGTTAACCTGCGTGATCCCAATAGCGAATCGGTGTCTTCCTTCAAGGAATTGCTGAAATCCAAAAATGATTCACCTTTTGCGTTAATAACACTGGCGAATAACCTGGATGAAGCCAAGACTATTGCCGCCAAGATGGGGCAGTTACCGACGGTACACGAAACTATTACACTCGATGATTTTGTTGCCAAAGATCAGGATGAAAAACTCACAACCATAGAAGACCTGAACCTTATTCTGGGCAACCAATTGGAAAACTTTGGTAAAACATTGCCGGAGAACAGCAATCAACGGCAGGCATTAGTCAAATTCAACGAGGAGTTAAAACAAGCCATTGCCGAAAACTCACCCAACGCACCGCAAGCTACCTTACAGCAACTGCAACAGCACATAGAAGCTTTCCTGAAACATACTGACATCTCAGCCAACGCTGCGGGGAATTATAGCCAAATCGAAAGCAATATATTGGGATTATTGCCCTACACGCTTGACCGCCTGAAAACCAGCTTGAGGGCAACCAATTTTAGTATTGCCGATATACCGGATTACATCCGTTCGCATTGGCTCAGTGCAGACGGCCTGTACAAAATTCTGATTACGCCTAAAAAAGACCTTAACGATCCTGAAAACCAGAAAGCATTTGTCGATGAGGTGCAAAAGGTTGATAACAAGGTTTCTGGTTTGCCGGTAGCCAACCAAGCCAGCGGTGATGCCGTCGTCAAGGCCTTTATTCAGGCATTTGGCAGTGCTTTTGTTGCAATTGTCCTGGTGTTGCTGGTGATATACAGAAGCGTCAAACAAACCGCACTGGTCATTCTGCCACTGGTACTTGCCGCCTTGCTGACAGGGGCGACTAACGTTCTACTAAATAACCCGTTCAATTTTGCCAACATCATTGCCCTGCCATTACTGTTGGGCTTGGGGATAGATAGCAGTATCCTGATTATGCACCGTTTGCATTTCAATTGGAATGAAAATGAAAACCTGCTGCAAAGCAGTACTACGCGCGGTATTATTTTCAGCTCGATAACCACCTTATGCAGCTTTTCGAGCTTGTCTTTCACTGCACACCAAGGTATGTCAAGCATGGGGTTATTGCTGTCTATTGGTTTATTTTTTACGGTAATTTGTTCTTTAATTGTTTTGCCAGCCTTTAGTGGGAAACGGGTTTAACATATTTTGTGCATTAACTATTTTTGAGGTAACGAATGGCTTTCAGCATCGCCGAACTTTTCACTAAATATAACCCAGATAAATTCGATCTGTACGAACATCATCTGAATAACCAAATGGTCAGGGTATTGAAGACCATAGGCTATGACCGTCATTACAAGAATGCGGTCGGGCAATATCTTTACGACCAAGATGGGACGGAGTACCTCGATTTACTGAGTGGTTTCGGGGTTTTTGCCCTCGGGCGGAACCACCCTACGGTTGTTGCTGCCTTAAAGGAAACCTTATCGCTGGACTTGCCCAATCTCGTGCAATTGGATGTATCGGTATTAAGCGGCTTGCTGGCGCGGGAGTTGTTGAAAACCACGCCTGAAAATATTGACAAAATGTTCTTCTGTAATTCAGGGACAGAAGCTGTGGAAGCCGCTATCAAGTTTGCCCGTTACACGACCAAACGCGAAAAAATCGTGTTCTGCGATCACGGCTATCATGGCTTGACGATGGGTTCATTGTCCATAACCGGAGAGGAAATTTTTCGTGAAGGCTTCGGGCCGTTACTTCCAGGCTGTAGCCGGGTGCCGTTCAATGATCTTGCGGCATTGGAAAAAGCGTTAAGCAATAAGGATGTCGCTGCTTTCATCGTTGAACCCATACAGGGCAAAGGCGTTAACTTGCCTGATGATGATTATCTGCCTGAAGTCGAACGGCTGTGTAAAAAATACGGTACGTTGTTCGTTGCCGACGAAGTGCAAACCGGCTTGGGACGCACCGGTAAATTCTGGGCAATCGATCATTGGGGCGTCAAGCCGGACATGATCTGCATGGCCAAAGCCCTATCAGGTGGCTTCGTACCGGTCGGCGCAGTCGCCATGACCCAAAAAATTATGGACACGGTCTATAACCGGATGGACAGGGCAGTTGTGCATGGTTCGACCTTTGCCAAAAACAACCTGGCAATGGCAGCGGGGCTGGCCACTTTGCATGTGTTGGAAGAAGAAAAACTGGTCGAAAATAGCGCGGCGGTGGGTAATGACATCATCGCCGCCCTGAATGCAATGTCCAGCAAATATGAGTTCCTTAAAGAAGTCAGAGGGAAGGGCATGATGATTGCCATTGAGTTCCAAGCACCCAAAAGTTTCACCTTAAAAGCTGCCTGGGCAATGCTGGAAGCGGCTAACAAGGGCTTGTTCTGCCAGATGGTTACTATCCCCTTATTTAAGGAACACCACATACTGACCCAAGTGGCAGGCCACGGCATGAACGTGGTTAAGCTGCTGCCGCCGTTAATGCTGAACCAGAAAGACCGAGACCATATTGTTCATTCATTTGATAAGGTGATTGCCGATACTCACCAAATCCCCGGTACCATCTGGGATTTAGGCAAAAATCTTGCGGGTCATGCCCTGAAAGGGAAAAGTAAGTGACATGAAACGGTTGTTGCAAATCAGTTTGGTGTTGTTGACTTTTGCGCATAGTGGCAACCTGTTTGCCCATGCTGTCGTCACCGATCATTCCTTAAAAATTGCACAACCTCAGGCGAACCAGGCCAAAAAAGTCGAATTGACGTTTAATTCCAAGATTGAATTGGGCTTGTCACAGGTGTATCTGGTTAGCAAAGGCGATGTGCATACGTTACTAACAATAAGCGATGGCGGAAAACAGGGCAATGTTGCTGTGGATATGCCACCGTTATCCCCCGGAGAGTATGCCCTCAGGTACAAAATATTTGCGGCTGACGGTCATTTGACCGAAGACGTTATTCATTTTTCTGTAACCCCTTAGGTAGTGGCTTCAACAATGGCTGGTATTGCTGATTTCCTTGATTCATTGATCGGTGGTTTTGACCTGATATGTTTTTGTTTGGCCATTGGCGGCCTGTTCTGGGGTACGTTTATTTTACGTCCGTGGCATCGGCAGAATGGCTACAACGGCGAATTGCTGGAAAAAACCGTTACCCTGATTTACACAGGCAGTTTTTTGCTTGCAGCCGCACAGCTATTTAAGATTATCCTTAAAATTTGGCTAATGGCCGCCTTGCTGGATAAATGGCCGTTTCCCGAATTTGCCAGCACCACGCAATTTATCGGCGGTATGGTGCGGACTTTGCTGGCGTTGGTATTGGCTGGATATTGCTACCGTTACCTTCGCAATAACCCCGATTCAAAAAAGCACTGGCTTTCCGCCATTTTGGTTGCCTTGCCGCTTATTATTTCTGGTGCATGGCTGGTACATGGCGCAGGCCGTTTTGAGAACCAAGTGTTTTTGATGTCATTCACCGTGTTGCATCAAGTGGCGGCAGCCATCTGGATCGGCAGCGTGTTCCAGCTCATCAACCTGTGGGTTTTGCGTTACCAGCGAAAGGTTCCCGACACCTTGTGGCCCCAGTTACTACGACGATTTTCACCCTACGGCATCGCTTCTGTCTTTGCGATTCTGCTGTCTGGGTTGCCGATTGCCCTACAGTACATAGACACCTGGAACGGCTTGATAGGTACCGGCTACGGCAACCTGCTGACCGTTAAAGTCATCCTGCTTGGGATTGCATTGGGTTATGCTTGGCTAAACCGTTCGGCGGTTTTAAGTTATGGCTCTACCGGAAATGGTTACACCTTGACCAAGCGCGTGCCTTATTACATCGAAGCAGAAACTTTCGTCCTGGTCACCTTGTTGTTTACTGCCGCCAGCCTGGCATCCCAACCGCCTGCAATTGATATTCCCAGTCTGACCGCTAGCTGGCAGGAAGTGTTGGGTACATTTAGGCCGCAAGTCCCGCTGACCCAGTCGCCGTCGCATTCTGCGCTGATTGCTGGTGAAGCAGGCAGGGTCGCCATTGTCGGGAAAGTCCCTTCCGTTGCTGCGACCGAGTGGTCTAACTACAATCACAATATTGCCGGTATTTTCCTGGCTGTGATGACTTTTTTCGCCATGATCTCTTACGCAAGGATGCTGCCTTCTCTGCAAGGGGCAAGGAAATTATTGGCGTTCACCCAATACTGGCCCTTCGGCTTTGTGGCACTTAGTTTCTTCCTGTTTTTTCGCAGTGATGCGGAAACTTGGCCGCTCGGCCCTATCGGGTTTTGGGACAGCACGTTCAATAACGGCGAGGTGCTGCAACATAGAATCGCCACCTTGTTGGCATTTACCATAGGCGTTATAGAATTGCGCACCCGGTTCTGCAAAAATCCGCATATTGCCGTGGTTTTTGCGTTTCCCGTGCTAACTGCCTTTGGCGGATTGATGTTGCTTACGCACTCGCATATTGGTTTTGAACCCAAAAGTGCTTTCCTCATTCAGGTTGGGCATACCACGATGGGCGTATTTGCCCTGATTATGGCTTGCGGACGATGGCTGGAATTAAAACTGGACAGCCCTGGCAAAGACATTGCCGGATTTGTCTCGGTCGCCGCCCTGTTTGTCATTGGCCTTATCTTGATGTTCTACCGAGAACCACTTTACTGATATGAATAAACCAACCACATCTTCCTTGTTGGACGGCATCAATTATCCTTCGGACGTAAGGAAACTAAAGAAGACCCAACTAAAGTCCCTAGCGAAAGAACTGCGCGAATTCCTGACCCAGACCGTCAGCGTCTCCGGCGGCCACTTTTCCGCAGGCCTGGGTACAGTTGAATTGACTGTTGCCTTGCACTACGTCTTCGACACCCCTGAAGACCAACTG
>JAYVGW010000368.1:0-8475 GCA_043771735.1 Methyloglobulus sp.
AGGCATTGGACCAATTCCTGCCTTGGAACTTGACTGAAAAAATTCAGGCTTTAAATCAAGTGGCATAAGTTGCCTGCGTGGTAAAAATTAGCGTTCACACTTGATCCAGGTAATGCAGGTAAATCAGTGTTGAATTGATGGAGGAATGTCCGAGACGTTGTTTCAGGTACAGCAATGGGTCTTGGCTGGTTTTGTTTTGCCTCATTTCATAGAGTGTGTGGGTGGCGTAGGTATGGCGCAAGACGTGCGCTGTCACTTTAAAGTTTAGATTCAGGGCAACCAAGGCATGGTTCAGCCCCATGCCTTCCGGCTTGTAGGGCTTGCCGAATTGCTTCAGGAACAGTTCGCTTGGCTCTTTGCCTGATAATTTAGCAAGTTGGTTTCGGGTGATAATGGCGTAATCCCATAGGTCAGCCATCAACTGCCAAGGAATATCTACAATTCTGGGTTTGCTGCCTTTGGTGCGCATGTCCCTTGGGTCGAGCCTGACCCGGAACATGCCGCTGCGTTTTGTCCCTGATTTTGGGTAAACGACATATTTCTTGGGGAAGGTGTTGATTTCTTCACGGCGCAGGCCGACTTGCAAGCCCATTCGTGCCATCAGTTTGTGGGTCAGGTTGTCAATTGCAATAAGTAATTCGTTGGCTTGGGCTTTGCTGAGCACCCTTAACGGCTTGCGCTTTTCCTTGAGCAGAATGTCAGGGGTGCTTTTAACATTCCCAGTGCCATCAACATGGGCGAGAAAGCCTTTGGGTCGTGAGATCATGACCGTCTCAATATTGAACGGTACGGCATCCACCCAAGAACGGCGATAGGCGTAGCGGTAGAACTGGACAATCGTCATGAGTCGCTGATTAATCGTGGATTCTGCTAGTTTGCAGTGCTTTAACGACCAATCGCGATAGAGGGCAACGATGGATTGTCCGGAATACTCCGAATTGTCTTTCCAGCTTAAGCCATTCCCTTCCAGCCAACCGAAGTAGTCGTACATATCTTGACCATAACGTGCCCAGCTTCTAATTGATTGCACCCTTCCTCTCGTGATGCAGTGGTAGACCAGGAAGTGAAAGACCGGCTTAACCAATAAAAGTGATTTGTCGTAGACGAGGGGAAAATCCGGGTAAGGCTGGCCTTTAAGCTTAAAGTCATTTGTTGAGAAAAACAGTTCCACCAACAAGCCCCTCGTCGGTAAATAGGCTACTTAAAATAACTGGTTGATTGTTATTTTATTTATATGTAACTATTTTACAAGTGCTTATTTACCCAGAAAGGATATTACTCAAAGGGCAATCAAAAAAGAGTCGCTACCGAGGCTATCATCAGTCTTTTGAAAGCCGACTTCAGATGGTCGTAGAACTGGCTGTAAGGCAACACAGGCAACCTAACCAACTTGCTGATAACTGCTGCTTTAATCTGGAATCTGGACCTGTTCGGATCTTTAACAAAGGAGTGTGTAACTATTGGTTAGGCAGTCTACTTGTTGTTCCGCGTCAGTTGCAAACTTAAATCTATATGCCGCAAATACCGTTCACCGACTTAACGCCTTGCTGGAGACTACCTAATCGTCCCAGAGTCAGTGGATAATAACGTCACGCGCCAGATGGTATTACCTACATCATCGGCGACCAGCAACGCCGCTTGCTTATCGAGCGCGACCCCCGTAGGTCTCCCGTATGCTTCGTCATCTTGGTTAATAAAGCCAGTTAATACATTGACTGGTTCTCCGAAAGGCTTGCCAGCTTTGAAAGGTACAAAAATTACCCGATAACCGCTGCGTGGTTCTCGATTCCAAGAGCCGTGCTGACCGATGAAAACTCCGTTATCGAATGGGGCTGGCCATGTGGCGCTCTCGGAATACACCAGACCTAATGACGCAGTATGCGATCCGAGCGCATAATCTGGCACCCTTGCCTTGGCAACCAAGTCAGGTCGTTGCGGCTGCACACGTTCATCTACATGTTGCCCAAAGTAACTATAAGGCCAACCAAAAAAGCTTCCATCAGGTACTGATGTCAGGTAATCTGGAACCAGATCACTGCCGATTTCATCACGCTCGTTGACCACAGTCAAAAGTGTACCGCTATCTGGCTCCAAGGCTAATCCATTAGGATTACGCAGGCCGGATGCGTAGATACGGTAGCTTCCGTGCTTAGGATCCACTTCCCAGATGGCGGCTCGGTCAACTTCTTGATCTATACCGTTCTCTGCAACATTACTATTCGATCCTACCGTCACATAGAGTCTTGATCCGTCCCGGCTGGCGAGAACATTCTTGGTCCAGTGGTGATTGATTAGTCCGGCTGGTAGGTCTATTACCGTGACCCCAGGTTGGGTAATCTGGGTTTCGCCTTCGGTATAGGGAAACCTTACTACCGCATCTGTATTCGCCACATAGAAATCATTGCCTATCAGCGCCATGCCGAAAGGCGAGTTTAATCCTTCGATGAACGCCGTCCGCAATTCCGCCACACCGTCACCATCGACATCGCGCAACAGGGTGATACGGTTAGCACTGGGAACACCAGCGCCAGCTTTGTTCATCGCCCAGTTCATGATCCAGCCTTTGATGCCTTGGCTATCTTCGGGTTTGGGAGGCGCATTGGTTTCTGCGACCAACACGTCACCGTTAGGCAACACATATAGCCAGCGCGGATGATCGAGGCCATCGGCAAAGGCGGTTACGGTCATCCCTGGCGCTGCTGTCGGTTTTCCATCCTTAGGCCAGCCCACAGCCTGCGCAATGTTTACCGTAGGAATCAATGTCGTTTTGGGCGGCGGTAATTGGGGATTGGCGCCGCTACCTGCCGCCACCGACAACTGTGCCACATCGCCACACGCCGTTATCGTTAGCGCTAACGATAACGATAGCGATAAATATTTTGTGTACATTGGCATAGAAGTTAAATACAACACGATTAAACGCTCAATGCTGACTAGCCGCCATTTTTCGGCAACTCTGGGCGCAGGCTCTACAGGCTTTAACGCATTCATCCATACCGCCAATTTTTTCACAACTCTCCGCACATGTCTCACAAACTTCAGCGCAGACTTCGCAAACACGACGGTGAAAAGGCGAGCTACTGAGCTGGAAATTAGCCGATGTTTGGCAGACCTCGGCACAGTTCATCATGAGGCGAAAGTGTTCTGCTTCAACATGCTTTCCACCCGCCTCAAGACAGTGGTTCATGGCGGTTTGCAGGCAGACTTGATGACAATGGTTACACGCTTCTATACAAGCTTGCATAGGCTGTTCATTGTGGGATGATTGATGCATGTGATTCTCCTAAAGTAACGTGAAAAAGCTGAATAAAGCGAGGGGTAGATCTAAACCCAGGATCAATCATCAGCGCGAAAATGGGTTACATAAAAACCTCACAAACAAATTAGTCGGAATATTAACCTCAGTCTGTGCGTAGGCGCACATATGAGTTAATGAAAGGATCAACCCAAAATGCCAATTATTAGGCTTTAAGTTTAAATTTATGGCTATGTAGTTTTAAGAACCTGTTCAAGATCTAACCAACAACAACCTCAAGAAAGCTAGGTTCACCATGTGCAGGCTTGAGTTCAGACTTTTTTCGCAGTTTTTCCACAATCGCCTGCACTTGCCAAGCCAAGCGAAACTGCGTTCCACCACCCAACGCTTGGGGATGACGGCAAACGTGTGCAGTTCGTTGCGCTTGGCGACCGTCACCTCAGCCCCCAGGAGCCGCGTGACTTCCTGTGCAAAGGGCTTGCCTGTATAGCCGCCGTCCACCAGCACGGCTTGCACGCCGCCTAACGCTTGCCGGTGGTTCCGCATCCCGTCCAACGCCCCTTGGCGGTCGGTCACCTCCGCCGTGGTGACCGCGACAAAGTGCGGCAGCCCTTGGCTGTCCACGCCGATGTGCCGCTTGATGCCCGACACTTTCTTGCCAGCATCGTAATCTTTCCGCTGGGCGGTGTCGGTGTTGCCGACGCTCTGCGCGTCAACGATCAAGAAGCTGGTGTTGGCCTTGCGGCCCTTTCGGCAACGCGCCGTGCCAACCTGATTTTTTTAAAGCCTCCTCCAACACACTCGGCTGGTCACAGGCTGGCTTCTTGCTCCAGATCAGGAAATACTCGTGCACCGTGCGCCATTTGGGGTATTCCTTCGGCAACATCCGTCACTGGCAACCGCTTTTGAGTACGTACAGCAACCCGCAAAATACGTCATAAAGGTCAACTTTCCGGGGCTTGGTCCTTTTCCTTGCAGATTCCAAAATCTCCCTGATCCGCTCAAACTGCTCACGGCTTATATCGCTTGGATAAACCATTCTATATACCTATCAAAAATTTGTAGAATACTATTAATCTTAAATCTTGAACAGGTTCTAAGGGGGTCTACAATTTCAGCTAAAACAATGTGTTTCGCCACAAATTATAGGCCTGCTATAATAGAGCTTCGGTCATCTTCGATCGGTTTCGCGATGGATATTAAAGCTAAGTATTGGTACAGCGTGTCAACGCAAACTCTTTGAGTTTGCTGAATGCTGTTTCCGCATGACTTTGATGAATCGGATTAACCTGTTTTTGAGCAACCTTGGCGACATACATGGCAATATCGGCCTGCTTGATCAGGTCATTGTAATTTTGCCCATCGGCCTTATAAACAGAAATGCCGATACTTGCGGTCATTTCGATAACATGTCCATCAAGCACATAGGCCGAAGATAAACGTGATCGAATTTTTTCCATCATCGCCACGGCACTTTCATTAGCATCTATTTCTGTCAGCATCACCACAAATTCATCGCCGCCATAACGGCAGACTGTATCACCGTAGCGAACACAATTGACTAACCTATCCGCCACTTGTTGCAAGAGTTTGTCACCTGCCAGGTGGCCTAACCTGTCATTGACGTTTTTGAATTTATCCAGGTCGATAAATAGCAATGCCACCTGCTTATGCTGCCGCGTCGATTGAACCATAGCCTGCTTGAGCCGATCTAGCAGCAAGCTACGATTAGGCAATCCAGTAAGCTTGTCGTGATAAGCGAAATGACGCGCCTGCATACAAAGTTTTGCAAGCCGTATCAATTTTTGTCTGAAACGTTTATTGGTTTTTGTAAGCGTTTCAATTTGAAGCTTGGCGGCTTCCAACTTCTGTTGGCTGCTTGCCAGCACTTTTTTGAGTTCATTCAACTCACCAAGGGTTTGCTGCAATTTTAATTGCTCAGGAAGTAATAGCTCAGTATCCTCTTGCTCAACCATGCGCGATTGCACCGGCCGCTTGTGGCCCGCTACGTTGATATCGGTTGTGTTGTATAAGTTCTGTTCAGCCATCTCTCTATCATTTTCCAGCTTAAAGGTCAGCTACATATCCACTTCTTATTTCCAGTATCATTTTTTCCACGGAAGAAGGCTACAGGGTAAACTGGATACATTCTGTGCGGTAACGAACGCAACAGAAAAAACCTGAACTTGAGCTTAACAAATCTATGGCATAGCTTTACTACACTATTTTGTCTTGCTGGATGAGTCGGAGGAAGCCTTGTTGTTAGTGGGCTTACTCTCAATCTTTACTTGAGCGGTGCCATCGCCTTTCATGTCAAGTTTTTTAGCTGCCGCGCCGGAAAGGTCGATGACACGGCCATCTGCATAGGGGCCGCGGTCATTAATCCTAATATCGACTTTTTTGCCATTCTCAAGATTGGTCACTTTAGCTTTGGTGCCCATCGGCAATGTCGGATGGGCGGCCGTCATCTCTTTCTGGTCGTAAGTCTCGCCATTAGCGGTCTCCTTACCTTGAAATCCGGGCCCGTACCAAGATGCCTCGCCGACCTCTTTTTTTGCAGGTTTGGTAACTACATTCCCTGTCTGTTGCTGCGTTTGTTTGCTTTGCTCGCCCGAATCTTTGGAGCCGCAGCCGGAAACAGCCAACGTACTAACCAAGGTAACTTGTAAAATACCGGCAAGCCATTTGCGAATGGACTTGGCACGGCCTTGTTTCAAAACGACTTGCCAAGACAAAGCCTTTGAGTCGAGCAGCCACCAAGCTTTCTCGCTGTTGGGCGAGACATCGCAATGTTTAATAGTTTGATATTTCATCTGCACTCCTATCAGCAAATTTTAGGTGGACTGACCATCCTTATTGACGACCAGTCCCGCTCCAGGAGATTGAATGGGCTGGAAACGTTCATTGTCACCGTATTTATTTCCGGCGGCACTCACTCCTGTTGAGGTTAAAATATGCCAAATCCCTGAAGGTGTCTGTACGATAGCGTACAGATAAATAGACGCGCTTTGGGATATTGTGCCGAAAAGTCGGTCGGACTTCGCCGCAGCCACAAAGCCCACTCAGGAGTGACAACAATGCGCCGCCTACAGATAAAACACTTAACAACTTATCAATACGCTGATGCTGTAACCTTGCTGCCGCATAAACTGCTGTTGCACCCACGTGAAGGTCACGATGTCAGAATCGAAGCAGATGAGTTGGTTATTACTCCTGTCCATAAACTTCAATGGCAGCGCGACGTTTACGACAATACCGTGATCGAGGCCACCTTTCTCGAACCGAGCAGTCGGCTTTCAATCGAAAGCCGCGTTTTAATCCAGCACTTTGATGACCAGCCTCTAAACTTTCTGGTGGCAGATTATGCAGTAAATTTCCCCTTCCAATACGATGTTGCCGAGAGAATTGATCTAGAGCCTTATCTGAGACCGAACTTTGCCCAAGACCAATCAGAATTGAGTGGGTGGTTAAAGCAATTCTGGCAGACTGGCCAAGTCGTGGAAACCTATCTTCTGCTTGAATGGATCAATAAAGCAATCGCGACCGGATTCACCTATCAACAGCGCGAGGAACCGGGCGTTCAGACACCGGCGGCAACATTGGCCACGGGCACTGGTTCCTGTCGCGATTTTGCGACCTTGTTTATCGATGCCTGCCGTTCCCTGGGCCTGGCCTCGCGCTTTGTCAGCGGCTTCCAGTATTTACCCTCGCTCCCGCAGGGCCAAGGCGCAACCCATGCATGGTCAGAAGTTTATCTTCCAGGGCCCGGCTGGAAAGGATTCGACTCCACGTCCGGCCAAGTAGTTGGCAACCAACACATTGCAGTAGCCGTGAGCCGACATCCCGAAACAGTGCCTCCAGTAGCCGGCTCGTTTATAACCGCCCCAACCGCCAACCCCCAGTCACCCATCATGTCCGTACTGGTGGAGGTGTCCGAAATCCAGCCTTAGCGTGATAGAGGCTATCACCAACCTAACCCAGACTTCGTTCGTAAATTCCTTTATCAACCCGATAACACTCGCATGAAGCGGCTTCAAGACCGACGCGATCAAGAATCGTGATGTCTCCGCGTTTGTAGCTGATGAGTTTTTTCTTCAGTAGCGAATTTGCCGCTTTGGTGATGCCAACTCGCCGGACACCCAATATGTAGGCCAGGAATACGTGGGTAACATGGAAATGGTCTGAGTGTGCCCGGTCTTGCGTCATCAACAGCCACCGGGCTAGGCGCGCCTCCACCAAATGGTAGCGTGTACAGGCGGCAATTTGCGCAAATTGCCTCATAGAGACATAAAGGTAGCGCTTCAATTCCAACTGTAACGCAGGTATTTTTTCGAGTTCATAGAGAAACGATGATGCCGTCATACGCAGTGCTGAGCCACCACCCTGAACCAAAGAGTAGAATGGTGCGACATCAACACCCAGCATTAGGGTAACCCCGAGCATACCTTCATTGCCGACTAGCCCCACTTCCAGATTGGCGCTGCTATCGACGGAGGTTACCAAGGAAATGAAGCCTCCGGTCGGGAAGTAAACGTGTGAAACGGGTTCGTTGGCGCGGTAGAGCACTTCGCCAAAAACAAGCTCTATGGACTCGCAATTTACGAGCAATTGTTCACGATCCTTAAAGGTTAAGGCATCCAACAGACGATTTGTAATCTGGGTAGCTTGAGTGGTCGCCATGGGTTTTCTCTTAAAATATTTAAGTGGTTCGGTAGTTTGCCTAAGTCGATGGCAAGCCCCTATCTAAGCTTGCTTGATAACATATCTCCAAGTTGCTCTCCCGATCCTACCCCAAATGCGTAATGCCATCTGTACGTTAGCGCACTTACGTTTGTTGGCCGGGACAGCGTTATGTAATTTCCTGGCATTGCCTTTACCTAATGCTGTGTGCGGTAGCAGATGGACATCCGCTAGAAAACGCCGTATCCTCAAGCTACGGTACAAGGATTGCGGTTCGTTTTGCCGATACCCAATGGTATCAACCCAGAACTGCTAATCGCTTGCTTATGTCCGTATATGACGGCATTAATCGCCATACAGCCATCGAATGAGAGGTATAAACATGAACTGGAATCATTTTAAAGATCACTTGAAAGACTCTATAAATAATGTCAAGGAACAACCTGATTAGCAAGATGCTTCAGCCGAGCGAAGCCAAACACCGGAACGCGGCCCGATGGCAATCGCGGCCACAAGCAAGCGCATCGGTAACGTGTCCA
>JAYVGW010000369.1:0-2970 GCA_043771735.1 Methyloglobulus sp.
CCGCACGATTATATCGCTGAGTTTTTCCACGCCTTATCACGCTTTAACACCATTCTGCTGGATTTTGACCGCGACATTTGGGGGTATATTTCCTTAGGCTATTTCAAACAAAAAACCATTGCCGGAGAAATTGGCTCCTCCACCATGCCGCACAAAGTCAACCCGATTGATTTTGAAAACTCGGAAGGTAATTTAGGCATAGCCAATGCCTTGTTTGCCTTTTTGGCGGAAAAATTACCTGTGTCACGCTGGCAACGTGATTTAACCGATTCCACAGTGCTGAGAAAC
Organism: Methyloglobulus sp.; assembly: GCA_043771735.1. Taxonomy (GTDB): domain Bacteria; phylum Pseudomonadota; class Gammaproteobacteria; order Methylococcales; family Methylomonadaceae; genus Methyloglobulus. The sequence goes on from JAYVGW010000369.1 coordinate 289, forward strand.
ATCGGCGTCGGTATCGCTCACACCAGCATCGCCATACAAGCCAGTTTAAAAGGCATTTCAAAATTACAAATCAATGTTGATACCATTGAAGCCGACCTTAATGCTAACTGGGAAGTGCTGGCTGAGCCGATACAAACCGTGATGCGCCGTTACGGTATAGAAAAGCCCTACGAGAAACTGAAAGAACTCACCCGGGGCCAGCGGATTACACCTGAACAAATGCAGGCGTTTATTGAAAAACTGGAAATTCCGGCAGAAGCCAAAGCTACCTTGCTAGAGTTAACGCCGCGCAATTACACGGGCTATGCTGAAAAACTGGCTAAAGAAATTTAGTTGATATAACGCAAACACTTAAGACGTGAACATTCTGAAGCAAAATTAACGTAATAGGAAGCGTGGCGAGGTATGCAGCGTAACACCATTTTTTTATTTGGGAGCGACTAGCTGGTTATTCTTTGACAACAAGATATATTTTGATTAAATTAATCATAGTAATTAAATTAATTAATATTGGAGGTTATCATGGAGATATGCAATGCAAGCGATGCCAAAAGAGAATTTGGAGAAATGTTACTGAAAGTCCAAAAAGAGCCTGTCGGTATCAATAAAAACGGCAAGCCTGTTGCTGTTATGGTTTCTGCAAGCGAATATCAAGAATTACAGTTTTTAAAAGAACAATGGCTAAAATCAGAGCTACAAAAAGGCTTGGATGATTTACATGCGGGTCGAATTAAAGATGGTCAAGATGTGATTGATCGTCAAAGACAGCGAATAACGAATGCCGCACTATAAGTTTACCGAACAAGCTGAACGTGATCTTGATGCAATTGTTGAATATACTTTAGAAAATTGGGGGCGATCCCAAGCCATAAAATATGTGGACGGGTTGGAGGTATTGCTTGGAAAACTTGCACTTACGCCTTGGCCGGGCATAAGCCAAGATGGAATCTTTAAGGGCTTATTGAGTTTCCCTTATGTGAGTCATATTGTGTACTATATGAAGAACCCTGACGGTGTTACGATTATCAGAATTCTACATAAGCGCATGGACACAAAAAGACATCTCTGAGCGGGGCGGAATCCAACATCCGGCGCAATACGGCTATCGCTTATTGCGCCTTACCGTGTTTACGGGTTGGTACTTTTGGAGGCGCTTCACACAAAACCCCTATCTTATTGGCGCCTTACGATTGTGACTTACGGGTTACAATAGCAAGTGTGGGTAACGGAGAGTTCAGTCTGAGTCACAGACCTTATGCCTAAGGGCGAACACGACTTCTCCACTACCCTCCCGATGATCAGCCGGGGATTCTGGTTTTTTTAAGTTCCAGAATCAAGATATAAGGGCGGAACGGCTCCCAATGAATCGTTGAAGCTTACTTGATCTCCATGGCAATATTTCATTTAATTTGATCATACAAGGCGGATTATTTGTAGGGTGGATTCGCCGACAGGCAATCCACCACAGACTGTCATCGGCGTTGTGCGTTGATTGGGGGTTTGCTACGCGAAACCGCCCTACGGCTCTAATCACTACGCATTATTAGTTACCGGAGAAAACCATGCAAACAGTAAAACAAGCAGCACAGCAGCTGATTGAACAGGTATCAGATCAGGCCAGCTGGGATGACATCATGTATGAGTTATATGTGAAGCAGAAGCTGGAAAAAGGTCTTAAGGCGGTGTCCGATGGCCGTATTGTGTCCCAAGAGGAGGCCAAAAAGCGGTTGTTGGGCAATGCGGGTTAATTGGACGGAACCGGCGCTGGAGGATTTGGCATGGATTCAGGCCTATATCGCCAAGGATTCCCCCGTATTATGCCAAGCAATTCATAGAGCGTATTTTTGAAGCGGCTGAAGCGCTGAAAGATTTCCCGGAACTGGGAAGAAAAGTGCCAGAAGCTGAAGCCACTGAAAATATCAGGGAATTGATCTTCCAAAGCTACCGGATTATGTACCTCAACCAAAACAGCCTCGTATTCATCCTGGCCGTGATCCACGGCAGCCGGGACTTGGCGAGCATGGAACAGAAGCCTTGGGCGGTGGGATAAGGATCAGTCAAGTAGCAATCACATTCGGTGGGTTATACCTTCTGTAAAATCATAAAATCAATTCAACCTGACCCCATCGATCTTATAACATTATGATATTTTATCTACAAATAGACAGACCTACATCCCACTGAGTGGAGTTAAAGAATGAGCTACGCAGAATTGATCGAAAGATTACAGACACTCCCAGAGGCTAAACAAGCTGAGGTTTTCGATTTTGTTGAATTTTTGGCGAACCGCAATCAGGTTGAACGCAGCCAACAGAAAACCCTTGAGGAATCGTCCTTGGCTTCCATGATGAAAAACCCACTGGTTGTAGCTAATTTCAAAGCGTGACGGGGGGTTGCAAACCCCGACCGGCGCAGATATTTCGATGATACGCAATAATTGAACAATACGGCCGGAGCCCAAACGTTTCGGACGGGTGTCCGGCCTTGGAGGCAATTGATATGAACAGAATGCACAGTCCGGCACACCCCGGAGAAGTATTACCGGAATGGCTACCGGAAGGTATGACGATAACCTTAGCGGCAAAGGAATTACAAATTTCACGCATCACTCTTTCCAAGGTGCTGAACGGTAAGTAACCCGACACGTCGAAGCCTGTATTGCCGGGTTACGCTACGCTAACC
>JAYVGW010000370.1:0-3555 GCA_043771735.1 Methyloglobulus sp.
GTGACGATGTTAACTGTGGGGGTAGTGATCAGTAACCTAATGGCTAATGTACGTTCCCAGGCCAAGGTTGCTGCTCACAGGGAACGCCGCGCTACAGTTCTTTATGCGATGAGCAAGGATCTGGCAATCAGCCGGAATGAGGATGAAATCGTACGCACGGCGGTGCGCCATCTCCATTCGGAGTTCGGCAGCCATAATGTTATTTTGTTTCCTGATCCCAATAGCCTGATTGCCTACCCGAAAGATCCCAGTATGCGGGAATCACTCCATGCCGCCGACCTGAGTGTTGCGCAATGGGTTATGGATCATAATGAGATCGCCGGCCAGGGAACCCATACCCTGGCAGGTGCCGAGGCCACTTATTTTCCCCTCAGCAATGGAGAATCGGTGGTAGGAGTATTGGTATTGCTGCCCGTCAACTTGCGCCGGATATTCCTTCCCGAACAACAGAAATTGCTGGATACTTTTCTCCAGCAGATCGCCCAGGCGATTACGCGAGTCAGGCTGGCCGAGCAAGCCAGAAAAACGCAACTGGATATGGAAGCCGAGCGTTTGCGCAACTCCCTGCTCAGTTCCATTTCCCATGATTTACGTACGCCGCTTGCGACCATCGTCGGTTCAGCGAGTACGTTAGTGGAAGAAGACAATGCACTCAAGACAGAAGAGAAGCGTGAACTAAGCCGAGCTATTTACGATGAAGCGCAACGGATGTCGAGTCTGGTCAATAATATCCTGGATATGGCGCGGCTTGATGCGGGCGCGGTTGAGCTGAACAAACAGTGGTATCCGCTTGAGGAAATTATCGGAGCCGTGATGACGCGCTTGCAAAAACGTCTGGCAGGCCGTCCGATAACCGTTAAATTGCCGCCAGGTATTCCGATGATTTATGTCGATGCGGTTATGATCGAACAGGTTTTGATCAATCTGCTGGAAAATGTTCTCCGTTATACACCGGAGAACAGCCCCGTTGAAATCACTGGAGAAGCTTCTTCTTTTGCCGTGGAAATTTCGGTAGCCGATCAGGGGCCGGGCATCCCAAAGGGCTTCGAAAGCCAGCTGTTTGAAAAGTTTTATCGGGTTCAGCGCGAGGCGGCACAAAGCGGGGTAGGACTGGGTTTGGCGATTTGCCGGGCCATCATTGAAGCGCATGGCGGGAGTATTCAGGCACAAAACCGGAAGGCGGGAGGTGCGGTATTTTCATTCATGATTCCATTAGATAACGCGCCGCCAGTGCTGGAGCCGAAAGAATGAATTGCTGTATTGTGGAATAGCTATGACTAATACCAGCCTTGTTATTGTTGTTATAGAGGATGATCCGGCGATACGCCTGTTTTTACGAACCGGCCTCGGTGTTCATGGCTTCAAGGTATTCGAAGCGGAAACTGGCCGGCAAGGCATTGTTGAAGCAGGTGTACGCAAACCTGACCTCATCATTCTTGATCTGGGCTTGCCAGACATTGACGGTATTGACGTTATCAAGACCATACGGGAATGGTCGGTCATGCCTATCATTATTTTGTCAGCACGCAGTGCCGAGCAGCATAAAATCGATGCGCTGGATGCCGGCGCTGACGATTACCTGACCAAGCCGTTTGGTTTAGGTGAATTGCTGGCCCGGATCCGGGTAGCCCTGCGTCATTCGGTCAGCAGTCCCGAGCAGGATCAGAACGGTATTTTTACAACCGGTGCGCTGAAAGTCGATTTACTGAAGCGTCAGGTCGTTATCGGCGATAGGGAAGTTCATCTTACACCGATTCAGTACCGGCTATTGTCGGTGCTGATTAAAAACGCCGGTAAGGTATTGACGCATAAATACCTGCTCAAAGAAGTCTGGGGGCCGTCCTATAAGGATAATTCGCATTATCTGCGGATTTATATGAGCCAGCTCAGGCAGAAGCTGGAAACCGACCCGGCTCAGCCCCAGTATTTATTGACGGAATCGGGTGTAGGCTACCGGCTTAAAGTCTAACTCGCAAGGCAGATTCGTGTTAGTAGTGGAGCGCACGCACTCGAACTCTGGTACGGATTTTACAGGCAAATGCTTTGAAAAGCTCTGCCGTCAAATTTTTGCCTGCGAAGCTGATGCCCACAAGACACCCCCTGAATAAACGACGATCACAGATAGGCAACTGCTAGAAATCAAACGTTTATTAGCCCTTCTGCAAACTGGATAAACCTGATTGACTAGATTGGAGTATCAAGTTTAATCTAAAGATCGTCGGCTTTATTAGGATAAACTTGAACAAAAACAGTACGCGGCCCATTCATTTTTTTGACCACAATTTCAAATTGATTGAATTCAATTTTTTGACCTTCTATGGGTATTTCCTGAAGCTTCGACATGATGAGGCCACCTATTGAGACCTCATCTTCCAATTCAAGCTCTTCGTTTTCAATATCGATGCCCAGTATCCGTTCCAGTGAGAATATTGGCAGGCTACCTTTGACTATCAGGGAACCGTCGTCAAGCCGGGTCCAGTCATTATTGTTTTGACGGAACTCGTCGCGTATTTCACCGACCATTGCGCTTAACAAATTATCCAGGGTGATGAAACCTTGCGGCTTTTGCCCTTTTTGCCCAATGACCGCAAAATGCGCCGCCCCCATGCGAAAATGACGAAATAATTCTAATGCGGGTGTGTCCGGTGGGATATATTGGATAGGTCGCAGGTGTTTATCCAAATCCTCAATGGCCTTGCCTTCCTGCTGAGCGAAAAACAAATCTTTCAAATGAATTACCCCCAGAACATCAATACCATTTGTGTCAAAATAAGGATAACGGCTGAAGCGTTTTTGAGACACGGTTTTCAGGTTTTCCTGTAATGACTTGTTGCGATGCAATGCGGCAATTTCGTGGATCGGCCGCATCAGGTCGGACACTTCCAGTTCGCTGAAATCTAGCGTTTTTGCCAGAATATTCCATTCGTCGCGGGTAAATCGATCTTCCTGATCGTTGCCGCGCAAAATAAGCTTAAGTTCGTCGGCCGAATAATGCGCATCATGACCGTGGACATTGCGCAAACCAAACAGGCGCAATACCAAATTGGCGCTGGAGTTGAGCAACCAAATGGCAGGATACATCAGCCAATAAAAACCATAGAGGGGGGCAGCGCTAAATAATCCGACCTGCTCAGGATTACGGATTGCCATCGATTTAGGCGCTAACTCACCGACGACGATGTGTAAAAACGAGATGATAGTAAAAGCACAAGCGAATGAAATGCCATGTATCAGCTCCGGTGCTGTGACCCCTAGCCTGCCGAATAGGGGTTCCAGAATATCAGCAAATGCAGGTTCGCCGACCCAGCCCAAGCCCAGTGAAGCGAGCGTAATACCTAACTGGCAAGCGGATAAATAGGCGTCGAGTTTTGCATGTACTTTCGCCAGAATACGCCCACGCCAACCCCGTGTCTTGGCAATCTCGCGGATGCGTGTTTGTCGCAGTTTAACAAGGCCAAACTCCGCTGCTACAAAAAAGCCATTGAGCGCGACTAGCAGTAAGGCGACTATGATTAGAGCAATATTATTCATGTTTTAATTTTATTTTCAGTAACC
>JAYVGW010000371.1:0-3577 GCA_043771735.1 Methyloglobulus sp.
AAATATGACGTCTCGTTCCAGTTAATCAACGCGGCAAATTATGGCGTCCCACAAATACGGGAACGGGTTGTTATCGTCGGCACGAGAGCCGATCTTGGCGTGCCATGGTCGTTCCCTGCAGAAACGCATTCCGAAGACAGATTGCTTTGGGAAATGTATGTAACAGGAAAATATTGGGAGTACCACAACGTAACAAAATCGGAGCGCGCGCCGATGACCGAGCTTCTGCAGGAAAAGATTGTCCGCTTGAAGGATAAGTACGGCATGTTCGAGCCCGAACAATTGCCCTGGCGCACAGTCAGGGACGCGCTGCATGGCATCCCCGATCCAGATACCCGACATGGTATCGACGATCATATCTTCCGCGACGGTGCGCGCACCTATCCCGGCCACACCGGCAGCGACATCGACTGGCCCGCAAAAACTATCAAGGCCGGAGGCCACGGCGTTCCCGGTGGAGAAAACATGATTCGTTATCCGGATGGCAGCATCCGCTACTTCACGGTGTGTGAGGCAAAACGAATCCAAACATTCCCGGATAACTTCGTCATAAAAGGTGCTTGGGGCGAAGCAATGCGCCAGATAGGGAATGCTGTCCCCGTATTGTTGGGCGAAACAATAGGGCGCGAACTGGCAAATAGATTGGAAGCGCGGAGCGATTCTATTGATGAGAGACAGCCGTACCGGGCAAGGCTTTAATACCACCAAAGATTCCAAATGAAAACTAAACAACGCAATAACCCCTCCCAAGAACCATCAGCAATAGATTTGTTCTGTGGTTGCGGGGGCATGACTGAAGGTTTGAAACAGGCTGGGTATAACGTTCTCTGGGGAATCGATTTAGCCCCATCTCCATTAATGTCGTTTAAGGCAAATCATCCAGAGGTTTTGGTGTGTGAGGGGGACATCAGACAGGTTGATTGCAAGAAGATAATGCAAACCCTGGGTCTTAAAAAGGGCGACTTGGATTTGTTGGCTGGCTGCCCCCCTTGCCAAGGTTTCTCATCAATACGTACACACAATGGACACTATTCAATCGGAGATGACCGAAACGACTTGATTAGTGATTATCTTCGGTTTGCGGAATCGTTCCGCCCTAAAACTGTGATGCTAGAAAATGTTCCAGGCCTTAAAGACAATTGGCGCTTTCACAATCTTATTGAGTCTATGTCTGCTCTAGGGTACAGGGGAGAATGGAAAGTCCTTGATGTCGCCAACTACGGTGTCCCTCAGCGTAGAAAGCGGTTGATCTATATTGCCGCCTACAAAAAAGATATTCGCATCGCAGAGCGGAAGTATGAAGAACGTACCGTAAGGGACGCTATTAGCGACTTACCTCCTGCCGGAAAAAGTGGCGATTTTATGCACGATTTCCCCGAGAAACGAACAGAGAAAATTCAAAGAATGATCGCCTTGATACCCCGAGATGGAGGTGGCCGCAGTCAATTGCCGGAGGAATACATCTTGCCGTGCCACAAACGAAATCCGGCGGGATTCAAAGACGTTTACGGTCGAATGGCTTGGGATAAGCCCTCGCCAACTATCACTGGCGGTTGCGCTAGCCCATCAAAGGGACGATTCCTTCATCCGGAAGAAAATCGTTGCATAACTTTAAGGGAGGCCGCTCTCCTCCAAGGTTTTCCCCGCAACTATATTTTTCCTGGCGGAGTAGCCAAGGATAATCTGGCCCTAATGGTTGGAAATGCTCTTCCAGTTCCGTTTATTTACGCTCATGCAAAAGAGATCAAACAACAGATGAACATGTGGAAGAGAAAAAATGACTGATTCACCATTTGAATTGCGTTTTGATCCATTAACGATCAAGCACCTCGGCGTTCGAATGTACTCGACGCTACCCCCTGCGTTAGCTGAGATCATTTCAAATTCCTACGATGCCGATGCCAACAATGTGACCATCACATTGTCCGAAGAGAACGGCAAGCCAAAGGAAATAACAGTAGCGGATGATGGAAAAGGGCTTTCGCTAGAAGAAATCAACAGCAAATTTCTGGTGATAGGCCGCAATAGACGTAATGAAGAAGGTGACATTCTCTCAACCAAGTTCAAGCGCTTACCCACCGGGAAAAAGGGACTTGGGAAGTTAGCGTTATTTGGCCTCGCAAAAACGATCACTATCCTAACAAAGCAAAACGGCAAACAAAATGAATTTGTGCTTGATTGGGATGATTTAAATACCGCTCAAGGAAAATATCTACCCAAGGCAACTCGAATTAACGAAGAAATAAAAGAAGCTGATGGTACGGTCATTACATTGACCAATTTAAAAAGAGAATCACCTTTCGACTTCGCCGGCTTGGCCGACAGCCTGTCCAGAATTTTTATTTTTGATGAAAGTTTTCGTTTGATAATTGAGTCGCCATCAGGGGACAAAATTTCTATCGACAACAAAAGAAAATACCAGGCGCTGGATAAGCAATTTGAATGGGATATTTCATCCGCCGCCCTTGTGCCAACTACTTCCGAGTATTTTGGAAAGATGGCGGGACTGCTAATAACGTCTGAAAAACCTCTGGCACCAGCATCAGGGTTACGAGGGATAGCCCTATTTTCACGGGGAAAACTTGTAAATGCGCCCGAGTTTTTCTCAAACAGCACGTCCAGCCATTTTTACCAATACCTCACTGGGTGGGTTAGTGTCGATTTTATCGATCTTCTTGCAGAGGACGTCATATCAACCAATCGCCAATCTATTGATTGGGAACATCACGAGATGGAGAAGCTGCGCAAATTTCTGTCCGGTATTGTTTCTCAAGTAAATACAGATTGGCGCGTTAAACGAAAGGCAAAGAAGGATCAGGACTTAAAGGATACAACGGGTATCGATACCGATGCATGGGTTAACACAATGCCTGCGGATGTAAAGGAATTTGCACAGCAAATTATTGAATCTCTCGGCGGGGAAGATGCGCTTGAGAAGTTCACGCCAGTTATCAAAGCACTACATGGAATCATCCCAGAATATCCAGAACTCCATTGGAGACATCTGCATAAAGACATAAAGGAAAGAGTCGGAGCATATTATCAAAACAAGCAGTTTGGACATGCTGCGAGCGAAGGCGTACATATTTACTGCGACATAATCAGAAAACTAACTGGGAGCAACGAAGATGGTCGAGATTTAGTTAACCGCGTATTCAATTTCAAACCTGATCAGCTTCCAATTGTGCAATTGAATGACCTAAAAACGGAATCCAAGCAGAACATTCAAGAAGGACAAGGACATTTATCCAGAGGAGTAGTAACTGGCTTTAGGAATCCAATGTCGCACGCACCAATGGATGCCAATGTCCCCGCAGTATTTACAGAACTGGATTGCCTCAACGTTCTAAGCTTGGTGTCATACCTTGTAACCAGATTGGATGGTGCTACGGTTAACACCTAATTTCCAGACATGGTCTCGCCAAAATATCCTTTGTCTGTTTGGAATGTCGCAGCGGCGCTAAAAATCCGCTACCATGACTTCAGCCACTACAACCTCAAAAACCCGCTGGACGAATTGCTGTTCATCATTTGCAGCACCAAGACTGGCGAGGCGAGCTACCGCAGCACTTTCCGC
>JAYVGW010000372.1:0-3278 GCA_043771735.1 Methyloglobulus sp.
CGTCACGTTGGAAAAGCGCTTAACTAGTGGTCCACACATTGGATTGAAAGAAGGGTGCGAAATAGGTATCAGGCTTGCGAAAGCAGTCTATGCCTTGCATAAGGTCCAAATCATTCACCGCGATATTAAACCCGATAACGTCATGTTGTTAGAAGGTGGCGGTTTAAAATTACTAGACTTGGGGGTTGCACGATTGCCGGGTGTCGATGGCGCCCCAGCGGAAGACATACCTGGCACCCCAAGTTACATGGCTGCAGAATTATTTCGGGGTGAGCACGGTGATGAACGTTCGGATGTTTATGCGCTGGGTGTTACGCTCTATCGCCTCTTTACCGCTGGTCGCTATCCATACGGCGAAGTTGAACCTTTCACCTCGCCGCGTTTTAGCCGTTACACCCCAGTCAGTGAATATCGTCCGGATTTGCCTTTATGGTTGGGTGCAACACTTAAACAAGCGCTTGTGGTAGAGAAAGAAAAACGTTATGCCGATAGTATGGAGCTCGCTTTTGATCTCGAAGCAGGGCTTGCCCATGGCCACAATTCAACACCCACGCCACTATCGTTGTATGAGAGAAATCCACTAATATTTTGGCAGGTATTGTGTGGCGTGTTGTTAGTGATGCTGCTTGTAGTGGTGGCTATTCGATAGCGCGTTCAATCGTGATGTTGGCCATTTTTATCGGCAATAACTTAAGCACTTGCTCTATTGCATCATTGACGTTTTTCGCTGCTGTCGAAATACCAGAAAGATCGTCGCTCCGTAGAAGTGCATCAAAATATTTAGTCGCCGCTCTAAGCTTGGGCAAGCCGCAAGCGGCCGCCGATCCTTGCAGTTTGTGTAGTTGTTCTTTGAGCTGCGCATAATCTTTAGTATTTAATAATTCCTTGATGAGAGCTCGCTGGGAAATGAGATCGTTTTCTAGCATTGACAGTATGTCTTGCGCGAGGGCGGGGTCTTGGTGCGACGCAAAACGCTCAAAATTATGATCAATAATTTCATCGGAGGATAACAATAGACCCGTGCGTTCGGGAGCGTTGTCGGGAAAATCTATTTTGTGGTTTACCCAGTGCGCAATTTTACTGACTATCGTTTCATTATTAAAAGGCTTGATCATTAGCTCATCGAATAGGCCTGGCGCTATATCGTCTCGATTCTGGATGAGTGCATCTGCCGTAAGGCCTAGGATAACGACGGGGATGCCGCTCTGTCGCAACTGTTTGGCGGCTTCAATGCCATTCATAACGGGCATATGAATGTCCAATATGACCACATCGAAATGTGTGGATTGCGCCGCATCTAAGACCTGCTGACCGTTTGTGGTCGCCGTTACCTCAGCGCCTTGTTGTTGCAGAATCACTGTCAGCAGATGCCGATTAATTTCATTGTCATCGGCAATGAGGGCGCGAACGTTGTTAAGTAAATTATTCTTGGGTGGCAGTAGAGACATCGAGCTTGAGTGCGAATTGGATTTGTCTACAAAGGCGGCAACTTGGCTCGGGATGTCCGCAATCTGCTGTTTCGCGCAGGGTATAGTGAACCAGAAGCTGCAGCCGTCCCCATCATGGCTCTCCATGCCAATATCGCCCTGCATTTGCTCAACCAATTTTTTGCAAATAGCAAGGCCCAGCCCAGTGCCACCCACTATTCGTGTGATAGAGGCATCGCCTTGAACAAATGCTGAAAACAAGCGCGTTTGTTGCTCAGGGCTGATGCCTATTCCAGTGTCTTTGATGTTAAAACGTAGCAACAGGTTGTTGTCCGTCTCGTTTTCTGCCGAAATCCGCACGACAACATTGCCTTTTTCTGTGAATTTTATGGCGTTATCGATCAGGTTAATCAGGACTTGTTTTAGTCTGGCGGAGTCGCCAATCAATGCTTGATGCGCGTTGCATTTTATAATCGGAAGAATATCTAACCCTTTACTCATCGCGCGTCGTTGAAGCAACTGAAGTGCATATTCCATGCATTCGTGAACCGTAAAGGGCACGTGTTGTAAAACCATTTTTCCTAAATCTAGTTTAGAAAAATCAAGAATGTTGTTGATAATGCCGAGGAGGCCATCCGCTGATTGTGCAATGGTATTGACATAGTTCCGTTGCATATCATTGATGGGTGTGCGTCCCAACAACTGGGTGAAGCCAATGATGGCGTTCATTGGTGTTCGAATTTCGTGGGTGATGTTGGCGAGAAATTCTGTTTTTACGCGACTCGCATGCACAGCTTGTAAGCGCGCAGCGTCCAATTCGATATTTTGTTGTTCAAGAGCACTCTGCACAGCTAGCGATGCTTGATGTTTTCTCGTTTGCGTTTCAATTTCAATTTGCGACGTCACGTCTACGGCAATACCAGTAATGCGTCGCAATTGGCCGTTTGGATCATAAACCGGAAAAGCACGATCGCGAATCCAACGGATAGTGCCATCAGTGCGAATAATTCGATATTCTTTGTCAAAGCCGATGACCTTATCCTTGGCTGTCAATTCAAGCATTTGAGCGCGGTCGTCAGGATGGATCGCCAACAGCCACGAGGCAGGATCATCGTAAAGACTTTGGCAGGAGCGGTCGAATATTTCCTCGTAAGCCGGACTAACATAGATTATTTTACTGCGATCCGGAGACACCATCCAAAAAACGTTTTGAATGTTTTCCGCTATGTCGCGAAAGATTTGTTCGCTTTCCCATAGCGCTTCCCTCGCGCGTTTTTTTTCCGATACATCGAAGAACGTGATCACCGCGCCGATGATGTTTGAGTCGTTTAAAATGGGATGAGACCAATACTCAATTGGCACTAAGCGGTTATCCTGGCGTAATACATAGGTAGCATCAGAATGCCTTCTGTCGCCTGTCTGCAGCACAGCATAATAGGGGCTATCCTGCACCGGTATCAGTGTGCCTTCGCGCGTGGTATGGCTGATAACCTCCGCGATGGGTCGTCCAATTATTGCTTTCGCATCTGGGTAGCCCAATAGTTGTGCGCAAGCAGCATTGGCAAAAATACACACGCAATGAGTGTCGATGCCGTAAATGGCTTCGGCCGTGGATTCCAGCAACAGTCTTACACGTTCTTCGCTAGCCTTCAGATCTTGGTCGTATTGGTGAAGTCGCGTTGAAGCATTGTTAAACGCATGGGCTAGGGCCGTAATTTCTACCGACTCGTCCTTAATCTGAAGTTGTTCGCCCAGATGGTGATCGAGTTTATCGGCAAAGGTGCGTAGTCGTTGTAGCGTTTTGATGCGGGGACTAAGAAACTGCAGCAAAAGAAGCACACTGATCGCTAA
>JAYVGW010000373.1:0-14598 GCA_043771735.1 Methyloglobulus sp.
AATTTCAGGGTCATGGGGTTTCAGTGCAGTTTTTATCACTGCACTATGTCAAAAATCCCTACAAATTAACACCTGCATTGATTTGTAGGGACTACCCGCAATTGGAAGGTATTAGTTCTCTCATTGGTGCAAAACTGGATTATAGGCCCGGTATTGATGTTCGCGTTGGCGATGCTCTTTTTACGCGACTACCCCGAATACATGACCGGACTGATTTTAATTGGCTTGGCTCGCTGCATTGCAATGGTGATTGTCTGGAACGAATTGGCAAAAGGCGATAATGAATATGCAGCCGGATTGGTCGCTTTTAATAGTGTATTCCAGGTGCTGTTTTACAGCGTGTATGCTTGGATTTTTATTACCGTACTGCCGCCGTTGTTTGGAATGCAAGGTAGTCTCGTGGCGATTACCATTGGTGAGATTGCTAAAAGTGTCTTTATTTATTTGGGCATCCCGTTTATTGCGGGATTCCTGACCCGTTTCATTTTAATTCGTGCCAAAGGCAAAGACTGGTATCAAGAGCGTTTCATACCGAAAGTCAGTCCGCTCACCCTCATTGCCTTGTTGTTCACCATCGTCGTGATGTTTTCTCTCAAAGGCGAGTTGATTGTGCAATTGCCGCTCGATGTCGTGCGGATCGCTATCCCGCTGTTGATTTATTTCGTGGTGATGTTTTTATTGAGCTTTGCGATGGGTAAAGCGATTGGTGCCGATTATGCCAAAACGACGACTTTGGCGTTCACGGCGGCTAGCAATAACTTTGAACTGGCGATTGCCGTTGCCGTGGCCGTATTCGGCATCAACAGTGGGGCGGCTTTTGCGGCGGTCATCGGGCCATTAATCGAAGTGCCAGTCATGATCGCCTTAGTGAATGTGGCGTTTTTGTTTAAGAAATTTTGCTTTGCTGCACCTGATCCTAATAAAGCTATCAATGAAGTGAAGTGAGCCGGGGTTGATCCAGAACCACTCACTGGTAAAGGTTGGAAAATGCGCCTAAGTATCTTACTAAGATTGCCTCACCGTTTTCCCACCTTTTATCTGCCGCTTATTGATATAGGCATTCAGGGCGATGTGGTTTGAATAACCCAGTACCTTGGCGATTTTTCGTACCGACAAGCCAATCCCCAGGAGTTCTTTAATCCGCTCTTGGTGCGCGTCGAATTTGCTCTTTTGAATTGTCCCTTTCGGTTTCCCCAGTATTTGTCCCTGGGCTTTTTTGGCAGAGAGCGCTTCTTTCGTCCGTGAACTGACCAAATCCCGTTCCAGTTCGCCAAATAAGGAAAACAAGGTAATGATAATTTTGGAGTTCATGTCATGTTGGCGGATATCCAGGTTCTGCTTCAGGATAATCACGCGGATCAATTTTTCCACCAAGGCATTGATGAGGGCAATAACTTCCGCAGTGCTTCGCCCCAACCGGCTAAGTTCGGTGACGATCAGCGTGTCGGACGGGTCAAGCCGGTGGGTGAGTTCTTCTATGCGCCGTTGTTTGGGCGATTTACGGGATGAAATCGTCAGCTCGATAAAATCATCGATCTTTATGTCCTGTTTCCGGGCGTATTCCAGGATCTCCAGCTTCTGGTTGTTGGTGTCTTGCTTGTCGGTCGATGCCCGTAAATAAGCCAGCGTTTTTCCCATGATTTCGGCGGGTGGTAAGTGATAAGGTGATAATAGGTTATTAATTATACATTATGAATGTGTTATAGCGTGTCTTTTGCTTAGTCATTGTACATTACCCTTAACGAACGTTATCACACATACATAACAACATGTCCCGACTGACAATTGTGACTTTTCTAAGTCGATGTCAGCAGATTGTCAAAGTCGATGTCAGCAGAAAATTTGAGTAGTTATCATTTTATTTCGGAGGGTGGCAGAGATGCGCCTATTGCGCGATATAAAGTAGCATGATGACAATTTAGGATGCGGGCGATATCACGTACCGACGTCCCCTCGTCGTGAAGTCGGTGACCCAGTGCAACTTGTTCGGCGTTTAGTTTCGGCGGACGACCAAAGCGTACACCTTTTTCTTGGGCTGCAATACGTCCAGCGCTGGTTCGCTCAGCAATAAGAGAGCGTTCGAACTCGGCAATGCCAGCAAAAACAGTCAATACCATTTTTCCAGAGGGTGAGGTCGTGTCTGCCCAAGGCTCAGCAAGTGAGCGTAAACCAACACCCGCACGATTAAGAATTTCCGCCAGCTCCAGTAAGTCTCGTGTCGCGCGGGCAAGCCTATCCAGACGAGTCGCTACGAGGATGTCACCTTCACGTATATGATCAAGTAACCGCGTGAGTTCGGGACGTGCGCGTTTAGCACCGGAAATTTTTTCTTCATAGATACGCAGGCAACCAGCAGCTCGCAGGGCAATACGTTGGTTGTCAAGATGTTGGTCGTCGGTAGATACGCGTGCGTAGCCTATCAGCATAGCAATAGCTCAAAGAATGGTGTCGCAAAAATGTATCGAAAATACAGACTTTCGCACCATACTTTTGCGACACATAAGGCATTGATTATTATAGGGTCGCCTGGTTGTTGCAAAACTCCTAAGTTATGCAACAACCTGACGGTGCTGGTAGAATCAACGCTCCCTGTGTCGCAAAAGTATGGTGCGAAAGTCTGTATTTTCAATACACTTTTGCGACATCATGGTTTGGCTTCTAATCCCAACTACCCGTTGACATCGGCTTTGACAATCTGCTGACACCGACTTAGAAAAGTCACATTACCTTACAAAAGAACTCGGCAAGGATAATAACGAAGAACGTAAAAAGGAACTCATTGAAGCCATCCGCAATGATTCTGTCATGCGGTGGAGCCATTTTAACTTGCAGGGAGAATATGATTTCTCGGATGAAAAAATGGTAGATTCCATCGGGTTGTAAGCTCTCGAAAAACTGCTTCTAAAAACAGCCAAAATTTGAGAGGTCGAAAATCGCCTATAGGCCTTTATGGATAGGAAGTTAGCCAAAATCCAGTGAAACTTTAGAGCCTTTTGTTGATTAGCACCCAATAATTATTAAATTTAGCTATAGTTACATATCCTAGCGCTAATACTAACGAAATTTGTCTTCTGCTTATTTTTAACTAATTGTTTTTATTGAAATGATAAGACCGACAAACTCCTAGTATCAGGCTTTCAGTCACTCAAATGTCGTCCCAACCGCAAGCCCCAGGCATAAATGGTCAGACCCGGATTGCCCCGGCTGGAACGCGGCAATACGCTGCCATCCGCCACATACAGGTTATCGAAGCCGTGTACTTTGCCGTTGGCATCGACCACCGATTTTGCCGGATCGTTGCCTGTCACCAGGCTGCCTAACGCATGGGCGGTTGCGGCCAGCCCCATGCGTTGTGATACGCCGAACAAGCCAGTGCCTAACAATCTGGCTTTGAACGCTTTTGTGACTGCACGATGCTCGGCGACGGAGGCCGGAATCCGTTTCAAGTTATAATCCAGCTTGGGTCGATCACCTTGGCCAATGATGCGATTATCCAGGCTTGAGCCGTCTTCAGTGGTGACAAAAAAACCGTAAGCTCTTGCGCCCAGCGCATGGGTTAAAAAAGCAGGCAGCCATTGGGGTAATTGTGTGGCAAGTATCTCGCCATCCATCCAGCCCAGGCATTGCACCGTACTGTGCGGGAAGGCTTCATTAAAAAAGATCGCGGTTTTGCGCAACACATCCTGCTGCGGGAACAACGAGAAGCCGAGTAGGGCGCTGTTGAGATGCAGTTTAAAATACGCACCCACCAGCGATGCCGAAGGCAGTATTTTGTCCAGTCCGCTATGTTGCAAATAGTGTTGCAGGATGCGTGGCGAAGACATCGCGCCTGCGGCAAGAATGACTGTATCTGCAAAATAAGTTACGCCATCGCTGCTACGAACCCCAGTAATGGTGGTCGGGTCGCTGTCATCCGAAAGCAATGCGGCAACTTCTTTATGGGGGAGCAGTTTAAATAGCGGGTTATCCAGCAAATGGTTCAGCAGGTTTTGTTCGGCATCGGCCTTATAGCCGCCGGGCGAGGCAAAGCCGTCGAAATGTTTAGCTTCATCCGTATGGTTAAGAATGTCCTTTTTAAGCCCCAGAGGCAGCGACTCGACCCGCCAGCTTTTATCCACTTGGGAAATTCGGTTGATAAGCTGGCTCAGTTGCGGTTCGTTGTCAAAATGATTGATGTGCAGCAATTGTTCAGCTTGGATATAGAACGGATCCAGATCGGCATAGCCAATCGGCCAGCCCAGGCATTGGAAGTTCGGGTCGGCGGCAAATTCGTGTGGACTGAAACGTAGCAGCGCAGCGCCATACCATTTGGTTTTGCCACCGACATTGTAATATTCGCCGGGTGTCAGTGATTGATTGTGGTTGTCTGTCCAGGGTTCACGGCTCTTGAAGCGTTCTTCCCCAAAAACTTGCTGTACGTTGAGCGTACTGCCGTCTTTGGGCAGAAAGCCGCCTTTTTCCAGTAACAATACCCGCTTACCTGCTTGCACCAATTTGTAAGCGCAGGCCGCCCCGCCCGCACCGGAGCCGATGATAATTGCGTCATATGAATGTTCGGTCATCATAAATCCTTGGGTGAGCATCGTTATCCGACGCGTATTAATGAATGTCGGCGTTGCCTTTGATTCCGTGGCCGCAATGAATGCAGCGTCGGTTAAGGGGGTGGACAAGTTTTGCGCACATTCTTTGGGTGGTAAATCTAAACAAACGATACAGCTCGACCGCGCTGAACATGCCCAACAACGGCGCGGTGTAATAAATCCAGCCCGCTGTCCAGATGCCGGAAGGCGCGGCTGAAGCAAAGCTGCGGGCAGGGTTCATGCTCATGCCGGAAAACGGCGCTTCCAGGCTAATAAATACCGCCACCAGCACGCCGGCGGCAAACCCCGTGTAAGGTGTCAGCTTTTGTGCATTCATGAAGGTCAGCACTGTCAGCATCAAAACCATAGAGATCAGTGCCTCAGCACCAAAAGCTGGCCATATGCCTTCTGGCCCTGGCACAGTCACTACATAGGTAACCGGTTGCTGGGCGAAGCTGTCACCGAAACAAATCCAGACCAGTAATACGCCGAGGGTGCCGCCGATAAATTGGAACACGATATAAAACCACGCATCCCACGGCGCTATTTTACCCAGGCGTAAAAAAGTCAAGGTAATTGCCGGGTTGATCTGTGCGCCGGACTGTTTGCCCCAGGGCGAATAAATGATGCCGATAGCGGTCAAACCCATCGCTATGCCGACGATGGCTCGGCGCAGATTGCCGTCAGGGATGAGTTCGGGTATCGGGGAGGCGGGGGCTTCCAGCAGCACCACTGCGGTACCGGCGGATACCATGAACATGCCCAGCCCCCACGCTTCCATCAAATATTCCGGCCAATGCTCTCGTAGCGATTGTAGGCAGGTCATGGTCAGCCGCCTTCAGCAAAGCCCGGATAAAGCGTCATGCCGCCATCAATAAACAAGCTGATGCCATTGGCATAGTCGGAGTCGTCCGAAGCCAGCCAGACCACGGCACGGCTAACATCGTCCGGTTCGCCGATGCGGTTATAGGGGATCAGTTTCATCAGTTTGTCATAGGCTTCCGGTGTTTCCCAGGCATTGCGGTTGATTGGGGTGCGGATGGCTCCTGGGCAAACGCTGTTGACGCGGATGCGATGAGGTGCCATTTCTTGCGCCAGGCTTTTGTTCATCAACATCAGCCCGCCTTTGGATGAGGCATAATTGACGTGACCGCCCCAAGGGATTACCTCGTGTACGGAACTCATGCTGATGATTTTTCCCGCCGCGCAGGAAATTTCTTTGACCACGCCACGGCGCTTGAATTCGCGGATGGCTTCACGGGCGCACAGGAATTGACCGGTCAGATTCACGTTGATCACCTTGTTCCATTGTGCCAGCGTCATTTCATCGAACGGGGCATCGCTTTGGAGTCCGGCGTTATTGACCAGAATGTCGATAGTCCCAAATTCGTGCCGCATCTGGGCAAACATGGCTTGGACTTGCTCTTCTTGCGAAACATCCGCCTTGATGGCGATGGCATGACCACCGCAGCGTTTGATTTCATCAACCACTTCCTGAGCGCTGGCATCATCCATAAAATAGTTGACCACCACATCCGCGCCTTCCCGTGCCAAATGCAGTGCGGCACTGCGGCCAATGCCGGAATTGGCGCCGGTAACCAAGGCTTTTTGCCCACGTAGCAGGTCACGATACGGGCATTCGGGCATGACGACATCGGGTAATGGATTGTCGGGGTGATTATGCTGGTCGATATTCATTCAAACTGCTCCAGTTAAGGGGTGAAAAATACAATAAACGGTTTATGGGTTAAACTTGCGTCTTGCGAATTTAGCCGCCATGATTTGATGGCTTTGGTTCGGTATTGCCTTCCAGTAATTTTGCCACCAAGCCTGTCCAGCCGGTCTGGTGCGAAGCGCCAACGCCGCTGCCGTTGTCGCCGTGGAAATATTCATGGAACAACACATAGTCCTTAAAGTGCGGATCGGTTTGCAGCTTCTCGTTGTTGCCGAATACCGGTCTGCGCCCTGTTGCATCCCGGCGGAATAATCGCGTTAGCCGTACTGAGAGTTCATCGGCGACTTCATGGATAGTCAGGAAAATACCCGAACCGGTCGGACATTCGATTTTAAAATCGTCGCCGTAATACGTAGCGAAGCGTTTAAGTGACGTAATCAACAGATAATTGACCGGAAACCACACCGGCCCGCGCCAGTTGGAGTTGCCACCGAATGCGCCGGATGCCGATTCAGCCGGTTGGTATTGCACGGACATCGGCTGGCCGCAGCAGTCGAACACATAAGGGTTGTCAAAATGCGCCCTGGACAGGGAGCGGATGCCGTAATCGGACAGAAATTCGCTTTCATCCAGCATGCGCTTGAGCAGTAACTTCATACGATGCCCACGTAGCAGCGACAATAAGCGACGGTCGCCGTGCCCTGGTTCGCTCCAGTGCGAAACCAGCCCCGCCAAATCGGGGCGATAGTTCAGGAACCATTCCAGGCGCAGCTTGAAGTCGGGCAGTTTGTCCAGCATGTCCGGCTCGATGATTTCAACCGCATATAAAGGGATCAAGCCCACCATTGAGCGAACTTTCATCGGCAGCAATTGCCCATCGGGAAAACGCAAGACATCGTAGAAAAAACCGTCCTCATCGTTCCATAAGCCCATGCCATCATCACCGATATGGGTCATGGCCTGCGCGATATACAGGAAATGCTCGAAAAACTTGGTGGCGATGTCTTCATAAGCGCGGTTATGCAGTGCCAGTTCGAGGGCGATACGCATCAGGTTTAGCGAATACATCGCCATCCAACTGGTGGCATCGGCCTGGTTGATGTGGCCGCCAGTGGGCAACGGTGCACTGCGGTCAAATACACCGATGTTATCCAGCCCCAAGAAGCCGCCCTGAAATACGTTGTTGTCGTCGGCATCCTTGCGGTTGACCCACCAGGTGAAATTGACGATCAATTTGTGCAGCACCCGTTCGATAAAGTCCAGGTCGCCAACGCCGCCATTGGCCTCGCATTCGGCCTTGTAAATTTCCCAGGCTGCCCAAGCGTGTACTGGCGGGTTTACATCATCAAACGACCATTCATAAGCGGGGATTTGGCCGTTGGGGTGCTGATACCAGACCCGCGTCATCAGCAGAATCTGCTGTTTAGCGAAGGCCGGATCAATCATCGCCAGCGTTACGCAGTGAAAAGCCAAGTCCCAAGAGGCGTACCAAGGGTATTCCCATTTGTCCGGCATAGAGATGATGTCGGCATTGTTCAGGTGCTGCCAGTTTTTGTTACGGCCTTTTCGGCGTTCCGGGGCGGGTTCGGGTTGCCCTGGGTCGCCGTGCAGCCATTGCGGAATGTCGTAATAATAAAACTGCTTGCCCCAGATCATCCCGGCGAAAGCTTGGCGCTGGATCATTTTGGCTTCTTCATCCTGGATTTTGGCTTGGATGGCAGCATAAAAAGCATCAGCCTCGGCGATACGCGAACTGAAAATTTCCGCAAAATCATCAAAAGCATGCCGATTGGGCGTTTTGGTCAGCCGCAGATGGATTTCGATCTTTTCTTGCGCCGGAATGGTGAAGGTATAGTGAGCACAGGCTTTGGTGCCTTGTTCTTTGGGATTGACTGACTGCTGCTGTTTTCCCACGATGGCTTCATGAAAAGCATCCTTGAAATAGCCGCTCACCTCGCTACCGTATAGCCGTTGCCCATTGGTGTCGTTGTTGGTGAACAGTAATTCCGGTCTGCCATCACAATAACAATGGTACGTGCCGAGTTGCTTGTGTTCGACAACGATGCTGCCCGTTTCGGTGGCGGACAATGAGGGCTTAGCGGCATCGTAGCCCCAGCTCCAGGTATTACGAAACCACAGTTGCGGCAGGATGTGCAGCGGCGCGGGATCAGCGCCACGGTTATGGGCGGTGACGCGCATCAGGATGTCGTCAACGCCTGCTTTGGCGTATTCGATGAACACATCGAAATAGCGGTCATCGTCAAACACGCCCGTGTCGAACAATTCAAATTCCGGCTGGTGTTTGTCGCGCCTGCGGTTTTCCTCGACCAAGGCGCTGTAGGGAAACGCCTGTTGCGGATATTTATACAGCATTTTCAGATAAGAGTGGCTAGGCGTGGCATCGAGATAATAATACAGTTCCTTGACATCTTCACCGTGATTGCCTTCGCCATTGGTCAAGCCAAACAAGCGTTCCTTAAGAATAGGGTCATGCCCGTTCCATAACGCCAGCCCCAGACAAAGCCGTTGTTTACTGTCGCTGAGTCCGGCAATGCCGTCTTCGCCCCATCGGTAAGCACGGCTACGGGCGTGGTCGTGCGGGAAATAATCCCAGGCTTCGCCAGGTGCGCTGTAGTCTTCGCGCACCGTACCCCATTGGCGTTCGCTCAGGTAAGGCCCCCAGGAACGCCAGGCGGCTTTGAGGTTGTCTTGGTCGGCAATCCGCTGTTGTTCGGCGTTTACCCCATTGTCTGGCGTGTTCTGGGTAGTCTGGCTATTGATGGAAAGGGTCATGGTTAACTCCTGTTTATGGGTTTTGTGTCAGGCTAACTGGTTGGCAGTTGAGGTGGCGGAAAGCAAGGCCATCACCGGCCATGCAGGCTTATCCAAACGCGCAAGATTTCTCCGACGCTCCAGGCTTGGGCAAAACAGCCGCGTGGGGCAAAAGGCGGTTCGGCATCAAAAATTTCGCTGACTTGCCCAAGACAGGCATCGGCTAGATGCAAGCCCAAAGGTTCCAGGTACGAACGGGCTTTGTCGGTATCTTGGTATACGCGATAATGGGCATCCACAAATGAGCCGATTAACCACGCCCAGACGGTGCCTTGGTGATAGGCAGCGTCCCGTTGTGCTGGATTGCCTTGGTAATAAGGGGTATAGCCGGATTCGTCCCTTGCCAGGCTGCGCAGGCCGAAAGAAGTCAACAGTTCACGGGCGCAGCACTCGACCACTGCTTTTTGCTGTTCGGCAAGCAAGGGACTATGCGGTAAGGACACCGCAAAAATCTGGTTAGGCCGCAAGCGATTGTCATAGCGGTTGCCATCAGCGCCCTGGATACCTTCAGTGCCATCAATCACATCGTACAGGCAGTTTTTATCGGGATTCCAGAAGCGTTGAAAACTGCCCTTTACCTGTGTGGCAGCCGTTTGATAGTCGCGAGCTTGCAAAGTGTGGCCGAATTGTCCGGCAAAGCCCGCCATGATCTTCAAGGCGTTGTACCAGAGGGCATTGATCTCCACGCATTTGCCGATGCGCGGCGTAACCACCCAATCGCCCACTTTGGCATCCATCCAGGTCAGTTGTACGCCGTCTTGTCCTGCCGCGAGCAGGCCGTCGTCCAAGTCGGCCTTGATGCCGTAACGGGTGCCGCGTCGATGCCAGTCGATCATGTCAGCCAACACCGGATAAAGTTCTTCAGCCAAGGCAGCATCGCCGCTCATTTGCGTGTATTGAGCAATCGCATGAAAATACCAGAGTGTCGCATCGACCGTGTTGTATTCCGGTGTCGCGCCATTGTCCGGGAAGCGGTTAGGCAACATGCCGTCGCTGACATGGGCGGCAAACGTGCGCAGTATACTGGCGGCAATGTCGAAGCGGCCTAAAACCAGGGTCAAACCGGGCAGGGCAATCATCGTGTCACGACCCCAATCGCTAAACCAGGGATAACCTGCGATGATGGTTTTTCCAACCGCTTGGTTGTCATTCCAGCGTTCCACAATAAACTGCCCTGCGGCTAACGTCAGTTGGCGTATCCATTCCGGCGCACCTGTCGGCAAGCGGTTTAGTGACGCTTGTTGTTGCTGGTCAAGCCGCTGTTTAATGAGGCCGAAATCAGCCGACGCGGATACTTCTGCGGTGAGCACTATTGTTGCCTGCTCGCCTTCGCTTAAAGCCAAACCAAAATGCCCAGGCCGGAACAAGTCTTCGGTGTCATCCAGGCCACGGGCGGTTTCTGCCCGATGTTTGAATTGCCAGTACCAGTCTGGATTGAGGCTAAAAGCGGCGTTTTCACAAGTGATGCGATAGGGGTGTGCGCCTGAAAATGCGATGATTTCAACACCGCTCTCAATTTCTTGCATCCCTAAATCCCATCCGCCATGACTATGGCTATGATAATCACGGTAAGTGCATAAGGGCTGCAACGTGAAAATAAGGCTTCCCGAAGCACGCAGGATTTTAAGGTTGACCAGAGTGGTGTTGCTGCCCGCCTGGATGAGGATACGCTTTTCTATCAATGCATCGGCAACGGCATAACGCCAGACCGGCATTCCGTTATCGAGGTGAAAACATTGCAAATGAATGAAACCTTTTGGGGCTATGGTGCCGTCTGCATACTCATTACTGAACAAAAAATAATCCCGCTCCAGGTAGCGCACGGCAATATCAAGTTTGGACACCAGTAAGGTACGTCCGGTTGGTGGCAGCAGTGCCGCCGTCAATAAGCTGTGATAACGGCGGGTGTTTGCTTCGGCAACCGTGCCGCAGGCAAAGCCGCCGATGCCATTGGTTATCAGCCATTCGTGTTCGACAGCCTGCTCAAAGCTTCCGTAATCGCTGTGCCCTAATTCAAGTTGCATCATATGTCCTCTGTTCCTACAGTGGGGCGGGTAAGGATGTCCTTACCCACCGGTTACACTACACTTGCTGAGATTCGTTATGGGCCTGGGTGCTTATCTCCCGTTCGGCTTCAAGCCAGTCTTCCGTCTCATAACTTGGTGTGAAGCCCCTTGCTTCTGCTTTAAGGTAAGCGCATTCTGCAACCATTTCATGAAATTTGTCAGGATCAATATCCGGGTTATTTTGTGGCGATTTTTTGTCAGTCATTTTTTTCTCCTAAATGGATTTTCTTTGGGGCGGGTCATTCATGGTTCGATTCACTGTGAACGCATTGATTGGCCACGGCCGATGGGATATATCGGAGGGTTAAAGGCCTGGGTTAAGCCAGGCTTTGGTGTGTGCTACAGCAGCTGTCAGCCCTACCGGCGATAACACCGAGCAAGCCGCCATAAACCAGATGTCCCATTAACGCCGCCAGCACTGCTTTCATACCGCCAATTTCGGACATAAAAAATCCCGCGCCTGCCATTGGCATAATCATCGTTTCGGCAAGCAGCCACAAGATTAAGCCCCAGGACATGCCTTTAATAAGGGGTGATCCCGGTAGCAGACGGAACATAAAAAAGGCGTAGACCAGCGGGAAAACAAGGACACCGAGCAGGCCATGAACTGCCATGCCTATAGCGTAATTATTGCCCATCATGTTGCCGAGCATGGCAGCGATGTCCATCGGCTGCCCGACCATCATGGGCGCGACAAAACGCATCATGAGTGACATCATCAGGGTTCCGGCGATACCGCCGAGTATGGTTTTTATGATATTCGGGTTCATTGTTCGCACCTCAAAAGTTTAAGTGGCAGGGAGGCCTATTTTTTAATAGGCAACGGTTAGTCAACACTTGAATGCTTTCCTTACAAAGTATTTCAGGATACGGAGCAGATACCAAGTTGTATGATATTTAGGAAGAGACGGGGCGGTCACAATTCAATTGATTGAGTACAAAAACCACGAAGACTGTTAGCTAACAAAGGCATAAAAACGCCAAAAACGTCGCGTCCTATGAATTTAAAGTAAATATTGATATAATACCTTTAGCTTATTATATTGATTTGTTCCTTTTGTGCCCTGATGTTTTTTATACTAATGTTCTCTTATCCATGCATTCTAAATTCGGTTTTTTAAGTTATGAAATCAGCCATATTATTCGTCAGCGGTTTAACAAGGAGGCCGAAAACATTGGTTTGACCCATGCCCAATGGCGGGCTTTGGTGCATTTATCTGAAAACGAATTGTGCCGCCAAATTGATTTGGCCGACATCCTTGAGATAAAACCCATTACGTTGGCAAGGCAAATTGATTTATTGGAAGAATCCGGCCTGGTTCGCCGCAATAAAGACGTTGAAGACCGGCGGGCGTACCGTCTTGAATTAACGACCAAAGCACTGCGTGTCATGGATGAACTTTGGAGTATTGCAGATGCCGTAGAAGCCGAGGTGCTCAGTGCTTTAACTGCCGAGGAAAAAAAGCAAATAACCGAACTGCTGGTGCGTATTAAAGCCAGTATCACCTAATTGGCTTAAGGGTTGCCCAGAGAAAACGAGCGTGAAACTTTTTTCTTTTGAACTTTTATGACACTTTATCGTTTCTTCAACAGTTGTTCTCATTGTGTTGGGGTTATCTCACTTGTTCCATCCTGGCTTTTGGCAGAAAATGCCGGTGGTGCATAGTCGTAAATTTATCATCGCTTATTTGTAACGAGGCTTGAAAGAAGAAATCTTCACACGCCAACTTTTTTGTTTGCTCCACTTGGCTATGTTCCAACATAGCCTTTTTTATGTAATTTTATAGGATAGATATGCTCTTTTTGTCCAAAAAACAGGACTGGCTCGGTAATGTCCGCGCCGATTTGTTGGCCGGAACCGTAGTCGCTTTGGCCTTGATCCCAGAAGCTATTGCCTTTTCCATTATTGCCGGTGTTGCCCCCAAAGTCGGCCTCTATGCCTCGTTTTGTATTGCGGCAATAACGGCAATTGTGGGTGGCAGGCCAGGCATGATTTCAGCCGCGACAGGCGCAATGGCCTTGTTAATGGTGACTTTGGTTAAAGATCATGGCTTGCAGTATTTACTGGCGGCAACACTGTTAACCGGTGTTTTACAAATCCTAGCCGGTTATTTAAAACTCGGTGGCCTGATGAGTTTTGTTTCGCGCTCGGTGGTAACGGGGTTTGTCAATGCCTTGGCTATCTTGATTTTTATGGCACAGTTGCCGGAACTGACCCATGTTGCCTGGCCTGTCTATGCCATGACCGCTGGCGGGTTGGGAATCATTTATCTGTTTCCCGCTATTCCAAAACTCGGCAAGATTATCCCTTCGCCATTAGTCTGCATTCTTGCACTGACCCTCATTGCCATTTACTTGCATTTGGATATACGCACGGTGGGGGACATGGGCGAGTTACCCGATACCTTGCCGGTATTCTTATGGCCGCAAGTACCGTTAACTTTGGACACCTTAACAATTATCCTGCCTTATTCATTGCCGCTGGCAGTGGTGGGTTTGCTGGAATCGTTAATGACGGCAACCATTGTTGATGACCTGACCGACACCCATAGCGACAAAAACCGTGAATGCAAGGCCAAGGTTTGGCCAATATCGGCGCAGGCTTGCTGGGCGGCATGGCCGGTTGTGCAATGATCGGCCAATCCGTGATTAACATTAAATCCGGCGGACGCGGGCGCTTGTCAACCTTGATTGCCGGGTGTTTATTATTGATTATGGTCGTTTTTTTAGATGAATGGATTTCCAGGATACCGATGGCGGCACTGGTGGCGGTCATGATTATGGTTTCGATTGGTACGTTCAGTTGGAACTCTATCATTAAATTGAAAGAGCATCCGCTGTCTAGCAGCGTGGTGATGTTAACCACAGTGGTCGTCGTGGTCTGGACGCATAATTTGGCATTTGGCGTATTTGCAGGGGTATTGCTGGCCGCCTTATTTTTTGCCAATAAATTAAGCCATTTTATGTATGTGGATTCAACGCTGGACGCAGAGCATACTACCCGGACTTACTGCGTGGTAGGGCAAATTTTCTTTAATTCTGCCGATAAATTCATCTTGGCCTTTGATTTTAAAGAAGCCATTGATAAGGTGGTTATCGACTTACACCGCGCCCATTTTTGGGACATTACGTCGGTGACGGCATTGGACAAAGCGGTGATCAAATTCCGGCGTGAAGGTGCAGATGTAGAACTGATCGGTATGAATGAAGCCACCAGCACCATTATCGACCGTTTCGGCATTCACGACAAACCGGAAGAAATTGAAAAGATCATGGGAGGGCATTAAATGAACAATGACAAATTAGTAGTGGCGGGTATCGATGGTTCATCGCTGACAGATGCTGTCTGGGTAGTCCCTACAAATCAATGCAGGTGTTAATTTGTAGGGATTTTTGACATAGTGCAGTGATAAAAACTGCACTGAAACCCCATGACCCTGAAATT
>JAYVGW010000374.1:0-9031 GCA_043771735.1 Methyloglobulus sp.
GGGCGCTTGCATTCCACCAATAATTATTTGTCGCCAGTCGACTATGAAAGACAGTTTAAAGCGGCTTAACTTTGTGTCCGGAAAAGTGTTGACACATCAAATGCAATCCAACAATTGCCTCATATAGCCACTTTGCATATAAACCACGATCCGCCAACACAATTACCGTCCAATCTTTGGGTAACAGGCCTCTAAAATGTGTCAGCAACGCCAGCCATTCTGGTTTCCATGCATGTTTCTCCTTGGATTCTACTATTTTCCAAGCAACCGGTACGGCACAACCGCGATAGACTAAACTAAGGGCCAGCACACACAGTAAACCGTTGACCTACATTAGTAGCATCCATTGCAATGGCGATCTGTTTGCCTTGCCAACCATCCAATATCCAGGCCAGCCATGGTCCCCAGCAAAGAGACACATCAAGTTCGGCACGCTGTTTACCAGATTTAGCCTCCGCCCCACGATAGGTATCACGGAGTCTTTCACGCAAAGTGTTGAAAGATTGTCCCATTAAGGGCGCGAGTATATCGGCCACGGCGGTTAAGCTGCATGAGCGGGCGATGATCATGCCAAAACTCCATAGCGCTAGGCCAAACGCCTGTGGTTTACTCAACGATGGAAAACGCAGGCCAACTGTATTGATCCATCGATATAACTCTGGGTTACGGGGCATGGTGTCAACTCCAATTTAAAGGTATTTTAACCCACGACTATTATCGTAACACTTTGTTCAATACTTATATTTTTAAAAAACCTACACGTGTGAGTTTACAGGGACCCCCTATTTACACCTTATAGCCTTCGGATTTTTCCGCACGACAAACCAGCCAAGCGTCCAGGCTTAAGCGCCCAG
The DNA here is from genome assembly GCA_043771735.1 of Methyloglobulus sp. Classification (GTDB taxonomy): domain Bacteria; phylum Pseudomonadota; class Gammaproteobacteria; order Methylococcales; family Methylomonadaceae; genus Methyloglobulus. The sequence continues at coordinate 855 of JAYVGW010000374.1, forward strand.
AACCACTAAACAACAAAGTCATTAGCATAAACAGGTACATTAATGGCAGCTTATAGTTGCCATAACCTTGGTCGGTAATGGCGTAACCTTTCCATAATTGCGCCACTGTGTGCCATTCGGCAGGCCAATGCACGGCAGCAATGGCCACCAGGGTTAAAATTATCAGGCTCAAGCTAAAAAACCGTGTGGCAAATCCTAACACTAATGCTATCGGGGCCATAATCTCAAGCCCCATAGACAGCCCCCAGCTGACATCAGGCGGTAATAAATTAAATGGAAAAGGGAAGGCCAAGTCAGCAAACCAGTTTTCACCCGACAGTTTTTCCAAGCCTGCTTCAAAGAACTCATAGGCCAATAAAAATCTTAGGAAAAGCGGTGCGAAATCAGCCGTGTTGTCAGCAAACCAGTGCGATATTTTTGTAAAAAAATTAAGTATTGTCGTGTGCATAGTAAAAATATTAGGGTGTGTTGCGTGTAAATTATTGTTCATGTGGTCGCTTGGCGTTCAGAGTATCCGTACCCCCAAAATAGCGCCTTGCTGCATTAAGTCCGCCAACGTTTTAAGCCCGAAAACAGAGAGGGCGGATGGATCTGGCAGTTGATATTCGATGGCGATTTGTTGAATGGCCTCACGGACAGTGCTGCCGGTGCTGTGCAAAATATCAATTAAGCGTGCGGTGGCCGGATTCAGTTCAATAAACTGCACGGCATCTTGCGCATCCCGAAAGCCTAGAATATGCGTTGCCCGTTCGGGTGGCTCACTGGGCTGATAGTGTAAATTGATGCGCTGAACGGGATACGCATAATGCAACAATTGCAACACGGGGGCAAACACGGGGCAAGCGTCTAGCCATTCATTGACAGAGGCGCTGTTGAAGGCCATCACCGGCTCGGCTTCAGTGATCGCCAAACTCAGTTCTATCCATTCAAAATGCGCCAGTTCCAGCAAATAAGGCGCATCATTGTCATGGTTGCGTTCGGTTTGCAGATACGCCATAAATTCATCGGGAATCTGCCGGTAATAAGGCGATAAGCAATGATGTTGGACAATAAACACTTGAAGTATGTCCCGCCAGGCTGTTTCACCTAGCAGCGCACAAGTGACAGGAAAACACAGTTCCAGGCTGGCGTTGAATTTGTTGTACAGCAAGTCAATATATACGCCCACGCCTTGCGGGGCAAAACCTTCCGGCAAAGGCTGTTTCGTGGGGTTACGGCAATGCGCTAAAAATTGGCGCTGTAAATCTTGAAACACGGGGAGAGTGTCAGTCGTCATGCGCTTTCTCCGTAACGGTGTTGTAAGGCGGCAATATGCTCAACTTCCATTAACAGGTCAGCGAGCGGCGGCATATTAAAATCCCGTTCCAAAAGCGTTGGGAACACGCCGAAAGTCTGATAGGCCAATGCCAGCAATTGCCAAACAGGGTCGCAGGCCGCCTGGCCATGCGTGTCAATAATCACCCCCGACTTGTCTAAATCATGCCCGGCAACATGGCCATAGATAATCCGCTTGCCATCAATCCCTTGCAAAAAATCCGTCGCATCATAGTTGTGGTTCAGACTGTTGACATAAATATTGTTGACATCTAAATGCAAGGCACAATCAGCTTCGCCCAATACCGCGTTGATAAAAGTCAATTCGTCCATGTCCGCCAACGGCGGTGTGACATAATAAGATGCATTTTCCAGGGCAATCGGGCGTTCCAGGATATCTTGTGCAAGCCTGACCCGTTTAGCAACATAATGTACGGCTTCCTCGGTAAAGGGGATAGGGTAAAGGTCATAATAATGGCCATTGTTATCACTGCAAAAACTTAAGTGTTCGGTATAAAGCATGAATTGGTGTTCATCGAGGAATGCCTTCATGCGTTGCAAAAAGGCAATATCTAACGGTGCGGGGCCGCCTATCGATAACGATAAACCATGCGCTACAAAGCGATGGCGTTCGGTAAAGTGACGAAACTGTTTGCCGAGTTTTCCGCCAATGTCTATCCAGTTTTCCGGTGACACCTCAAAAAACTTAATCGCATCGGGAACGCCAGCTTCCAGCGACGGTAGCAGTTCGCGCCGTAGGCCTAATCCCGCGCCATTGATAGTAAAAGTTTTCACGAGTGCCTCTTGTGATTTTTAGGTAGGGTGTGTAGACCCGATGCCGTAAACAACATCGGGTTCATCAAAAATACTGGCTTATTTATGCACGTCGCTGGCGCAGATGTAACCGTGCGTGCCGCAGAAAAAGCGGCCCGACCAATACATCGGGCAACTTTAATGGGGTATTACTTGTTACCGCTGCAACCACCTTCTTTCATTTTGCCACTGCATCCGCCTTCGGGCATTTTTCCTTCTGCGGCACCACTACAGCCACCTTCTTTCATCTTGCCTTTGTTAGCGCCGCATTTACCTTCACCGCATTTGCCTTCTTTCATCTTGTTGCCACTGCATCCGCCTTCAGGCATTTTTGCATCCGCTTCAGCAAGCACTTGTGCGCCACTGATTTTTTGCATGCCAAAAGGGTTTTCTTGTGCGTTAACCATGGGGCTAGCGGTTAATGCCGTTACCATTGCGCCGCCCAGTGTAAGTGCCAAAGTTTTCTTATTCATCATCACTCTCTCGGTTGGTTGTCAGGATAGTTAGAAACGCATGATTGCCCCTCTGAACCTTAGTCGAGGGAACAGCCGGTTTATTACAAAGATTTTGTGTTTTTTTTGTGGGCGATGCCCTGATACCGAATTTTAAAGGCAACAGGGCCTGTCGGGGCAATAGAAGAACGCGGGGGTATGGGGGAATTTTAGCGGCCTCTATTGGGCGGGAGATTTTTTAACCAACAATCGGGGGTCGGTCTGATGGCCTTTAAGCCTTATTACCGGTGGGGGTAGCTTATGATGCCAATGCGCCGGTACAACTGGAACCTTGTCCGGCAGTACAACCAAAACAATGGTCTGCGACGCTAATTTTTGCAGATTGCAGGTTTTTATCCAGTAAATCGCTGATGTGAACCGAGTCGCCCCCACCCAGGGGCAACTCCAGCATCTGGTTGAAATCGCAGTCATAGACAAAGCCCCGCCAATCGACACTGACCAGGGTTTTACACATGACTTTTTTTAAGTTTTCCGGCTGGTAAGCGTTTTTCAACAGCGCCAGATAATTATCAAACATCAGGCCCCGATGCGCTTCATGCTTGCCATGGGCCAGCAAAACTGCGCCAAAACGTTGGATAGGCATATTGGCCAAAGCGAACAACTGGTTAAACTGGATGCCAAACTGTTCACCCAGATAGCTGCGGTAATCGGCTTCCAGTTGTTGTTGCGGCGGCGGTAAACTGGCACCTTGCGAGTTAAAGACCAGATTCAATACCAGGCCGCTGCCGGACTGCCCGTAACCCAAACCATTGAGTTTTTTCAGGCCGGCCACCGAGGCCGCAAAAGCGCCTTTGCCCCGTTGGGCATCGACATTTTCTTGCAGGTAACAGGGCAGCGAGGCGACCACCTCGACCTGCTGTCCCGCCAGAAAGCCAGCCGCCCATTCATAGCCTGGCTCAACCAGAATAGTCGGATTACAACGGTCGATGACATGCAAACCTTGCGCTTTGGCCGCTTTGACCAGCCAACGAAAATCAGGGTTCATTTCGGGTGAGCCGCCCGTCACATCCAGGTTTTTTAGGCGGTGTTTTTCAGAAAATTGCAGAGCCGTGGTCATGGTTGCCCGGCTCATCAGTTCGGTGCGCTTGGGGCCTGCATTCACATGGCAATGGGTGCAGCTTAAATTGCACAAATAGCCCAGGTTCATTTGCAGGGTGGTTAGCTGTCCTCGGTGAACTTTGGGGAAATCGCCGTTCAGCAATAAAGGTTTGACGTTATACATGGGGGTTGCCTTTTAACAGTGCAAAAACAGGGGGCGGGGTAATGTGTCCAAAAAATGCACCAGGTCGCGTTGCTCAGGTAGCAGCCAACTGGCCGCTTGGCTTAATTGTTGCGCGGTCATTTGCGGAATATCCGCACCGACCAGCAGCACAAAATCGTGTTGCGCCAACAGGGCTTGATAAACCTGTCTCATCCTCTCCCCCAAGCCACCCCCGCCTTGCCATAAGCGGGGCAGATCTTGCCAGGCGCTATGGTGCAAGGCATTTTTTTCGGCGACAGCATAATAGCCTTGCACGGCGGTTTGTGTCCCGGCGGCTTTAATGCTGGCCGACACCGCCCGCGCCGCCGCCGCCCAATGAAACGCTTCTGCAATGTCAGTCGTCAAGGATTTGGCAAGGCGCGTCTTCACTGGCGACAAGCCGGGCGTTTTTACAAATACGGCGATGGCACCGGTTGACATCAGCAGCAAGCCGCCCCTGATTCAAGCTTCACGCTGGTATTGGGCGGGGCGCAATCAAACAGGCCAAAATGCACGGACTTATCACCCAAAATTTGGATATGTTTAGCATAACGGCTTGCACCCAGCATGTCTGCGGTATTGCCACACACACGTAGGGGACGGCCGGTTTCCAAATGGTGGTGGTCGTCCAAGTCAAACGCATGGGGGTGTTGCGGCAACGTGCCCTGATAAATTGCAATTTGCCCAAAATCTTCGCAGCGGTCTTCCAAGGCTATCTTGAAGACGCGAACAGTTACGGAGCGAAAACCCGCCATACCGATTTTGTCGGCCACTTCAGGGTCATCCAGGGTGATAGGGCTTTGCTTGACCACACGGACATCGGGACAACCCAATTCCTGCATAATGCGGCGAAAATCCTCCCAGTACAAAGCCCCGCTCAGACATTCGCCCAGCAGCACGGGATCGAGCCGCAAGGCTGTGGGGATGCGCCGGTCGGCATAAACATCGGAAAAATACAGCTCACCACCCGGCTTGAGTACCCGTAAAATTTCCGCAAACACTTTCCGTTTGTCGGCAGACAGGTTGATAACACAGTTGGACACCACCACGTCAACGGAATTGTCGGCAATGCCCACGGTGCTGAGGTCTTCGATATGCCCCAGCCGGAATTCAACATTCGCTTGTTGATAGCCGTACCGTGCAGCGTGCCAATCAAGATGATGCCTGGCAATTTCCAGCTGTTCGTAGGTCATATCCACGCCAATAACCCGTCCCGACTCGCCCACCAGACGGGACAACAAGTAGCAGTCCCGCCCGGATCCACACCCTAAATCCAGCACGGTGCAGCCTTCCAAAGTGGGCGGCAAGGGTGAGCCACAGCCGTAAAAACGGGCAACGACTTCAGGGTGCAGGTCGGCCAGAAGGGGGCGCAAATATAAGGGCATGGCATCCAATGTGCAACACGCGCTGGTTTTCAAGTCTTGGCTGGATTGGAGCACCTGGCCATAATAGTTTTGTACGGATTCGCTGATAGCCGTGTCTGTCATCGGGGTTCCTCTTTTATAGTTATTGTTGTTTATGTCGAAAAAAATGCTGTTACCTTACAGGCGGGCTGGTTTTTTCTGAATATTTGTCATGACGGGCTCGTTAAAGTGCCCCGCCTTACTTGGATTGCCGGAAAAACTCAAAGGCGGGGCATCATTTTGACAATCGACAGCGCCCGGCGGCGCTAGTCATGGGAATGGTCGGCTTCATGAAGCACTTGCTGGATACGCGCCCGCGCTTGTTCTGGTAATTGTACGCTGGCCGGCAACGGGGTTTGGCCGGCAACGACCGCCCTGCGTAGCATGAGGCGCAGCCTTTTAAGGTCGGCCAGGTAAGCCCGGCATATAGAACATAGGCTAATATGGAGGCGTAACCCAAACCGTTCGCGCCACGTTAGCGGACTGTCCATTTTTTTTGATGCAAGAAAGCTTGCTTCTTTACAGGTTAACACCGTTTAAACTCCTATTGATTAAACCAGTTCATGGTAAGGCAATGGCGTAGCTGGACTCTTGACCTTGATAACATGACCCAAAAATTGTTGAGTGAGGAAAGTGCCATCACGTCACAAATTTCCTCACTTTCCATCCCGTCTAACTCCCGCAAAATAAAGACTTGTGCCATTTTGGCGGGCAACCTGTCGATACATTGTTGCAGCACAGCCATGAATTCCTCTTGTTCAAAGGCCTTGTCAGGCTTAGACCAAGGCGTTGAATCGATTTGCCAGCTGCCTTTTTCATTAAAAAACCCACTATTTTCATCGTCTTCAAATTCATCCCCCCAGGTATCGGTTTTTTCCCGGCTCGATTTACGAAAGTAATCGATCATTTTATGTTTCAAGATGCCTATCAGCCAAGTTTGTTCGCTGGCTTGACCCATAAAATTATCTTTGCCACGCAATGCGGCCAGCAGCGTTTCCTGTAACAAGTCGGCGGCAAGATCGGGATCCCTGACCCTGGCCAACGCATAACGGTAAATGACATCACCATAAAGCGCCAGCCATTGGTCTGGGGTTGATAAGTCATGTGTCATTGCAATGTATCCTTTTTTGTTAAATTTTGATGACATTGTAGAACAAATATTACACTAAACTGGTTTTTTGCCCACTCTGCTACTGCGTTTGTTGCGCTTGGGTTAAGTGAATCCATTGTTACCCTACACGGTTAATCAGATTTAGCACCGCCAGTCGGCCATTATTTTTTTGCATTCGCGTCGCCATTGACAGCTTTTTTCGCTGCAAGGCCTACCCGGATTTGCGCGAAAACAGACGCGGTGTTGGCCAGCCCTTTGGATCGCCCGAATCAATTCGGTTTTAAGCACCATCAATTCAGGTTTTGCCACGCCAACCGCAGTGGCCAGCTGGCGTAGGCCGGTAACCGTGATGCCGTCTTCTGCGGCTTGTGCGAGATACAGGGCAATTTTCACCTTTGCAGGGTTATTTTTGGCGTTTACCCCATCATCCCGCGCCATACGCCGTACAAAACTTAGAACGACGACCGTATCAACGGTTTCAGCGATCGATTGCACAGTCATTATATTTTCCATAGCCCACCCCTTTCAAATGTGAAAAAGAGAGCCTCGTCATGATACTGGGTGGACAGAACAACACATTTTAAAAAAGCCGCCGCCTGATGTTTAGACCTGCCATTTTCAACACCGTTGAGTTTTGAAACTTCTACCGACCCGCTTTCTCGAAAAAAGAGTGCCGATGCGCTAGCCAGTCAAGAAAATGAGGTGTTGCACGCCTGCGTTCCATGATTCTGTTTTCAGTCACTACTCAGCCCTATTTAGTAGTTAGTGATACAAATCGATGTGCTTGTTGCAAAACCAGATACTTCAATTTTTCAGCAAGCACACGTCAATCTTGATTTACCATAAGCCTAGCCCTCCAAAAGCCATTGCTGTTTTCATCAATTCACCCCATTGACCGCCCAATCGTAGGGAATATCGGTTTTAATTTCCAGGTCGGGCGCATCGGCCTTATGGTTTTTGATAAAGCCCTTAACACCGCCTTGTGTGGCAAAATCTTTTTCAAACCACTCGAATATTTGCGAAACATGCAGTATATCTTTGTCGGCTTTTAAGCCTTTGGCAGGATTGTCCAGAAAACTCTTGGCCTGGTCATCCAGTTGCTTATCCAGCTGAGCCGCCGTGTAAGGCTCATTGCGCAGGTCAGGACAACTGACCGACGCACACACGATCGCCAGATGGATACGCGGCTCACCCATTGGACGCAGGATTTTATGCTCAACCTGTCCAAGGCTGACCGATTTGCCGCCCAACTCACCCACCGGTTTGTCCCACACGGGACTGATCAGGCTACCGACATCTTTAATGCTTTGGGTGGGCCAGTGGTCGGCCACCATTTTCAGCGCCAGGATATTGTAGGCATTAATATAAAAGGCCAACTTTTCTTCACGGCTGGACAAGCCATCCAGCTTAAAAACCGACAACGCCTGGTAGGCCTTATCGAGGCTGCCATCGGCTTTAATGGCCGCATAATCCACCACCATCAGCGGCACGCCGTTTTTTGAGCCTGGTTTAACGTGGCTGAGCACGGATTGATAACTGGACCAGTTAGGTTCTGCCGCCAAGGCAACCCACGATGAAAACAACAAACCCACACCCAGTAACACGCTTTTTCTATGCAACATCATTTCTCTCCACCGTTAATATATGTGCTTTAGTCGTGGCCAGTGGCTATTCCTTACAAAACACTGGGTAGTCCCTACAAATCAATGCAGGTGTTAATTTGTAGGGATTTTTGACATAGTGCAGTGATAAAAACTGCACTGAAACCCCATGACCCTGAAATT
>JAYVGW010000375.1:0-2744 GCA_043771735.1 Methyloglobulus sp.
GACAGAATCGGCGCTATTTTATTGTATGAAACCGAAGCATTGACTTCAGGCACCACAGTTTTTCTCTCTCAAGATTCGCTCAGCATACCGGTCGGTGACGAGTTTTTAGGCAGGATTATTGATCCATTAGGAACTCCGCTGGATGGCTTGCCAGCACCTGCCCATGCAGGGCGAGAAAATCTGGAAAAAGGATCGCCCGCTATTATCGCCCGGGATTTTGTCCATAAACCGCTATACACCGGCATTAAAATCATTGATACCCTGATCCCCATAGGCAAAGGCCAGCGACAATTGATAGTGGGCGATGGCGGTTTGGGCAGAAGCTCAATCGCCATCGACTCGGTCATTAATCAAAAAGACCAGGATGTGTTGTGTATCTATGTGCTAATCGGTCAGAAGCGCTCTGCCGTCGTCAGTACCCTGGAAATTCTCAGAAATCATGGGGCGCTGGATTACACGGTATGCGTTGTCGCCGAAGCCAGCGCCTTGCCCGGTTTACAATATATTGCCCCGTTTGCCGGTTGTGCGCTGGCCGAATACTGGATGGCACAGGGTAGGGATACTTTGATTATTTACGATGATCTGTCTACCCATGCCAGAACCTATCGGGAACTGTCTCTGTTGCTGCGAAGGCCACCGGGGCGGGAGGCTTATCCCGGCGATATTTTCTTTGTCCACTCCCGTTTACTGGAACGTTCAACCAGCTTGAATGCAGAAAATGGTGGCGGCAGCATGACGGCACTGCCGATAGTCGAAACCAAGCAGGGTGAAATCGCCGCCTACATTCCAACCAATATTATTTCCATTACCGACGGGCAAATATATCTGGATAATGATCTGTTTGTATCAGGATTTCGTCCCGCTATCGATATCACCAAATCAGTTTCACGGATAGGCGGCAAAGCCCAGCATTCCAGCATCAGCAATCAAGCCGGACAAATGAAATTGGATTATTTGCAGTTTCTGGAGCTTGAGGCTTTTACCCGTTTTGGTCAGCGGCTGGAAGCGTCTATGGAAGCACGGATTAAACGGGGACGCTTGTTACGGGAAATACTCAAACAGGATCGACTCGCTCCGCTCAGTAGTCTCTTTCAACTGGCTTGGCTGACTGCCTTTAATGAAGGTTTTTTTAATAAGGCAGAACCTAAAGATATTACGGGCTATCTTGAACTCATTGACCAAGGTATCAGAAACACGACGCTGACGCTGGACAGCAGCCTTGAACAATGGCTAAGTGCCGTCAGCGATTGGCTTAACATTACCCCCAAACAGCCGACATGAGCCAAAGCCGTGAACTGCAATTGCATATCGCGCAAATGGAGGAGATACGCAGCATTTTAAATTCAATGAAAAACCTAGCGTTGATTGAAATTCACAAACTAGGGCGTTTTCAAACCATGCAGGGTCAGGCTGTAGCCAATATTGAACAGACGGCACTGGATTTTCTGGACTTTTACCCTTTACCAGTCACTGATGGAAACGTCACGCCTATTTGTATCTTAGTGGGTGCTGAGCGGGGTTTTTGCGGTGATTTTAACGAAAGCCTGATTAATGCGATTGCCGCAGACGCTTATTCTGGCATTATTGCCATCGGCAGCAGACTTGGTAACAGGCTAGTAGATAATCCTCTTGAAGTAATCGCCTCAATTGAAGGCGCCAATGTTGCAGAAGAAGTGCCAGCGATCCTTAACCGGTTGATTGATACTATCAGTTCATTACTGATTTCCAGAAATAATGCCACTCATGTCGCCGCTACACTTCAGTTGACAGTTGTTTATCATGATAATGGTTCAAACCAAATCACCAGACGGCAGATACTTCCACCTTTTCCTCGACTACAACAACGAACTTTGCGTTATGGAAACCCACCGGTACTTAATCTTCCACCTGCTGATTTTTTTTCTGACTTGACAGATCATTACCTGTTCGCGGTGCTACATAAAATCTTTTACATTTCGTTAATGGCTGAAAATCAACGACGTTTACAGCACTTGGAAGGTGCGGTAAAGCATCTGGATGATGAAACGGTAAATCTGCGCCGAAAATCCCAGATCTATCGTCAGGAAGAAATTACCGAAGAGATTGAAGTTATTTTGTTAAACTCGGATATCAATTAAAAAGTAGAACGAAAATATTAATCAAGCAATGAGTAAAAAAATAAAAACGGCTTTTGTTTGCGACCAATGTGGTGCCGATTATCCACGTTGGGGTGGGCAATGCACGAGTTGCGGCGAATGGAATACCATTAAGGAAGTGCGACTGGGCTCTGCAAGCGTAGAGCGCAGCAGCCGTACGGGTTATGCCGGGAGCCGATCCGAGGTTAAATTATTAGCCGATGTTAATTTGTCACAAGCTGAAAGAATTTCGACGGGGATTTCAGAATTTGACCGCGTTTTAGGCGGCGGTATTGTCAGCGGTAGCGTGGTATTGATTGGCGGAGCACCGGGGGCAGGGAAGAGCACGCTCTTGTTGCAGGCAATTGCCAATATTGCTGATAGATCCATTAGCGTGTTGTATGTGTCGGGCGAGGAATCACTGCAACAAATTGCAGAAAGGGCGCACCGGTTGAAGCTTCCGGCCGATAAAATCATGATGCTGATGGAAACTTCGGTACAGCGTATTTGCGATATATTAGATGAAATCAAGCCGCAAATTTTGGTGATTGACTCGATTCAGGTGATGCACACACAAGACGCGGATTCCGCGCCCGGATCAGTTTCTCAAGTCAGGGAGTCGGCCAGTTA
>JAYVGW010000376.1:0-24211 GCA_043771735.1 Methyloglobulus sp.
TAGGTAACATAAGCTTGCAGGGCACTCATCTTATTGATCCGACCCTTTGATGTTTGAACCGTTCGTGCTGAGTAAGTCGAAGCACAATAAGCCTTTCGACAAGCTCAAGGCAAGCGGGAATTAAAACTTCAGAAGGCCGAATCAATAGGATCGTCAGCAGCCAGCGGCTGGCCTTAGGGCGGATTTTTAAGACACCAGTTAAGCATCTCCCAAAGCGGGGCGACTTGATAGCGTTCGTGGTGAGCCGTGAACTGACCGAAGGATCAAACCACTAAGGATCCAGCTTGCTCAGAGTTTCCATAAAAAACATAGGTATTCGTACGTATATTCTTGTAAGAAATTAACGGTCACACTATACCCACATTAAGAAATCAACAGTCCCAATAAGGCTTTGATCCGTCAATATTAAAGCGATTGTTAATTTGACTGGTTGGTTTTTTGATCTGGAAGCCCGCTGACAGTAAAACCTCTATGGTTATTGTAAATACTGGATGTTACTTGTTTGCATGCTTTTAATGGTTACTAATTTTTTTGGGGATAGTTATGAAAATGCGATTTTTTTTAATAATAGCGCTGGTATTTACCAGTTTCGCCTCAGGGGCTTATGCTGCTAAAGCCAGTGTTAAACACACACACAGGGCAGTAACAAAACATTTTATTAAGGCAGCCCGCAAACCAGCGGTTAAGGCTGTGGTTAACAAAAGGGCAGGTAAAGTGTGGCGAAAACCCACAGTTAAGCCTATCGTGAAGGTAATGCCTAATCCGGTAGTTAAGCCTTTTGTAAAAGTAGCGCCTAATCCAATGGTGAAACCTGCCACTAATGACATAGTGAAATTCGACTTTTCTAAAGATGACCTCAAGGAACTTAGCAAAAGTCACGATGATAAGGGGCATGTCTTCTTACAAATCGGCAAAAATGACAAAGATGATGAACACCATTACGATGGCCATGGCAAAGGCGGCGACAACCATGTCAATGCAGTCCCTGTCCCTGCTGCACTTTGGCTATTCGGTTCTGCTTTGTTGGGGCTGGTCGGAGCAAAACGTAAATCAGTTTAAACTTTAATGACTTAAATCATTTAGTACGCGCTTACCCATTAAACTAAACATAACCTGGCTTTGCCAAATAAAGCCAGGTTTTTATTTTTTAATTGACAGTAAAGCTCTCACCGCAACCACACTCACCCGTCACATTGGGGTTGTTGAATTGAAAAGCTTCATTAATGCCTTCCTTGCGGTAATCGAGTTGTATGCCATCAATAAATGGCAGGTCATTTTGTTGCACGATGACCTTAACCCCGAAATCTTCAAACACCGCATCATTGCTTTCGACAGCATCGGAATAATCTAAGGTGTAAGCATAGCCGGAGCAACCGGACTTTCTGACACCCAGTTTCAAACCCACGCCCTTACCGCGTTTTTCCAACTGCTTTTTAATCTGCTTTGCCGCACTTTCTGTTAATGATACTGCCATATACACCTCTAACCTGGAGTTGCCAGGATTTTTAATACATTAATAAATTCTATTACTTCCGCTTCCGTATTGTCTTTTCCTAAACTGACACGGATTGCACTCTTGGCAAGTTCTGCCGATACCCCCATTGCCGCCAGCACGGGGCTCGGTTTGCCACCACCACTGGCACAGGCCGAACCACTGGATATCGCTATGCCTTTCTGGTCGAGCTTCATCAACAGCATTTCGCCATCCATGCCTTCAATACCGAATTGTACCGTATTCGGCAACCTTCCTGCGTCTTTTGCAAAAATGGAAATACCTGGAATTGCCTTTAAACGATCTTCCAATAATTTTCTCAGCCTTAGCAAATGCTCCGCGCGTTGGGCAAGTTCTACGCCAGCAAGTTCCGCCGCTTTGCCAAAGCCTATTATAGCAGGACTATTTTCCGTCCCAGCCCTGAAGCCTTGCTCTTGCCCACCGCCCAAAAGCATCGGTTTTAAGTTAACCGACTTATCAAAAACTAACGCGCCACAACCTTTAGGTCCGTAAATTTTATGGCTGGATAAACTCATCATGTTCACGCCCAACTGATTAAAATCAACTGGAATTTTACCCAAAGCTTGCACAGCATCGGTGTGTACGATAATACCCTTATCCCTAAGCTGATGGGCATAACGGGCAATATCCTGGATAACACCGGTCTCGTTATTTGCCAGCATGATGGAAACCAAACCTGGCTTATATTGGACAATCTCATCAATCGCTTCTTGGGTGACAAGGCCATTACGGTCAACACCGATTAACTTCAATTCGTGGCCTTGCCCGGCCAAATACTCAGCAGGTTCGCTTATGCAGGGATGCTCGATGGCCGAAATCGCCAATTTAGACTTAGGATTTATGGCGAACAAAGCAAGGTTGTTAGCTTCCGTGCCGCCACTGGTGAAAATAACCTGCGTGGATCGTGTGCCGACCAAATTGGCGACTTGTTCCCGAGCGGTGTCAATAGCGCTTCTGACCAGCCTGCCATGCCGATACAAACTGGAAGGGTTGCCATAAAACGCCCTCAAGAACGGCAACATGGCTTCCAGCACCCTGTCATCAATCGGCGTGGTGGCGTTATTGTCGAAATAGATCATGTTGCTATGTTTTCCAAGAGTTGCTCGTTCCCAAGCTCTGGCTTGGGAACTTTTAGTGGAAGCTCTTGCTTCCTTTGTTAATACTTGAAGCTAGGGCTTCCAACATGTGGATTCCCAAGCTGGAGCTTGGGAACGAGCATGCCGCTGGAGCTTGGTAATCGGCATCAGCCAGCATTATCATACCGCATAGTAGCATGGCATAACCGTCCTTCACCATGCCCGCACGATCTCGATCAATCCTTCCTGCCCAGCATAATTTCGTGCGCTTGAATAACGCCAATGCTCCGGCAAATCGACATAACCGCGTTTCACTGGATTTTGATGGATGTAATTCAGTTTTTGCCGCATGACCTCTTCGGATTCAATTAATTGTGGATGATTGCCTTCTTCCCAGACCTGATAAGTGCTTTCCGTTTTATGCGCCCGCTTAAATAATGCCAGCAACTCCAACATGTTCGCAGCCTGGCGCTGCTCCAGGTAAGCGATGATCTGCTTCGCGCTGTAGGATTTAAAACGCTGCATATCCCGGCTTAAGTCGGTTGATGCGGCAATAAGATGCAGGTGATTTTCCAGGATGACGTAGCCGTAGATCTGGAACTCAGCCTCCCGCTGCAAAAACCGCCAGGAATCGAGGACGATATTCACCGCTTCCGTGCGCGTGAACAGCGGTTGCCAACGGTTAACCGTTGCTGTCATGAAATGCGGATAGCCCTTATTTAAAATGCGGTAACGGCTTCTGGGCATGTGGTTATCTTAACTTTTTCAGTATGTTGAAGTATTAGTATACACTCAGACGCTCGTATGCTCGTTTCCAAGCCCTTGGCTATGCTCGTTCCCAAGCTCCAGCTATGCTCGTTCCCAAGCTCCAGCTTGGGAACGTTATTTTGGAAGCTCCTGCTTCCTTTATTCAGGCTTGAAGCTAGAGCTTCAAAGATGGAAGTTCCCAAGCTGGAGCTTGGGAACAAGCATAAATTAAGCCCGCAAAAACCCTAACTCAAACACTTGCGGTTGCAGTTTTTCGCCCAAGGTTTTGTATGCCGTTTCAAACGGCTTGAAATCAATGGCTACGTTATCGCCGCTGGCATTACGCGCTTTGAGCGCATTGCGTATTTGATACCAGCCGACATCGGGGCGGTTCAACTTTAATTCATCGCGGACGCTACGCACGTCGGTTTCGGCAAAATACGCTTGCCACAGTAGCCGCCCTGCATCGAGTACCGCAACGGCTTCATCGGATAAGCCTCCATCCCGTTCGCCCTGAGCTTGCACCACAGGCACTTCCTTTGGTCGTCGAAGGGTGGCTAAATACTGCACCATAAAGTCCGATTCAAACCGTTCCGGCGCATTCACTTCCGTCTCGGTGTAAGGGATAAAATGATTCACAATTGCCCATTTTTTGCCGTTCCATTCGAGGTTGTTAGCGCTGGCGGTGAGATTGCTGCCGTTAAATAGCATCCAAATCAAACAGTCGTTTTTGAATTCATCGGATAACGGCTGATTGGGTTGCAAGAATTGGTCGCGGTCATTGAGCCAAGTGGGTTTGATGAGACGGCGAACAGAAAAAATCACGGCAGCTTGCCAAAGATTTTCAGGAGTTATGTAAAAGCCGTCGCCTTGTCCGTATGGAGAAGAAAATAAAACAGTTTGTTGATTCGCATGTTGCAGATCATTCTTACCACAGTACATATAAGCAATTGCACCATCTGACCAGCAATCCACACGGGGTGAAGAAGTAGCAGGCGCAATGCCATTCTTTAAGGGTAAGGCAAGCTGTTTGTTTTTCTTTGGACGATTCGACCAAACATTCAAAAATGTATTATTGGGTAAGTTATAAAACTGTTTTTCTCCAATTGGCAAAACATTTTTATCAAAAACTTCAGTTGTAATTACTGAAAACTCACTTGTCTTAACAGCACTGTTATTGGTTTTCCATACTAAAAATCCAATTGGGAAATTTCCTTTTAAGCCATCGAATGATTTGCTGTGAACAATAAAACCACCCAAGTATTTTGCGTGCCATTTCTCACGGAATTTTTCAAAATTTGGGGCATTCACGTATTTCAATTTGCTAAACATCGCCAAAGTTGCCGCAGGAATTTCCTGCGAAATACGAACCACAAATTGCGTAAATAATTCATTGCTGGCTTTGCCGTAATCACTCATAGCGGTAGCTGCAATCTTTGTTTTTGCTACGCCTGCTTTGTTGCCGCTATCGGCACCTGTACCAACCTCCGCATACGGCGGATTAATCAACACCAAAATCTTCTTACCCTCAGCTATGGCTTTGCGTAAGTCTTCTGGCATTTTGTTAGTCAGGCTGTAATCAATGTTGCCATCATCGGTAATGTCATCATTCAAATAATCGTATTGAAAACGCTGCGCCGCCACACAGGTTTTGGTGGCTTTCATCACGTCAACATCGGCTTCATCCAAGGTACTCATGTAGATGTTGCGCGGGTTGCTGTGCTTGACTTCCAGGTTGCCCACGCCACAGCACATATCCCAGACGATGTAATTTTTTTGCCAGTTATTGCCCAATGTTTCGGTGAGTTTGTCGTAGGCTTTATCGACTACCGCCAGCGGTGTGTAAAACGCGCCTTTAAAACTGCGTTCATCCAGCGGAATCAAGCTGTCGCGGCGTTCGAGCAAATAGTTGCGGTACTCGGCTTTTGGCGGTTTGTGGTAAATCGCCCAAAATTGGCGATAGCCTTCTTTGTTGCCCAATGGGTAGATTTTGCCGCCTAAGCTGAACACAGGGGCGTTGTTTTTGTGCAGCAATTCAGCGGGTAAGTTGGCGTGGGTAGACACCGTGCCATCGTGCATGATGTCGGCAAAAAACAGCAATGCGTAGTTTTCTTCCGCCACACCATTAATTTCACGGCCTATCATCACCACCCATTTGTCGAACACCTGTTTTAAGTTGTTGGGCGTAATCTGAGTGCGGATGATGTCGCCCGATTTAATCGCTTCTTTGACGGTGCTGATGAATTCGTCTTCATGCGTGGCAATTTTGAACGACACGAAATGCGTACCGATGTGGGCAGATACTTCGTCTAAGGCTTCTTTGGGATATTGGCTGGCGGACTTGCCCCACTTTACGGTCTTTTTTGCGAGGAACGGCAGCACGTCAGCCGTTTTCATCAGTGCGGCTTTTTCGGTATCAATGACCGCTAAAAACGGCGGGATTTGTTCCCCTTTGTTCAGGCCATCTTGAACGTAATGCAGTAATTGCGTGAACATGGCATAACTGGAATGTTTGCCGGTATCTTTGGCTTCAAACCAGATTTCATCGGTGCGAATGTCAATCAGCCCTTTGGTGTAGCTTTTTAGACCCAGGGCTTTGATGTAAATATCTTTAACATCTTCTTCGCTGCGGACGTTTTTAAGGCGTTGGTATAGGCTCATGCTTCAACATAAAAGGTTAATTTTCTTGAAGTAAGGGTAGCAGGTTTCCTTAAAAAATGATGTATAGGTGGTTTGTTCGATCCCAAACCCTGGCTTTGCTCGTTCCGAAGCTCCTGCTTTGCTCGTTCCCAAGCTCCGGCTTGGGAATGTTAGTTTTGGAAGCTCTTGCTTCCTTTATTAATGCTTGAAGCTAGAGCTTCAAAGATGGAAGTTCCCAAGCTGGAGCTTGGGAACGAGCAAGATTCGGCTTGGGAACGAGCATAACTTCACTTACCCAACCTTTTCCCGCTTTGCCGAACCGTCGGCAATCTGACAATCCTCCAGTGAACACATCGGCGTTTTCGCGCAGTTAATCCCGGCTTCATTGATGGCTTTTTGCATGGCTGCTATTTGTTCATCAAGCGAATGAATATGGTCGAGCATGTGGTTGATCGCATAAGCGACAGGGTCGGGCATGTCGGCAGTTGCACCGTAGGCATCGAAACCCATTTTGCTGGCGATTTTGTCACGCTCGGTTTTTTTCATTCGCGCTTCGGGTTCATTTGCCAATTCGGGATTACTGTCTAGCCAACCGTATTGCGGTTTGTCTGTCCGTGCTTGCATATCTATGACATGCCCTGGAATGCCAACTACGGTTGCACCCGCCGGTACGGCTTTAAGGATCACCGAGTTTGAGCCAATACGTGCGCCTGCCCCGATTTCTATTGGCCCCAAAACTTTGGCGCCCGCGCCAATGACTACACCATCCTGTAAGGTAGGATGGCGTTTGCCTTTATTCCAGGTTGTGCCACCCAGAGTTACGCCGTGGTATAAGGTGCAATCGTCGCCAATTATCGCCGTTTCGCCGATCACCACGCCCATGCCGTGGTCGATGAAGAAACGCCTGCCGATTTGTGCGCCGGGATGGATTTCTATGCCTGTTAGCCAGCGGCTGATATGCGAGATAATTCGCGCCAGTAATTTGAAACCCGCATTCCAAAATGCATGGCTGACGCGGTGAATTTGCACGGCATGAAACCCTGGGTAAGCCGTAACGACTTCCAGCACCGATTGCGCGGCGGGATCGCGCCCAAACACACAGGCAATATCTTCTTTTATCCTTTCTAACATTTTTGACTCCGCTTGCTTACACTATGGAAACTTCCAGTCATTCTCTCTCCCTTTGGGAATAGGTATCTACAAAATTTTTTTATTTTTAAGTACAATGAGTTGCGATTCCATTTTTTTTGCTCCCTCTCCTGCTAGAGGGTCGGGGTGAGGAGAATCAACCCATTATATCCCCCTCATCCCAACCTTCTCGGCAACTGCTCCTGCGTTGCCCTACTACCTACATCCATGTAGGCATCCCTCAAGGGAGAAGGGGCAGGAACCTGTGTAGATGAATATGCCCCTCAGGGAGAAGGGGATTTTGTACTCTTCTTGTTGCCTTGGGACATCCGTAAAATACCCCTGAGTATATCCAATTCCTTGGTGTCCAGGTGTATGCGGTTGTAAATACGACGCAATCGCCGCATGATTGAATTTGATTGGTCGGGCTGCATAAAATCAATATCAACTAAAGCCTGATGCAAATGACCATAAAAAGATTCCATTTGTTCAGCCGTGGCTAATGGTACTTCGCCTTTATCGCCGATTTGGCTTTTTTCCTGTAAACCGGTTGCCACAAACAATTCATAACAGACGACTTGCACGGCAGCAGCGATATTCAAGGAACTGTATTCGCTATTACAGGGAATCCTCAACAAGTAGTGGCATAAATCCAATTCATGGTTTTTTAGCCCAGAATTTTCCCGACCAAACAGGATAGCGACTTTATTGCCGGGTTCATGGATGATGACTTTTTCGGCACATTCACGCGGCGTAAGCTCCGGCCAGCTAATGGTTCGGCAGCGTGCGCTGGCACCCAAAACCAACTGGCAATCGGCGATGGCTTCCGGCAACGTTTCGTAAATCTTGGCAGCAGCCAGAATGTCATCAGCCCCAGAAGCCCTTGAAGTCGCCTCGGCACTCGGAAAAATTTTGGGATTGACCAGGCAAAGATTATCCATCGCCATATTCTTCATCGCCCTGGCAACTGCGCCGATATTGCCGGGATGTGAGGTTTCGACTAGTACAATCTTGATATTAGAGAGAAACGCTTCCATTGTTTAAAAAAGCGGTAAGTTTATCAAAAGATTTGTTATCCTAACGGTGTTTTCTAACCGCTCATTATACAATCAACCTATGCAACCCATGCTCAATATCGCCATACGTGCTGCCCGCAGCGCTGGCGACCTGATTCTCCGTTCCTCCGACAACATCGGCCAGCTCAATATTGACCAAAAAGGCAAGAATGACTATGCCAGCGAAGTTGACCGCGCAGCAGAGCGGGAAATCATCAATATCATCCGAACAGCTTACCCTGACCACGCCATTCTCGCCGAAGAAAGCGGACTACACCAAGGCAACGATTTTGTCTGGGTAATAGACCCATTGGACGGCACCACCAACTTCCTGCATGGCTTTCCGCAATATGCCGTATCCATTGCCTTAAAATATAGAGGTAAATTAGAAGTTGCCGTAATCTACGACCCCTTGCGCGACGAATTGTTTACCGCCAAACGCGGTGGCGGTGCGATGTTGAACAACCGCCGGCTGCGGGTCACCAACCAAACCACCATGAAAGGCGCATTGATTGGCACGGGCTTTCCGTTCAAGACCGATCTCCATTTGGATGCTTACATCGGTATGTTCCGCGCCATAACCACAGAAGCCGCCGGTATTCGCCGAGCGGGAGCGGCGGCGCTGGATTTGGCTTACGTCGCAGCCGGACGTTTAGATGGCTTCTGGGAAATCGGCATCATGGAATGGGACATGGCGGCAGGTATTTTGTTGATAAAAGAAGCGGGCGGCGTGGTCACCGACTTTTCTTTCAATGACAATTACTTAGCCTCGGGCAATGTTATCGCGGGTAGCCCCAAAATGCACCAGATGTTGTATCAGTTGATTGAGCCGCATGTGACGGATAATTTGAAATGATTTGATCTCCAACTCTAAATCGTTAGGATTTCAGACAGATAAGTTGATTTTCCCTAATCAATAAACAGTCGATTAAACAACCTTTGATGAAAATCTACCCGTTATATCGCCGCCAAGCACTTGCACTAACCGTACAGGAGGCGTGGGATTTTTTCTCGTCGCCTTACTATCTCAATGAAATTACGCCGGATTTTTTTAATGTCACCGTCACGTCCAAAGTGCCGGAACGTATTTATGGCGGCTTGATGATTAGTTATGACATGAAAGCGGTCTTTGGTATTTCGATGGCTTGGCTGTCAGAAATCAGCCACTGTGATGAACCTAAGCGTTTTGTGTACGAACAACGCATCGGGCCATTTAAGTTTTGGAGCCATGAGGTTTGCTTAACCGAACAAGACGGCGGCATTGTGATGGAAGACATTGTTTTTTATGCCATGCCGCTGGGGTTTATCGGTCAATTAATCAATAAAGTTTTGATTGCACGGAAGTTGGAACAGATTTTTAATGTCCGGCATGATTATTTATCGGCACGGTGGGGTCTGGTGCAAGCCTGATTAGCGAGGAATCTGGCCAACTGTATGGTATTAAAACCCGTTGTTATCCAACACTGCTTGACAAAATTCTCACATCGTAGAAACTAGACCAGTTTTTCACTCCCCAGAGATCACTTTGAACGATATGTCCCTGGGTATGCTATTTGGCATACTCGCTTTAATGCTTATTCTATCCGCTTTTTTTTCTGGCTCAGAAACGGCATTAATGACCTTAAACCGTTACCGTTTAAGGCATTTAGTTAAACTCAAACATTCTGGTGCCATCAAAGCCACCAAGTTGTTGCAACGCCCTGATCATCTGTTAGGAATGATTTTATTGGGGAATGTGTTTGTCAACACGATGGCCGCAATTGTCACAACAATTATTACCCTGCGGCTTTTTCCACACCTTGAAGCAAAAGAAACTCTCGCTGCCTTCGCGCTAACTTTAGTGACTTTAATTTTTTCGGAAGCGACACCCAAAACCTTTGCTGCCATCAAGCCCGAACCGCTTGCATTTCCTGCTGCGTGGATCTACGTACCTTTATTAAAGATAATTTATCCTATAGTCTGGTTTGTAAATTTATTCGTTAACCTGCTCCTAAAGCTATTGCGGGTAAATATCAAAGAACACAGCCTGGAAACACTCAGTAAAGACGAGTTAAAGGTCGTTATCGCCGAAGCCGAAAGCATCATGCCGCATCGCTACCAAAAAATGCTGATGGGTATTTTGGAGCTTGAATCGGCGACGGTTGAAGACATCATGACCCCGCGCAATGAGATCGTAGGTATCGATCTGGAGCTGCCGCTTGAAGAGATCATCAATCAAATAAAAACCAGCCCCCACACCCGTCTGCCCGTCTACAAGAAAAGCGTAGACCGCATTATTGGTTTTTTGCACTTACGTAAGGTATTGATTCTTATAAACCATGAGGATTTTGACAAGCAGACGATTATTAGCTTGCTGAGTAAACCTGTTTTTATTCCTGACACCACGCCTGTGCATTCACAGATGCTGGCATTTAAAGCAGATAAAGTCCGTGTTGGCCTCGTCGTCGATGAATACGGCGATGTTCATGGCTTAGTGACGATGGATGATTTATTGCAGGAAATCGTCGGTGAAATCATCACCGACGATACCCAGGTTAGGGTGCAAAATGACGGCAGTCATGTGGTCGATGCCAATATAACGGTGCGGGAGCTTAACCGCTTCATGCAGTGGGAATTGCCAACCGAAGGCCCGAAGACGCTGAATGGGCTGATTATCGAGTTTATGGAAACGATACCGGAAGCAGGGACTAGCATTAAGTTGCATGGTTATCCGCTGGAAATCCTTAAGAGGGATGATAATACGGTTAAGTTAGTGAAGTTTTTGCCTAACCATTAATCCAATTCCGCTAAATCTAAATGTGCAAGCTCCCTCTCCTCGCAGGAGAGGGTCGGGGTGAGGGGAATAAAAATGGAAAAATGCTTCTAAACTCCCCCTCATCCTAACCTTCTCGGCAATTGCTCCTGCATTGCCCTAATAACCTACATCCATGTAGGGATCCCTCAAGGGAGAAGGAACCAAATCGCATTAGCCTAACCTGGAAAGCCTCAAAGCTGGGAAACAACATCCAACGCCTCTGAAAGCGTAGCAACCGGATAAATCTGCAAGCCTTCAATGCGTTTTTTGGGCGCATTAGCTTTGGGGATCACCGCTTTTTTGAAGCCATGTTTGGCAGCATCGTTTAACCTCGATTGTCCGTTGGCAACTGGCCTGATTTCCCCGCTCAAGCCGATTTCACCAAAGAAAAACGCATCGTGGGGAATGATTTTGTCCCTGAAACTTGAGACGATGCCAACGATAATCGCTAAATCAGAACTGGTTTCGGTCACTCTAATTCCTCCCACCACATTGGCATAAATCTCATCATTGGCGGTAACAATGCCACCATGTCGGGTTAAAACTGCCAGCAACATAGCGAGACGGTTCTGGTCAAAACCGACGGCCAACCTGCGTGGATTACCATACTGGCATTCCGTTACCAACGCCTGAATTTCCACCAGCAAAGGACGAGTGCCTTCCCATAGCACAGTTACCACACTACCTGGAGAAGGCTTATCCGGCCTGTTTAAAAACATCGCCGAGGGGTTTTTGACTTCTTTAAGTCCTGTGCTGTCCATCGCAAAAAAACCCAGTTCACCGACACTACCAAAGCGGTTTTTATCCGCCCTAAGCATCCTGAACCTCGCATCATCCGTAGACGAAAGCATCACCTGGGTATCGACGATATGACTCAAAGTCATCGGCCCAGCTAGGGATTGGTCTTTGGTGACATGGCCCACCATGAATATGGAAATGTGGTGCTTTTTTGCGTATTGGGTCAGGTAACTCGCCGATTCCCGCACCTGCGAGACAGAACCGGGTGCGGATTCGACATCTTGGGTGTACACGACCTGGATGGAATCAATCACCAAAATCTTAGGCTTTATTTCGTCCAGCACATCGCAAATCCGTTGCACCGAGGTTTCGGCCAACATCATGATTTTGTCGGCTGGAAGTCCTAAGCGGTGCGCCCGTTCGGCGATTTGCTGTAAAGATTCTTCACCGGACACATAAAGCACAGAAATGCCTTGTACAGCGATATTGGCAATGGCTTGCAGCAAAATGGTACTTTTGCCAGCACCAGGCGCACCGCCGATCAACACCACGCTGCCTGTCACAATGCCGCCGCCCAGGACACGATCAAATTCCGATATGCCGGTAGCAATGCGTTCAGCGTTTACCAAACTGACATCTGACAACAACTTCACTTCCGAAACGCTGCCCGCATAGCCTAAAGAGCGGCTAGGGCGTTCATTACTGGCCGTGCCTAACCTGACTTCCTTGATGGTATTCCATTCACCGCAACTGGTGCATTGCCCACCCCAGCGTGGGTAATCCGCGCCGCATTCTTGACAAACAAAAGCGATTTTGGCTTTTTTGCTCATGCTTAGTTGGATTGGTCAGAAAACGCCATCATCAGGCTACGACCTTGTTTTTTCAGCCAGTTCCGCCGATTTTGGTAATCTGGCAGGTGTTCGGCAACCAGTGACCAGAATTGGCTGGAATGGTTTTTGACTTTGATGTGGCAAAGTTCATGCACGACCACGTATTCCAATACTTCACTTGGTGCCATAAGCAGCAACCAGTTGATGTTGATGTCATTATGGATGCCACAGCTACCCCAGCGGCTTTTTTGCGTCTTGATGGTAATTGTCCGAGGGAATAGCTGTTTTTTATCGGCGTGTATTTGTACTAGGTCTTCGACAAGCTGTTTGGTTCGTTTTTTCATCCAGCGGATCAAGGCTTCTTTGATTTGATGGTTATGTTCATCAGCATTCATGGCTACGGGAATATGCACCTTATATCCATCGATAAATTCAATTTTTACCCGTTTCAATTTCGATGGTAGAACCGCTAATGGGTAAACTTTACCCTGATAAGTCATATCGACACCGGATTTATACTCAACAGGCACAAAACCACTATTCTGAGGGCTTGAAGCCGCCATTTTTTTTAACGCTTGTGTGACCCAATCCTGCTTGGCCTGGACAAATTTATGCAGCTTATGTTCAGGTATTTGCAAGGGCGCAACAATTTCCACCTGACCAGGTTTGACCACGATACGAGCGTTGGACACCCGCTGGCTGCGTCGGATACGGTAAGTAAAAGGTAAATTGGTAAACACGTTAAGGTTCGTATGTAATAATTATGTGGACAGTCTACTATATCTTCCATGACAACTTTATCTTAAACGACAACTTGTACGACAATTTGGGCAAAAGCTGATATGCTGAATTATCTTAGCAACCTTGTGAAACTCTTGTAAGATTTGCTAGTCTCAGTTTCTGTTATTCACTTGTTAAAGGAATTCACGTTTATGCGATTAAATACTGCTATTTCCCATTCAGAAGCTGGCATTCTGGCTACCAACAAAGTATTGAAAAATACTTACCTGCTGTTGTCCATGACTTTGCTGTTCAGCGCGATGACGGCGGGGGCTTCCATGTATTTCAATCTGCCCCCTCTTGGCATGATTGTGACCATGGTCGGTTATTTTGGTTTATTGTTTTTAACCACCAAATTTAGTGACCGTAGCTTAGGCCTGGTTTTTGTCTTTGCACTGACCGGATTCATGGGCCTGACGCTGGGGCCGATCATCAATATGTACACCCAGGCTTTCAGCAACGGCAATGAGTTAGTGATGACCGCATTAGGCGGGACAGGTGTGATCTTTCTGGGGCTGTCCGGCTATGCACTGACAACCCGCAAAGATTTCAGCTTTATGTCCGGTTTCCTGATGGTCGGCATCTTGGTGGCATTCCTCGCCGGAATCGGGGCTATGGTGTTTTCTATCCCTGCTTTGTCATTGGCGGTTTCAGCCATGTTCATCTTGCTGATGTCCGGCATGATTTTGTACCAAACCAGTGAAATTATCCACGGCGGCGAAACCAACTATATCTTGGCGACGGTTTCTTTGTATGTTTCCATATACAACTTGTTCCTGAGTTTACTGCAAATATTAGGTATTTTTGGTGGCGAAGACTGATCCACTAATGCCAACAATAAAAAGCCCAGTCCTTTTCGCTGGGCTTTTTTGTATTTTCCTGCTTTACGGCTGCGAACCCACAACCCCAGAAGGCGTTACCACAAAATTCTGGCAAACGTTGGCGCAAGGGGATTTAGAGACAGCCAAAAAACAGGCAACCCAAACTACCCAGCATTTAGTTACCTTAAAAGACATTGACGACCATTCGACCATAACCACGGGTGCAGTCACCCTGAATGACCAAACCAGTGCCTTAGTCACCACCACGATTAACAGAAACAAAAAACCGGTAACATTCAACACGGTTTTGCTGAAAGAAAAAGACAGTTGGAAGGTCGATTTTGCCCAAACCCACACCAACATCGCTATGGTGCCTTTTGATGGCGTGGTCAGGAAATTAGAAGAATTAGGGGATAAATTCACAAAAGGACTGGAAGAATCTGTGCCTTTGATTGAGAAAGAAATGGAGAATTTTGGCAACGAGCTTAAAGGCCAGTTAGATGAATTTGGCCGTTCCCTGAAAAAACCGCCTAACCCTGATCCAAATCCTAACAGTCAAAAACCGACAAAACCAGACCCTAATACTATTTGACCGCCTGATTTACTTCGTAGCGGCGATTGGTTTTACAAGAACTCCCATCCCTCAAAACGTGCCGCTTGACCTGCGTAACATCCATCACTGTCCAATAAATTCCATACCACGGCATTTTTAATCAAAAATCTTTGGCCTACTTTTGTTAGGCGAACACCTTTATAATCATCTATATAGCCTTTTCGACTGACTTCTGCCAGTAACTTTTCTCGCTCAAGTTGATGAATGGGTTCTGCGGATAACCTAGAAGGTAGCTGCGTAAACTCCTCCCAGCTAAATCCGAACAATTCCAAAGCTTTTAGGTTGGCATAATTAAATACCGGATCGGGATTTGTAGTGTGGGAAACGACGACAAAAGGTGCGTAAAACAAGGCTTTTGCCAACATTCCGTGCGCTTCGCTTTCTAAGATCAATTCTTTAGCAAACAACCTTCGATAACTATTGCTCAACAAAGCGGCATGCCCATCAAGAAAATTATTGTTTTCAGCCGGATAATTCATTTCGAGATCAATCTGTTAGAATTAAGATATTTTCTAAGCATAGCTTTATCAACAAGACAGGCTTGTTGAGGATTATACCAAGCCCAATAAGTTCTCATTATTACCTTCTCCAAGGAGAAGGCTAGGTTGATGGGATTCATAAAACAACTTTTGGGATTGGTATTACTTTCAATGGCCTGGACATCTGTGTAAAAATCGGTCACTTCGCTCATCGGCTTACTTACAAATGTTTAACTCTTCTGACGAATACAAGCAATTTGTTACGCTATTAGCCCATGATAGCCGTTCAGGCTTGCAAATCCAGCATTTTCAGGACATTTACGGCAGTGCCTTGGTTTTGACTGGCTCGCAGCTTGAAACAGCCACAGCAATCGCCAATAAGCTATTTAATCTTATTATTGTTGACTTGGACTTAAACGGGCTTGATCTCATCTCGCTCGCAAAAAGCACAGGCAGCATCAATTACCACACGCCCATCATCGCATTGATTGCCCGGGATGATCCCAGCTTGAGAAAAAATAGCATCGCTGCCGGATTTGACGATTGTTTAGTACAGCCCCTGACCGCAAGTAACCTGCATGAAACCATTAAGGTTTGGCGTGAAAATGATGTGCTGACTTCATCCACGAATGCAATCCAGGCTTTATTGGCCAAAACCAAGCATAATCATGCGCTGGTTTTAGTCCTTTTTAACAAGCTTTTTGAAGAACTTCCCCAACAAATTGACCAGATTGAATTTGCCCTTAAAACTGCCCAATATCAACTGGCGTTTGAGGTAACCCATAAACTGAATGGTGCTGCCATAATTTGCTGCCTGGATCATATCGGGGTCGCCGCAACAGCATTGGAGAAAGGCTTAATACAGAAAGAATATGAGTACAATGGAGATCATTTTTTGATTTTAAAAAAACGTATTTCGCTATTTTTAAATCATCGCCAAGCAATCTTGGATGAGCTTGGCAGGCTGAACGATAAACAATAAAAAAGCCCAAACTGGGCTTTTTTAAATACCAGAAAAAGCTTGCGTGATTTTTAACCCAAATCCTCAAGCAGGGCTTTTGCCGCCTTCTTTTGTTCTGCCGATCCATGTTCAAGCACCTGCTCGACGATCTCTTTGGCCGCACCGGCATCCCCCATATCTATATAGGCTCTTGCCAAGTCCAGTTTGGTTTCCAGCTCGTCCATATCGGTCAGGTCAGACACCATAAAACCTTGACCTTGGCTATCCGGCTTATCAGAATCCGACGGCTCTAAATCAAAACTGAAGTCCATCGTATCATTGCCGAAGGTATCTGTTTCGGCCGCTTCTTCATCCATAGCAAAATCAATCGTTTGCTCGGCATCCCAAGTTTCGGTAGCTTGGATCGCCTCTGGCTTGGTGCTTTCCGGCTTATCCATAGTGAAATCAAATTCATACGATTCGAATTCAATATCGTTACCTGGATCATCTAACTGATGCTTGGGTGCATCGCCAACAATAGTTTGGTTGCCTGTAATGAGCGTATTTACGGTTTCGGTTTTTTTGGCGATTTCTGGGTACGGCCCCAAGTCAAAATCAATGGTCTCATTGCCCAGATCTACACCCAGCTTGCCTTCGAAAGCGGTTTGTTCAAAATCTTGCTCGTTGCTTAGGCTTGGGGATTCCGTTGCTTCAGCAGCAACTTCATCTTGATGTTGAACCGCCGACTCTTCGTGTGGCGCTTCATAAAGTGATTCTTCAGCATCATCAGAAACTTCAAAGGTGGCTTCACCAAAATGTTCAGTTTCCTCTATCGGTTTGACAGGCGTATCTTGTACCACAGACGAGTCGAACAGGACATTTTCAGTAAGTTCCTCAGATTCGGCAGCAAACACTGCCGCGCTGCTAAAGGATGAGGCTAAGAACAATTCAGAATCCGGGCTGATATCCCTACCCAATTCGCACACTTTGCCCCAGAAAGCTTTATCACTGGTTTTTCCTGCCGCAGCTAACTCGGCTGCATAGCTTTCAAACGCCGTTTTATTCGAGTTGGCATGATAAATTTCAAGCAGCTTTAATTTGCATTCGTCGCGGTCGGGGAAATCCTTGATGGCTTGGCGGATCAAGTCTTCTGCTTGTTGATAACGGCCATAGGCTAAATAAACATCGGCCTCGGCAACGGGATCAATGTCGCCATGATCGACATTAAATGACTCAAACGATTCAAAATCGCTGGCCTTGAAGTCATTCAGGAAAGAACTTTCGGCAGAAAGTGCGCTGGCCGCTTGCCCTGCTTTCCGAATATCGGTCGAATTGCTGTCCCGGATGACACTGTGGCTTCCAAACATGCTTTCGGCATC
The DNA here is from genome assembly GCA_043771735.1 of Methyloglobulus sp. Taxonomy (GTDB): domain Bacteria; phylum Pseudomonadota; class Gammaproteobacteria; order Methylococcales; family Methylomonadaceae; genus Methyloglobulus. The sequence goes on from JAYVGW010000376.1 coordinate 17,534, forward strand.
AGTCTCTTCAAGGATTTTCTTTTTGCGCCACCACAACCAGCCAAACAAGGACAGGACTGCTGCACTTATGCCACCAATTATCCATAAAAACGATGAGTCGGATTGTTCAGGGGCTGGTGCGGGTGGCGCAATCTTTTTCACGATTGGCTTAACAACCGGCTTAGGCGGCGTAACAGGTTGAGCGGGTTTAACAACGGGAGGTGCCGCCTGAACTGGTGGCTCAGGTGTGACTGGCACCACTTGCTCTGGCTTAGTTTGGTCTAAAACTGGGGCTGGCGGCATAACCGGTGCGGGTGGAGCGGTTACCGGGGCTGTCGCTTGACCAGGATTTTGTAAATCTGCAAGCTGCTTGTCTTTTAAGGCGATCAGCTCTTGCATGGTCGCCATCTGCTTTTCGAGCGCGGCTATTTTGCCTTGTAAGGCATCATCAACAGGCGCTGTTGTTTCTTTTGCTGTGCCTTTATCCGTAGTGGTTTGTGATGGGGCGGTCTTTTTTGTGCCGGAAGATTCCTCACTGGATGGCGAAACAGATTCGTCTGCGGCCACAGTCGTTTCAGCCGGTGCTTCCAGCTTCAATTGGCTTTCAACTTCATCTTCTTTTGCAACCTGGGTTTCCCCAGCGGGAACGCCGGAACGGTTGTTATTCCAGGCATCGTTGTGCCTGCCAAATTCGGCTAAGGCTTGTTGCCGTGAGTTTTGCTGGACAACGCTTTTTTCGGGAACTGTTAGCCTTTTACCCGCTGACAGTGCGTTGACATTCTGTTGATAAAACGCGTTGGGATTTTTTTCGTAAAGCGCCATCATCATTTGCTCAACAGAAACGCCGCTTCCCCTTGTCCGCTCCGCCACATTCCATAGCGTGTCGTTTCTCCTGGTCACAACTTGGCCACCATGAGCGCCAGCGGAACTACGTCTCGGTCTAGCGCTACGCCTGACTGGACGCTGCCTGGGCGTATACTCCTCTTGCCGAGGCTGGGTATTTTCGTAGTTGGATGTCAGCGGATATGCAGGTTCCTGATAAACCGGTTCTTGATAAGTGGGTGCTTGATATTCAGCCGGCGGGTCAACCAAAACCGTAAATTCACGGTACAAATTACCTTTTGGCCAGCTTACTTCAAGCAAGAAGTTGAGATAAGGTTCTTTTAGCGCTTCCCTTGAGGTTACCTTGATAACCATCGAACCGTTCGGCTTGACAATCGGTTGAAATTTGATTTTTGACAGGAAGTAAGACCAAGGCACCCCCGCTTCATCAAATTTTTCAGGCGGAGCCAGGCTTACTTTGATATTTGATGGGTTTTCCCCACGAGCAGCCACTATTGCAATCTCGGCGCTGAGGTTCTGATTAAGGGCAGAGCGCACCCGAATATCACCGATCCCTAACGAATGTCCACTAACGGGAGCCAGTAACGATACCACTGTTAAAGCTTTAGTTAAGTTGCGCACGCTTCCGTCTCCTTAATTGTCATCACGATGTTTACCATAAACAGTCATAAATATAGAGTCAAGATTAGACTAGATGTGATTTTTTACTAGCATTTCAGCTATCTGTACACTATTTAAAGCTGCACCCTTACGCACATTATCGCCTACTACCCACAGATTGATACCTAAAGGGTGCGAAATATCTTCCCTAATCCGCCCAACAAACACATCATCATGCCCAGAGGATTCAGTCACCGCAGTCGGATAACTGCCGTTAGTACGCTCATCGACCACCGTAACCCCTGGCGCGCTGGCAAGTAAAGCCCTTACGGTATTGGCATCAATTTTACTGCCCGTTTCGATGTGCACCGCTTCCGAGTGGCCATAAAAAACCGGCACCCTTACTGCCGTGGCGTTCACCTTAACGGACTGGTCGCCCAGAATTTTCTGGGTCTCCCAGACCATTTTCATCTCTTCTTTGGTGTAGCCATTATCCATAAACACATCAATTTGTGGCAACACATTAAATGCGATTTGCTTGGGGTAGACATTGCTTTCAATGGGTTGGCCATTCAATAACCTGGCTGTTTGTTTGACAACCTCTTCAATACCTTTTTTGCCCGTGCCGGAAACCGCCTGATAGGTGCAGACATTGATTCGGCTTATGCCCACCGCATCGTAAATGGGCTTTAACGCCACTAACATCTGAATCGTAGAACAATTTGGGTTCGCTATGATGCCACGGTTTTTATAATCTGCGATTTTTTCTGGGTTAACTTCTGGTACGACTAATGGAATATCATCGTCATAACGGAAGTGTGAGGTGTTATCAATCACAACACAACCCGCAGCCGCCGCTTTCGGGGCATATTCAGCAGAAACGGAAGCACCCGCAGAAAACAAGCCGATTTGCGCCTTTGAAAAGTCAAACTTAGCCAAATCCTCAACTTTTAGTGAGCCGCCTTTGAAAGGGATCCGTTTCCCAGCCGATTTGCTACTGGCCAAGGCATAAACTTCACCAACAGGAAAATTCCGTTCTTCCAGAATCGACAGCATAGCCTCGCCGACAGCGCCCGTTGCCCCCACTACGGCAACGTTATAAAGTTTGGTCATGTTTGCTCACTTAATAATCATCCAAATTGAATCTGTACCTTACTTAAAATCGGCCACTGTTTCGGGCTTAACCCAATATGGCGAAGATCTTCTGGGTAATTTCATCGACACTGCCAACCCCTGCAATGGAATAAAACTTAGCCATATGATCCGGCGCAGCATAATAATCGACTAATGGCTTAGTCTGGTCATGATAAACACTTAGCCTTTTGCGCACCGTTTCTTCTTTATCGTCATCCCGCTGGATAAGGGCTTCGCCAGTTACATCGTCGGTATTTTCAACCTTTGGCGGATTAAATTCAATGTGGTAGGTGCGCCCAGATTGCAAATGCACCCGCCGCCCTGCCATCCGTTTCACGATTTGCTCATCATCAACGACAATCTCGATCACCGTATCAATGGCAACGTCCATTGCCGCCAGCCCTTCGGCTTGGGCAATTGTGCGCGGGAAACCATCCAACAGGAAACCGTTCGTACAATCATCCTGTTTGATGCGTTCTTTAATCAAACCCAAAATAATGTCATCAGAAACCAGGCCGCCGGAATCCATCACTTGTTTTGCGGCAAGCCCCAACGGCGTTCCCGCACGTACCGCAGCGCGTAACATATCGCCTGTTGAAATCTGGGGGATTCGGTATTTCTCAGTGATAAACTGGGCTTGGGTACCCTTACCAGAACCAGGGCTTCCCAAAAGAATAATACGCATTACACACTCCATAGAATATTTGCCAAAGGCAAATACCGAACAAATCGAAAATTGGGGGCGACGTGCCGGAAACTCATGTTATCAAGCACTTACAAAGTGCATGTATTTTATAACATATCGGGCTTAATCTCTTGTAAAAATGTACAAATCCCAATATATTTTAAGGATTACGTTAAGAATCGCAGTATAGTTAGCAGATCAGTTCAAGGCATCGCAACCCGACAAAGCATTTTCAATCGCCCACAACCTCAGGCAATGCAAAGAGATTTTAGCCAACTCAAAAGCCAAACATTTGACGTACTGGTCTGCGGCGGCGGTATTTACGGCGCGTGGACGGCTTATGATGCCGCCCTTCGTGGCCTAAAAGTCGCCATTGTCGATAAGGGCGATTGGGCGTGTGCAACCTCTTCCGCTTCCAGTAAGCTGATTCATGGCGGCCTGCGTTACCTGGAAACCTTCGATTTTAAGCTGGTCAAGAAAACCTTGGCGGAACGCCGTATGTTTTTGCAAGCCGCCCCGCATAGGGTTTGGCCGTTACGATTTGGGATGCCGGTCTACAAAAACAGCCGCATAGGCCCGTTTCGGCTGAAGTGTGGCTTGGCCTTGTATGACTTCCTCGCTGGCAATGTACCAGACACCCAAAAACACCAATACCATTCAAAAGCTGATTTTTTAAGGCATTTCGCTTACTTAGATCCTGATGGGTTAACGGGCGGGTTCACTTACTTCGATGCCCAAACCGACGATGCCCGCTTCGTGCTTGAGTTGATAGATGGCGCTATCTCGGCTGGCGCAGCCTGCGTCAACTACTGCGAAGTTACCGAATTAATCGAAAAAAACGGCAAAATCGGCGGAGCTATTCTTCAAGACAAGGTAAATCAAGAATCTATCACAGTTAATACATCTCAAGTCGTCGATACGACCGGACGATGGTCGTCCTTATTCCAGCGCGAAATGGCGTGCCACCGCTTAACCAAAGGCATCCATTTAATCATGCCCAAAATCCTTGGTGATGAAGCCCTGCTATTGACGGCAAGATCGGATGGCCGCGTGTTTTTTATCATCCCTTGGTACGGATTTACGTTACTGGGCACGACCGACACCAACTACGACGGCGACATCGAAAATATACCCATCACGAGTGAAGATATCCGCTATTTATTGAGCGAAGCCAATCAGGTGCTTAAAACAGCAAACTGGACTGAACAAGACATTATCGGGAAATTTTCAGGGCTTCGGGTTTTACAACAGAGCGATAACGATAGCCCCTCGCGTATAAGCCGCGACTGGACTTTAAAATCTTCCCAAAACGGCCTGCTTTCGTCAATCGGTGGCAAATTCACCTCAGCCAGGGAAGATGCCGCCGTCATTGTCGATACGCTTTGCGCAAAGCTAGGCGTTCATACGGGCTGCCCCACGTTTGGCAAAACCTTCCCTTGGCTTTCCGATACCAATTATAAATCCTTGCTGGACATTTCACTGGCTAAGGCAGAACAGCTTGGAATTGATAAGGAAAGCGCTTTATTGTTGGTCAGGCGGCACGGCAATCGGGCCTCTGGTGTTTTCGCACTGTGTGAAGATGATCCAGCCTTAGCTACACGAATAACCCCGGAACTCCCTTTTATCGTGGCCGATTTGGTTTTTTGTACCCGTCACGAGATGGTTGTACATCTGGATGACTTGCTGAGACGGCGCGTACCTCTATTGATATTGGCTAAAATGACACCTGGAGAATTAAACCATCTCGCCCTTATCGCGGCAAAAATCCTGGATTGGGACACTGAAAGGGCCAATAAAGAGCTAAATAGATGCCTACAAAAATAGCTAACTCGCTGGACACATTGAAAAATAAACGCGTCTGTTTTTTACTAATAAACAGCTTAGGTTATACTTGCTGTAAGAAGATTGCCGCTTTTACGACCAACAACTAACAATTAACCGTAGCAATAAGAATTTGAATCATGGACACCAAAAAACCAAACCCGAATAGCCGTCAAATGCTTGGTGCTTTAATCATCTCAAGTGCATTGTCTGCGTGTTCGACAATGCCCAATCAAGACAAGAACGATCCTTGGGAAAGCTGGAACCGCGACGTGCATGGTTTTAATAAGGATGTGGACGATGTCATCCTAAAACCCGTGGCAAAAGGTTATCAGGAGGTAACGCCTAACCCAGTCGATGAAAGCATCACCAATGTTTTTAGCAATATTAACGACATCGGCGTAACCATCAATGATTTCTTACAGTTTAAATTTCTCCAGGGCGGTATGGATGCCAGCCGTTTCCTGATCAACACCACCGCAGGTGTGGTCGGAATTTTTGATGTCGCGTCAATGATCGACTTGCCCAAGCATGATGAAGACTTTGGGCAAACGCTGGGCTTTTGGGGTGTCCCGTCCGGCTCATACATGGTGCTGCCATTTCTGGGGGCCAGTACGCCCAGGGATACCATTGGCTTGGTTGCCGATGCCCTGTTTAACCCGTTGACTTATGTCTCATTTTTTGGCGGCTTTGCAGCCAATGCCGCCACCGCCACCGCCACCGCCGTTGATGTCACCGACACCCGGTCTGACTTGATGTCGTCCGAAAAAATTCTCAATGAAGCCTCGGTAGACCGCTATGATTTCGTCAAAAACGCTTATAAGCAACGCCGGGAATACCTGATCCATGACGGTAATCCACCCGACGATAGTGGCGACCCCTTATCAGAAGAAGGACTTGGGGAAGGCTCAAGCGAAAGTTCGTCGGGTGATAAAACCCAGGATAATCTGACCAATACACCGAGTACAACTTCAGGCACGTCTGCAATCCACGACCCTAACGCTGTTACCATCATAGACAATTCCACTAAAATGCCTCCTAAAGAAGCCCCTGTAGGTACGCCCGCTATTATCGACAACTCAAAACATCTGTTGGATTTATCACCGCCAGATGAATAAGCAAAGTGCCATGTCGAAAACAGCTTACCCCGATAATTGGTATGAAATTGACAAGGCACTTTATAACCGGTCAGTGCGGGTTTTCAATACCGTAAAAAAAGTGCTCAGTGTCAAAATGCAGCTGCATGCTGACACTCAGTTACAGCAAGGCGACATCTTCCTGTTTAACCATTTTTCCCGCTTCGAGACCTTCATCCCGCAATTTCTGATCTACGAGCAAACAGGCGCTTATACCTGCGTTATTGGGTCAAGTGAATTCTTTAAACAAGATACGGTATTGGCAAGATATTTACAGCAGGTAGGCGTTTTCCCAACCGACCATGACCGTTTATTTTCCTTATTGACCGCCCAAATACTACGCGGACGTAAGGTTGCCATTTTCCCGGAAGGCGGCATGGTCAAAGACCACCGGGTCATCGACGACAAAGGCAACTACAGTATCTATTCGCGCATGACGGGCCTTCGGCGCAAACAACACACGGGGGCGGCGGTGCTGGC
>JAYVGW010000377.1:0-4687 GCA_043771735.1 Methyloglobulus sp.
CAATGGGGTCATCGCCGCCTTTGTCGGCACGTTCATGCCGACCATGGCTCATTTGAACCCAGAATTTAGGCCTGTCGTCAATGCGTAACTTCTATAAACATTCACTGTATTCTGTAAATAACCTCATAAAATTCATGAATGCCACCATGAATAAAGATCATTTAACAGCTCCCATGGGATAGCGTAGTGTGTTGCTTGATTCATTTTCTATTGGGAGATATTCATGAAGACGTTATCCAAATTCACCGTCCTCAGTTTTCTGATTTTGTTTGCGGTTGGGGCGAACGCAAGATCAAATTTCGACATCATAGCCAAACTCGAAAGCGCCCCTGGTAATGTGACTGTGACGGACAATGGCCGGAGCATCATGAGTTTGCACCAGTTTTATCAGCCGAAATACACGGTGGTTGAATATATAGATAAGGCACTGGTGCCGTTTCCGAATAAGGAATTGGCGGATGCGGACTCAAAAGCGGCTTTGAAACTTGATTCTGTGCTAGGAATTCGCTCCGCCAACGGCATTGTCTGGATGCTTGACAATGGGTTGCGTGGCGGGGTTACGCCTAAGCTGGTGGGGTGGGATATTAAAACTAACAAGCTGCATCAGGTCATCAGCTTGCCACCACCAATTGTACCCAAAGATGCCTTTGTCAATGATTTTGCGGTTGATACCAAACACAACCACATTTTCATCAGCGATCCGGCGGGTGGCGCAAATGCTGGTTTGATTGTAGTCAATCTAAAGTCTGGAGTGGCACGACGTGTGCTTGAAGGGCATAGCAGCGTTATCCCTGAAAATATCGATCTGGTGATTGATAAGGTGCCGGTTCAAGTAAAGGATAAATCAGGAAATCTTATCCGGCCTCATATCGGTGTTAATCCGATTACCGAAGACTTGAATAATGAATGGGTTTACTTTGGCCCCATGCACGGGCTTAGCCTGTACCGGATTAAGGCGGATGAACTGGTTAACGAAAAACTGGATACCAAGGCTTTGGCAAGCCACGTTGAACGCTACAGCGACAAACCAATTTCTGATGGCATAACTATCGACAAGGATAACAATATCTATCTGGGGGAATTGGCGGAAAACGCTATTGGCGTTATTTCGGCGGACAGAAAATATAGGCGACTGGCGCAAAGCCCAGACCTTTCATGGGTGGATTCATTTTGTTTCGGCCCTGCTGGAGAGCTATACGCAGTCGTCAATCGCTTGCACCAATCGGCTACTTTGAATGGCGACGTGTTGAAAGCTAAACCACCATTTTATCTGATTCAGGTGAAAGCTTTGGCTACAGGGTTGCCGGGACGTTAACCACTCTTATAAGCCATCGATGTTTCGGCATATCGCGGTAATTTTGTCCCGTAGCCACTGGTGGGCGGGGTCTTTGTCCCGCAAGGGATGCCAGATCATGCACAAATCGTATTCTGGCAGTTCGATGGGTACGGGAAATATTGCCAGCGGCGCGAACTTCGTAAATTGCTCGGCAATCCGGTACGGGAGAGACAGGATCATATCGGTCTTGGCAACAATCAATGGCGCAGAAAGGAAATGCGAGACGATGAGCTTAATGCGCCGTTCTAAGCCCAGTTCGGCCAATTTTTGGTCGATGATGCCGACGTTACTGCCCGTCCGTGAAATCAGCATGTGCGGAACGGCCACAAATTCTTCTAAGGATGGCGGTTTGCTTATCAATGGATGATCTTGCCTGACCACGCAAGCCATGCTGTCGCTAAATAAATATTGCCGTTGCAGATGTGCTGGTGGGTTCAACACCGATTCAAAACCCAGCACCACATCAAGGCTTCCGTTTTCCAATTGCATGACCGGAAATGAGGTTTCGGTGCGTTTGACATGAAAGTTGATGCCGGGCGCAATTTTTTCGATCAACCCTGACAATTCCGGCATTAACAGGAATTCTATGTAATCGGTCGCGGCAAGCACAAAACGCCGCTGGCTGGTTGCCGCATCAAAATCTAAAGGCGGTTGGATAAGCCGCTCGGTTTCGGCCAATAAAGCCATGACCGGATCGATCAAGGCCAACGCCCGTTCCGTTGGTTTCATGCCGGATGGTGTTTTCACCAACAAAGGGTCATCCAATTGTTGCCGCAGCTTATGCAAGATGTGGCTCATCGCAGATTGGGTGATGAACATCTGTTCCGCAGCGCGGGTGACATTCAGTTCCCGCATCAGCACATCAAATGCCAGCAACAAGTTCAAATCGAAAGTTCTCAAACTAGACATTGCAGTACCTTTCGGGTTGGTCGATGCAATTAAATACAGCGATATAGTAATAAATAATCAGGCTGGAATAACCATTAATTGTATCGATGACCCCATGAAAATTAATCATTTAACAAACGCCTAGGGACGCACTACTGTATCACGCAAGCGCATTGTACAGCCCAAAACATATCTGTCCCATCGATAAGTCGATAGCGTTGGCAATACGCCTTTTTTCAACCTAAGTGCTAAGGCACTACCGTTACTTAATTTGGAGAAATCGCTATGTCAGCTAATCTTACAAACCGAACTTTTCGGCCTTATACTGGGGAAAAGGCGCGGATCACCCGTGCTTATGATTATCTCATCCTGGTATTGGCGCTATTTTTGTTTATCGGTTCCTTTCACCTGAGTTTTGCGCTTACCGTCGGCGACTGGGATTTCTGGGTAGACTGGAAAGACAGGCAATGGTGGCCACTGGTCACGCCGCTCATCGGCATTACGTTTCCGGCGGCGGTACAAGCCGTGTTGTGGACTAATTTCCGCCTGCCGCTCGGTGCAACCCTGTGTGTTGCGTGCTTGTCGATAGGCACCTGGATTGCCCGTATCTTCGCTTACCACTTATGGAATTATTTCCCCATCAACATGGTAATGCCATCGACCATGCTGCCCAGTGCGCTGGTCCTGGATGTGGTCTTGATGTTGAGCAACAGCCTGACAGTCACCGCGATTTTCGGCGGCTCTGCCTTCGCATTACTCTTTTACCCCAGTAACTGGCCTATCTTCGGCATGTTCCATGTCCCCGTTGAAGCGGGCAATAGCCAATTGACTGTGGCTGATATGTTCGGATTCCAGTACATCCGTACCGGGATGCCGGAATATCTACGCATTATTGAGCGCGGGACGTTACGGACTTACGGCCAAATTGCGACACCGCTGTCGGCATTCTGCTCTGCCTTGTTATGCACGCTGATGTATACCCTGTGGTGGCATATCGGCAAGTGGTTTGCCACGACCCGTTACCTAAAAAGAATCTAAAGGCGGAGAATATGATGAAAACAATATTGATAAAAAAATCGTGTGATATGTTGGTGGCTGTTGCGTGCCCCAACCCCATAGCAAAAAAACAGAATCAATTACTAAGCTATTTGTTGTTGCTTGGGATGATTCTTACGGTGTACATGCTCACTATGCAACCCGTCATGGCGCATGGAGAAAAGAACCTGGAACCCTATGTCCGGATGCGTACCATCCAATGGTATGACGTGCAATGGTCCAAGCAAAAGTTCAATGTCAACGATGAAGTCACCGTAATCGGCAAATTTCATGTGGCGGAAGATTGGCCGATCAGCGTACCTAAACCGGATGCGGCATTCTTGAATATCTCAACGCCCGGCCCAGTGCTGATCCGTACTGAGCGTTATTTAAACGGCAAACCTTACATGAACTCGGTGGCCTTACAACCGGGCGGTGACTACAATTTTAAGGTTGTCCTGAAAGGCCGTTTGCCGGGACATTACCACATCCACCCCTTCTTTAACCTGCGGGATGCCGGGCAAGTGATGGGTCCGGGTGCATGGCTGGACATTGCTGGGGATGCCGCCGATTTTACCAATGACATCCAAACCATTAACGGCGAAATGGTCAATATGGAGACCTTTGGGCTGGGGAACGGTATTTTCTGGCACAGTTTTTGGGCGTTACTGGGAACGGCTTGGTTGCTCTGGTGGGTACGCCGACCTTTATTTATTGACCGTTACCGGATGCTGAAAGCGGGCTTGGAAGATGAACTGGTCACCCCATTGGACAGAAATATCGGCAAAGCAATATTAGTCGGTGTGCCTGTTCTGGCGTTTGCGTTTTACACCATTACGGTCAACAAATACCCCAAAGCGATTCCCTTACAGACATCGTTAGACCAAATCCTGCCGCTTTCCGCCCAAGTCAATGCTGGCGTGGTCGATGTAGAAACCGTGCGGGCTGAATACCGAGTATCGGAGAGGGCGATGAAATTTAGCTTAAAGATCAAGAATGGCAGTGATAAGCCGATTCAAATCGGCGAGTTTGCTACCGGCAGTGTGCGCTTCCTTAACAAAGCCGTCCCTGTGCCGGAACAGGGCAATGCAGAAAGCGTGGTTGCAGCGGAAGGCTTGAACTTGGACAACCCAACCCCAATCCAACCCGGCGAACAACGCACGGTGTTAATGACCGCAAGCGATGCCTTGTGGGAATCAGAACGCTTGGATGGCCTGATTAACGATGCCGACAGCCGGATCGGCGGCCTGGTCTTTTTCTTTGACAGTGAAGGCGAACGCTATATTTCCAGCATTACTTCTGCTGTCATTCCCAAATTCAATTAACTTAGCTAGAAGTTACGCATTGACGACAGGCCTAAATTCTGGGTTCAAATGAGCCATGGTCGGCATGAACGTGCCGACAAAGGCGGCGATGACCCCATTGAAC
>JAYVGW010000378.1:0-2624 GCA_043771735.1 Methyloglobulus sp.
AATCGTCCTGGGCCTGGGTCGATAATATTCTTAATACCTGGGCCAGCAGCCGTACCCGCTGGATTCCTGAGTATAGCGCGGGTACCTGGGGGCCTCTCGAAGCCGATCGTCTGATTGAATCCGATAACCGTAAATGGCGGTTATTATGATGCAACACAATGTGGTTTCTAAAGTTAATGTCAAGACGCCAAAACGGGTGCGAATTGCGCAAATAGAATCAGAATTGGGGGTTTTATGGGCGCAATTTAATCAGAATACCAGTGGCGGGCATACTGTGATGCGTGCCTGTATGTCCAATCTTATTATCTATTGCGATAATAGCGATGAAGCGCAGCTAATCAGTCAGGAAATTGCTGCGATTGTTGATGTTCACCCGGCACGTGTGCTGTTGTTGGTTGCTAATGGACAGCCCGGCAAGGATGCGATTGAAGCCTTTATAACGCTCTATTACACGGCGCTGAGCGATGGCTGGCAAGTGTGCGCCGAACGCATTGATGTGGTGGCTACGGCTGAAGCAAGCAAGCGTTTACCTTCTGTGGCGCGTTCGCAATTAGTCGGTGATTTGCCGACAACTTTATGGTGGGCATCACGGCAGCCGGCACCTGAAGCGGGTGAGGTATTTTTTCAATTGGCTGAGCTGGCTAACCAGATTATCTATGATAACGTAGGCTGGACTAATCCTACCAAAGGTGTAGCGACAATGACGCGTTGGGTTGCAGCAAAGCAGGACACGCAAATTGTTTATAACCTGGCCTGGCGGCGCTTTGCTATCTGGCGCAAACTCATCAGTCAGGTGCTTGATCCTTTGGTTGCCCCTAATGCCCTTGAATCCTTGAGCGTTATTGAAATAGAGCATGGCCCTCATGCACTGGGGATGAGTTGGTTATTGGTAGGGTGGCTGGCCAGTCAGTTACAATGGGAGTCCATTGATGGCAAACGCCTTTCGGATTCAGAGCTGGTTTGGCAGTTTCGCAATGGCAGCCGCAAAATTAAAGTCGTTGCCAAGCGCATACCGACAGGTGAGCCGCTTGTTTATCGTTTATTGCTGGACTGGAGTCAAGCCGGTCACGAAGGGCGGTTGTGTTTTGAGCGTTTAGATAATGACCGTATCGGCATTGTGGACGCATTTTCTACCGTTCCAGCGCGGGTATTTACTGCACATGTGCCGGAAAGATCGGCGCTTGTATCTGCTCAGCTTGCGCATCGTAACCGTGACAAAATATTTGAAAACGCGTTGAAGGCTGCAAATGCGATGAGTGCTGTTTTTCAGCAATAGGATCAGGCTGTATAAATATTGACAGTGGTTATAGGTAATCCTGCCAGACCTGCGAGGTTTTTAAAACCTCGCAGGTCTAACGCCTCAAATAAATCGGCGCTTATAAAATGACGTTAGTGTTTTCAAAAACGACTACAGTATGGGGATTTACTGAATAGAGATGCTCTCCGATTGGCTTTTGATTTTTTGGGAGGATAATGTCATGAGGGGATTGCAGCGAAGTATCTAAAGCCACGCACCATTTCTTACCCGCGACTACGGGTAGTTCTATAGTGGTGATGTCATTCGACATATTCATTGCGATATGCAAATCAGCTTCATCGTCTTCAATACCTGCCAGGGTGAAAGCGAGGAGTCTTGCTTCCGGATCCTGCCATAAGGGTTTGTTGACCTCCGTGCCATGCCATGAAACATCCGGCATATTTTTCCCCTCAATGATTTTACCAGTCAGAAAGCGTCGGCGCATAAGAGAGGAGTGCCGGGTACGTAGCGCTATCATAAGCTGAACAAAGCGCAACATGTCAGCGTTTTGGTCAGTCTTATTCCAATCTATCCAGCTTATTTCATTATCCTGGCAGTAACCATTGTTATTCCCGTGCTGGGTATGCAAGATTTCATCACCCGCAAGCAGCATAGGAACACCCTGGCTAAGCAGCAAAATGGAAAACACATTTTTTGCCTGTTTTCTACGTAGTTCCAAAATGCTTGCGTTTTCGGTATCGCCCTCAATGCCGCAATTGTAACTTAAATTATTGCTGCACCCGTCGCGGTTGCCTTCGCCGTTCGCCTCGTTATGTTTTTCGTTGTAACTGAACAAATCATACAGGGTAAAACCATCATGACAGGTGACAAAGTTGACGCTACTGATAGGCAATCTCCCTTGATATTCATACATGTCGCTACTGCCGCAGATACGGGTTGCAAGTTCAGCAATCAAGCCTTTATCGCCACGTACAAATTGGCGGACAATATCCCGATAGCGTCCATTCCACTCAGCCCAGCGATAACCGGGAAAACTGCCCACCTGATAAAGTCCTGCGGCATCCCAGGCTTCGGCAATCAATTTGGCTTTAACCAACGGTTCTGATAGCTCGATACCCCAGAGTACAGGGGGGTCTTGCAGAACTTCGCCATTTTCTCCACGCGCCATAGCGCTGGCCAGGTCAAAGCGGAAACCGTCGACATGCATTTCCCTGACCCAGTATTCAAGACAGCTGATAATGAAACGGGCCACCAATGGATGATTGGCAGTTACGGTGTTACCGCAGCCGGTATAGTCGCGCATAATGCTTTTATCAAACTGATCCAGATGATAAAAAGACTTGCCACCTATGCCTCTGAAATTAAT
>JAYVGW010000379.1:0-6095 GCA_043771735.1 Methyloglobulus sp.
TGATAGGGACTCATGAATGCCTCTTGTATTAGATAAGAGGCATTAGTCTGCCTTGATTTCAAAGGCTTGGGTAGGTGTGCTTGAATTGACGATTACGAAGTTGAAGTGACAAGTGTAAAAAAACTCACTGATAAAAAATATGGCGTATTTTTACCTAAATTTAGGTTGCTGGGGTGGTAACTCCGCTCAATAAGGTCTTTTTAGTAGGGGATTGAGTTGGGATAATTACGCTAACTTTTTCATCTCAAGGAGAGTAATGTGAAACCAATCAGATTCTCTTAGCGTAGTTTTGGGATCAATATTAGCGCACAGAAAATCCGTGCTTTTGCATGCGATAAAGTAAGGTATCTCTAGATAATCCCAGTAATCTTGCGGACTTGCTGCGGTTGCCTTTAGTTAGGTCTAAGGCTTGCCGGATTAAACTGGCTTCTAGGTTATCCAAATCCAACCCTGCGAGTGGGAGGGAAAATTCCGGTCGGTTAGGGGGCGGGAGAGTTGCATTGAACTCGGAAGGCAGGTTTTCGGGTTCAATAGTTTTCCCCGCTAATAAAATACAAAGTCTTTCACACAAGTTTCGTAATTCACGAATGTTTCCCGGCCAGCTATAGGCTTTGAGTACTTTTATTGTTTTGTTGCTGAATTGTGGCGCTTGCATTCCATGCTCACGTTCAAACAGCTTCATAAAGTACTTAATCAAAAACTCCATATCGCCGAGGCGTTGGGCTAACGGTGGTAGATTTAACGGCACAACATTTAATCTAAAATATAAGTCGCGCCTGAATGAGCCATCGGCGATTTGCTGGTTTAAGTCGGAATTTGTGGCAGCAATGATACGCACATCGACTTTGTAAGCCTTGGTGTCGCCGACGGCAAGGCACTCGCCGGACTCAATAAAGCGCAGTAGTTTTGCCTGGATTGAAATCGGTAAAGAGTTGATCTCATCAAGGAATAAAGTGCCGCCATCTGCTGCTCGAAATAGCCCGTGTGTGTTACCTGTCGCGCCCGTAAACGAACCTTTCCGGTGACCGAACAGTTCCGATTCTATAAGGCTTTCCGGTAATGTGGCACAGTTTAAGGTGATAAAAGCCTTTCTAGCCCGGGGGCTCGATTTTTGAATGGCATTGGCAAGAACTTCCTTGCCGGTGCCTGTCTCACCATTCAGTATAATGGTTACATCAGTGGCTGCGGCTATCCTGGCACTACGGATTAAGGCATCCAATGCGGGGGATTGACCTATGATGGTTTTAAAATGATCCACGACTGCCTCTTTAATGGCTCACATGTGTTGTTAATATAGCCCTTGGGGTTAAGCCAGGACATGGTGGCCAGCAACTCCGATACTATCATAAATAGCTCGATAAGCTTTTTGAGGCTTTGCATTCTCGATAACCACGACAGTATGTTTGGGATTATAACCAACCCCATCACCGCAGGTAAAGTACCCAAGCCAATTGCCTTTTACGGATAAGCCCTTTTCCATTAATAACCCTTCCATTCACCCTTTTTGACCTTTTCCCTTTTGATAAAGGTTTAGTAATCAATTAGGTTCGATCAAAATTGCCCTTACCGTTTCTAACGTCATGAACAGGGTCATCGGCTGTAAAGGCGATTCAACAAAACCGCGTGAAAGATAGAACTGCTTGGCTTGGTCAGAAAGTGCATGAACCAATAGGGCAAACACCCCTGCATTTCCGGAGACATTGATCGACCGTACCATTGCATCGCGAAGCAGGGCTTGACCAATTCCTTGGTTGTGGTATCGCTTATCGACGGCGAGCCGACCAAGCAGCAGGACGGGTAGCGGGTTAGGCATATTGCGCCGCATTGCTTTGGGTGCTGTCTCGTGGCTGATCGCACCTGCCGATAGGCTGTAATAACCAATAATATCGGGATCGGCACACAACACGAAGCAGCGCGAAGCACCAGCAGCATGGTTCTTGAGCGCCCGCTTCTTGAGCCATTCATTCAAGGATGGCTCGCCGCTGTCGAAATTCGCCAGTTCTAAATCGGCTGTAATTGGTGCGGGCGGTGTGAGCTTGAGTGCGATCACCCCTCCCAGGGTGCTTTCGTCTTGAGTAACCGGCGTAGCTTATCAGTCGGCGGCAATGGGTGGTCAAGCAACGCCTGAAATTTAGCAAAGGTACCCTCATCGACCGTAAAGAATGCTTGGTCTAGCAGAACGTCTTCCGCAGCACGGCAAGCGACTTCGAGCATGAAATCAGATCGACTGCGACCAAGCCGATTTGCCGCTTGGTCGATGAGGTCGCGTTGTTTGGTCTTAGCGCGGATGTTGATAGAAACTGCATCTCTGGTTTGTACGTGTGACATGTTTGTTCTCCTTTATATTCACTTTAAGCATACAGTTATGTGTAGAACATTGCAACACACAGCATGGGCGTTATCAATCGCATAGAGTAGTCGCAGATTCAAGTTTCCAAAAATTATAACAATTGGGTGATCGTCACCTTATGAAATAATAACGAGGGTTCTATGTTTCGCTCCGTCCTACTCACCAGTTTTTTTCTGCTGGCAACACTATTGGCTATGCCTACCGCGCAAGCCGCTGACCCAGCCCGTCCGCCGTCCTTAAAAACAATACCCATACCAGAACCCAGCAATTTGGCTGATTTTGTCAAAGACAAACAGCAAGCCATTGCCTTGGGCAAAGCCCTATTTTGGGAAATGCGCGTAGGCAGTGATGGTACCTGTGCCAGCTGCCATTTTAATGCCGGCGCAGATAGCCGTTTCAAAAACCAGGTCAATCCAGGCACCAACAGAGTACACGCAAATGGTTTGCCTGATCCTGACATCACATTTGATTTCGGCTCAAACCGTCAAATGACGGCAAGCGACTTTCCGTTTTGTCAGTTAAGCGACATCCTTGACCGCAGTTCTGCCCCCGTGTTTGATTCCAATGATATAGCCTAATCGCAAGGTGTGTTCGCCGCTGATTTCATCACAACCGAACCCGGCAAAAGCAAAGATAAGGTTAGCTTTAAAGCCGATGCTGATGGCTTTTTATTCGGCAATAACAACCTACGCCGTGCTGCCAAACGGAACACACCTAGCGTGATCAATGCGGTCTTTAATTTTCGTAATTTATTGGATGGCCGCGCCCAAAACGATTTCAATGGCATCAACAATTGGGGCGGTCGTGATCCTGATGCCAGAGTTTATAAAGCGCTATCAGCTTTACAGCTTGAGTCCGTAAAAATCAGCATCAATAATTCCAGCTTGGCCTCACAGTCGGTGACTGCGCCGATAAGTGACCGCGAGATGAGCGCAACGGGGCGTTCATTTCCCGGCATTGGTCGAAAATTGCTACCGATGAACCCCCTTGCCTTACAGCAAGTGCGTAACACCGACAGCGTACTTGGCAATGCCAGCCGTTATCCACAAAAAGGGTTGAAGATACGTTCTTACTCCGACATGGTGAAGGCCGCGTTCCATCCACAATGGTGGAAATCGCCTAAAATGATTCGAGCGACTAAAATACATCAGTAGCAGCGGCTAATCGCGAAGACCATCAAGACGAAGAATACAGCTTGATGGAATCCAACTTCTCCTTGTTCTTCGGGCTTGCCATCCAATTGTATGAAACTACCCTGGTGGCAGATGACACGCCCTATGACCGTTTCATGATGGGTGATGTCAATGCTGTCAGTGAAGCCGCAGTCCGTGGCGTAGACCTGTTCCGTAGCCAATCCCGTGGACGCTGCATTAATTGTCACGAAGGCGCGGAACTGACTGGGGCATCAGTTACCCGCGTCACCGCCAGCCCGATCCGAATTCGAGAAGAACAAGCGCTAGACCGTGGTTTCAACAACATCGGCGTAAGACCATCCAGCGATGATGTGGGCATAGGCGGAACTGATCCTTTCGGCAAGCCATTGGCAAACATCCGTGGTGGAGCAACAATCCCGACCTGCGTTAATGGCCTACCTTGTCCCGTCGTAGCAGATGGATTTATGAAAGTACCGGGTTTACGCAATGTCGAACTCACTGCGCCTTATTTCCACAATGGCGGCACGTTAACGCTTCGGGGTGTACTTGATTTCTATAGCCGGGGCGGTGATTTAGCAAAACTTGAACAGCTAGACGGTTCAGTAATCGCGCCATTAAATATCTTGATGAATAGCGACAATGAAAAAGCCGACTTGGAAGCCTTTCTACTGTCATTGACCGACGAACGGGTGCGCTACCAACAAGCACCATTTGACCATCCCCAGCTTTTTATACCAAACGGACACAAGTTGGAAGCAAACGAATCAGGCAATGCCAAAGACAAGTTCATAGAAATCAGAGCCATGGGACGTGACGGTGGATTGCCTTTGAAGCGTTTTATGCAATAAATGTCGCGTAAGTCGGGGTGGGTAGGCTGTATTCTGTCTACCTTGTCGGGTTTATTTGCGTCGGTATTTTGTGCTGAAATGTGTCAAACTTTGCTAAACTGCTTCTTTAGGATAAGAAGGCTGGAGGTGTTCTGTGTTTAAAGTGATTGACGGTCAACGTTCTCGTTTGGAATGCGAACTGATCGAGGCAATCTGCCTTGGCAACATGGGTACGCATAAAACCTTAACTGACCGTTTGAACCATCGGGCTAACCTTTCCTTGCTGAAAACCTGCTCTCCTGATGTGCAAGAATTTTCGCATCAAGAAGAATCGCCAGATTAAAGCCTAGATTGTTTTCCATATGTCCAACGGTTCGGAATATTATTTAGTTTATGCGCTGAACGTTCAACCCACCCGGCTATGAAGAACGAAAAACCATCAAAATTAGAGGTAACCCTATGTTAAAAGTCATCAATGGTGGTCGCGACGCATTAGAAGTAGAAGCTCTCAGGACTATTTGGTTGGGTAGCAAGGAAGATGCCGACAGATTGATCAGTCGATTAAAACGCGATCCTAACATCAAATTACGCCTAGTCAGTGACGTGGCAGATCAAGCAAAACCCGTTTCCAAACGAAAACGAATAAAACGGGTGTTGAATTCATTGATTCCAGCTTTGTATATCCTAAGATAAAGCCACGATCTTTGTTAAGACAATCTGATTATTGACAGGTGTTATAGTCAGTCTATAATGGTATATCCCTAATGTATATGCTGGAGTTGTATGGAACAATCGACTGTCTTTAAAAGCAATAAGAGCCAAGCCATTCGTTTGCCTAAGCCTGTAGCGCTACCGGAATCCGTTAAAAAAGTAGACATTATAAAATTAGGACGCGCTCGATTAATTGCGCCGGCAGGGGAGGGCTGGGATAGTTGGTTTGATGCCCCCGGTGTCAGCGATGATTTTATGTGTGAACGGGAACAACCGGAACTACAAGAAAGAGAATCCTTATAGTGCTCAAATACATGCTGGACACCGACACGGTAATTTACACTATAAAAAACCGCCCCGGTAACGTGCGGGAGGTATTTAAATCCCATTCAGGATTGTTGTCTATATCAGCGGTCACGTTAGGTGAGCTGATCTATGGTGCTGAAAAGTCAGCTCAACCGGAAAGTAATCTAGCTGATATTGAGGGGTTAACTGCACGTCTTGAGATGCTACCATTTGATGAGCTAGCCGCCACACACTTTGGTCAACTCCGCGCCGAATTGGCTAAAATAGGGAAACCCATTGGTCCTTATGACCAGATGATTGCAGGGCATGCCCGATCACTTGGGCTTATATTAGTGACCAATAATATGCGTGAATTTGAGAGAGTACCTGGATTACGTTTGGAAAATTGGGTTGTTTGAGTATTGCCCCATTTAATATACATTTAGGTGGCTTATTTCAGTACCACAGTGAATTCAATACCGTGTCCAAAAACGTGCCAAAATGAGAATTTATTAGCCATAAATGACGCTTCCTGAAACTTTTTATCAAATATTGCGGGGATACAAGGCATTGATAATTAAATATAATATTATTCCAATCAATATAAGCTAACGCATTCGTAATCAGTAGGTCGTGGGTTCGACTCCCATCATTGGCTCCATATTATTAGAGACCTTTGCACGACCCCAAGCCCCAAAACCGGTAAAATATGCCTTTATCAAAGCCTGAGCAAATAGCCCATGTCCTGGAAGAACCTAGCCCAAACCA
>JAYVGW010000380.1:0-4415 GCA_043771735.1 Methyloglobulus sp.
CCAGATCCGGTGGGAGGCAAAATTCAGCGCGATGCGAAAGGCAACCCCACTGGCATGTTGATGGCCGAACCCAATGCCATGATTTTGTATTCAACACTCACCAAAGGCCCGAAGCTGCCTTTTTGGAAGAGTTACAGATAAAATTTGTCTATAAGTCATGCAACACCACAGAACATTCTAAAGCTCTAGTATAAACAAAAGTGTTGCGCTAATTTGTAATTTATATGCTTATTTACGCAACACATAAAAATACACTATGCGTGCGCATAATGTATATTATGTTAAAATATTCAATTTTACTGAAATCAAAATCAAATTATTCGTGTATTAAAGTTGTAAACGAATCATAAATCGTGGGAAATTTTCAATATTTAACGGTGGCATAGCCAAACGTAATGACAGCTTTTATAGCAAAGTCTTTGAGGATTTGTAAACCTCCGTTAATAATTACTTCGGGATTGGGGTGATTGGATTCTTGTGCAAGTTGTTTTAGGCAATCTTGCGCTACTACTTCCCCCTGTTCTTGGACAATCTCCAGCAATCTATAGGTCATTGAATTAATTTCACTAAATTTCACTTCATCGTCCTGGCTGCGATAAGCGAGCAGGCAACTGGGCTGCGTTGGCGGTTCTAGCGGCAAGTGTTCGGGCGAAATAAGTTGGACTGGGAACTGGTAAAGCAACGGCCATGCTAAAGACGATAACTTTATGGTTTGATGAAGCAGATCATCCGGCAAATGTTGATTGACTGTTACATCTTCTTTGGCGATGGATAAGGCCATCTCAACCCATTCGTAGTGTGCCAGTTCCAACAAAAAAGGAAAATCTGCCGGATTGTTCCGTTCATTTTCCAGATAATCCAGGAATTCTTCTGCGATTTCAGAGAAATAAGGCGTTTTACATTGGTGTTTGGAAAAAAAATCTTGCGCCAGTTCAAACCACTGCTGGTCATCCAATATTTTGCGGATGACTGGGAAGTTGGCGGACAGAAAATTTTCAATGTTATTGAAAACCAACTCCCGGTACATCGCCATACGTTCTGGTTTAACGTCGGCTGGCGCGGGATTGTTTGCGGGATCACGAACGTAACGGGTAAATTCGAGTTGTTTGGTTTTGAAATCGACTGCCATAGGTCAAGCTGACTTTCTTTCGTGCTGGACTCGCCAATCATTCTGTATGGCTTTGATGATATTGACTTCTTTTATCAATCCCGCCAAGGGCGGAATATCAAAATCGCGTTCCAGTAAGGTCGGAAACACGCCAAAAAGCTCATACGCTTTAGCCAACAATTTCCAGACCGGATCGATGACATCCGCACCATGCGTATCGACGAGAAAATCCTCGGACTCTACATAATGCCCCGCGATATGGGCATAAGCAATCTGGTGGGCGGGCAAAGTTTTCAAGAACGCTTCGACATCGTAACCATGATTGACGCTATTGACGTAGATATTATTGATGTCCAACAATACCTTACAGCCAGTTTCGTTGACAACCGCATTGAAAAAATCAATCTCGTCCATTTCCTGCCCAGGCGCTGCGTAATAAGAGACGTTTTCGATAGCGATGTGTTGTTCTAAAATATCCTGGACGCGTTTGATTCGAGAAACTACATGCTTAACGGCATCCTCGGTAAACGGTATCGGCATCAGGTCGTATAAATGCCCGTCCTTGCTGCAATAACTTAGGTGTTCGCTGTAGACCTTGATACGGTGTTCTGACAGGAACTGTTTGACCTCGCGCACGAATTTTTCGTCCAGCGGATCGGTACTGCCTAGCGACAGGGACAAGCCATGACAGACGAAATCAAAGCGTTCGGTCATTGCGCGGAATTGACGACCAAATTTTCCACCGATGGTGATCCAGTTTTCGGGTGCTACCTCGTAAAAACCGACCTCATTCGGCGGTGATTCAATGAGTTGGTTTAAGAATGACCGACGTAGGCCCAAACCGGCATCGCGTACTAAGTAGGGATTTGTGCCCATAAGAACACCTTATATACAGTCTGTGAAAGGTGGAGGGCATCACCTGCCCTCCCCTAGCTAGCAAAACTTCGTAAACTAAAACGAAACCTTATTTTGCTGGCGCGGCAGGAGCAGCGGCTGGTGCTGCTGGCTTCATGTTTGCGCCACAAGAACCGTCCTTGCTCTTCATCATTTCAGTGCAGCCTTGCATGCCTTCGCCACAACCTTTCATCTTATCACCACAACTGCCTTCTTTTGCTTTTGCAGATTTATCCATGCCGCAAGCACCTTCTTTGCCTTTCATCATGGCACCGCAGGATTTCTCCATGCCTGGCTTCATCTTGCCGTCTTTCATCATGGCACCACAGGAGCTGTCACCCGTTTTGGTAGCTGCTTTTGCGCTACCTGCACAAGCGCCTTCGGCAGCTTTTGGCTTGGCCATATCTGGCATGCCCATAGACGCGCCACATTTCATCTCGGCCAATTGCATGTAACCGGATGGCATTTCAGTCATTCCGAAAGGGTTGGTTTCCGCATTAGCAGGCATTGCAGTAAATGTTGAAATAAGGGCTACACTCATCGCTGCTGCCAAAGGGGTTTTGTTCATTTTTTTCATCGTGTTATCTCCAGTGTTGTTATATAAAGCGTCGATACTTTCATGCTAAAGTCGGGCTAGGATACCTTTTAAGAACTGAACAAGGCATGAATAACCTGATAATTTTTGTGTCTACCGCTGACCAAACTATACAGATTTACTAAACTTCTTTCCAGCAATCATTAAGTTAACTGACTATATCGTTTTGTTATCGTATTCGCATAAATCGGCAATCACGCAACCGCTGCACTTCGGTTTTCTTGCAACGCAAGTATACCGTCCGTGCAAAATTAGTAAATGATGGGCATCTTTTTTGTGATTTTTATTCACCCATTTATCCAGCTTGCGTTCCACTTCCAGCACACTGTTCCCAGGGGCGATTTTAGTGCGGTTAGACACCCGAAAAATATGGGTATCCACGGCAATCGTATGTTGCCCAAAGGCGGTGTTGAGAATGACGTTAGCGGTTTTCCTTCCGACACCTGCCAAGGCTTCAAGTTCCTCTCGCGTTTCAGGCGCATTGCCGTCGTGTTTCTCCAATAATCGCTGGCATAGTGCAATAATATTGGCAGCTTTGGTATTAAAAAGGCCGATGGTTTTGATATAACTTTTCAGGCCATCCAAACCTAAAGCCAATATTGCTTCCGGTGTGTTGGCGACAGGGAACAATTTTGCCGTCGCCTTGTTAACCCCTTTGTCCGTCGCTTGCGCGGAAAGCACCACGGCAATTAGCAATTCAAACGGCGTGGAATAATTCAGTTCGGTGGTTGGTTCGGGAGTGGCTTCGACGAGTCGGTCAAAAATAGCCTGTCTTTTTTGTTGGTTCATTCTGCGTGATTAATTGTCGTCATACGCGCCGGGAAACGGGCATTCAGCATAGGAATGGTTGCAGAGAGGCGCAAGATTTTGCGTCCCCGCTGGGCCTGGGATTCCGGCGACCTCGACAATAGCAAGGAAGCGCAGCAGAGTATTTGGAATTCCCCCGAAAATCCATGCCGGAATGAGGGGCTTGAAAATAATTTTCATGAATCCAATAACGATAATTAAATCAAACCGCTACCAGAGCGTATTTTCAACAAGGCTGCTTTCTGGTTTCTTGCCTTTTCCGCTTTTTCCAGTGCCTCGTTTTCTTTACGACGATTCCGCTCCTCATAGCGGCGCATTGCCGTTAATTTTTGCGCGGTTTTTTGTTTTGATGATGGCTGAATGGCAAGCGGTTTCATAATGATGCAATCCACTGGACACGGTGCAACGCATAGTTCGCAGCCCGTGCACTCCTCAGAAATCACCGTATGCATCAACTTTGCCGCACCCAAAATGGCATCCACGGGACACGCAGCGATACACTTAACGCAACCAATACAGTCTTCTTCAACTATGAACGCAACCTGCTTGAGCTTATGGATGCCAAATTCAGGGTTCAATGGCTTAGTCGCTAATCCCAATAAGGTAGCTAATTCTAAGATACCTTCGTCACCTCCAGGTGGGCATTGGTTGATGTCGGCTTGGCCTAATGCAATCGCCTCCGCGTAAGGCTTACAACCCTTGTAACCGCATTGGCCACATTGGGTTTGGGGGAGGATGGCGTTTATTTGGTCAACAGAATTCATGTTTATCTTGTATAGTCATCTGGTTTACCTATCATTTCTTCGCTCAAAATTGAGGTAGGCTTGATGAAATGTGGATGAATTATTTTTCGTACTTCCCCATTTTCTGTCACTTCTTTACATCCAACCCATAAAGTGCAATCGTTAATTAATCGGACTTGAAAAAGACTAGCTGCTCTCCGTACATGGCAAAACACAAAAAAAGTTTGTACAACTAATTGAAATATAATTAAAACGCTGCATTTTTTTT
>JAYVGW010000381.1:0-6822 GCA_043771735.1 Methyloglobulus sp.
ACTGCCAGCAACATATTCCTGCCCCACCGTCAGATTCACGGCTGTCCGCGTACGGGTGAAAGAGCTGCGGAATTCTATGGTCTGCTGCTGAAGCACATCGCTTTCCTCGCATTGTCATCGCAAACGGAAAATCAGTGTAATTTCAGCCTCCTTTTTGACTGGCAAGCTGTGCATCACTCGCTCGTCTCTATAAAGCCTTGTAAATAGCTGATTGATGAACACCTTTCGCCCCGAAGTGTAGCATAATAGTGACTGAACGGTACTCACATTTCATCCGAAAGTAGCATACGAATATAGCTTGCATCCGAAATACATTTCACCTACTTTCGCACATCCACGAAAATGCATGTCCGAAATCGCTCCAAGCTGTGTAAAAACGAAAAAATAGACAGCATGGTGGATAAGTCAAGCCGAATATTATCTTAATCAACCAGAGAAGTGGGATAAATTGTTAATAACACTTAGCATACTGAATACTCAGTGGAACAAATGACATCTCAGCGCGGTTCGTCAATGGGATTTTACACATCATGGCTACTTTTAGGACAATTTGAAGATTGTTTATTAGGATCAGCGATTCAATTCTTTGCAGACCTTTCTGTAAAAAAGGCTCTGTATTTTTGTTATGCCTGAATGGGTGAAGAGAATTCAAATCCAGTTGACTGTCCGTCCATGGCAACCGTGAAGGACCGCAATTGGCTGTTGGTTACCGAAGTAATTCAATATTGACTTTTCTCTCAGATGTATCAGTAATATTGAGATTTCGAAATAAAAAAACGTAAAAATTACGGATAAATTCCTCGTGTAGTCCAGCAAGGGCGAGCCCCCCCATAGCTTGCCGTCGTGCGAACTTGAACGATATTCCCTTTGGTCGTTACCGATGCGTTAAGTATCATCTGGCCTTCGCCTGTCGGTCTTGTGAACGACATAGTCCCCGATTCACGATCTGAGGCCGTAGTTTGCATCCCGCTTTGTGGTCCAGCTTGCAGTCCAGCATTAAAGACTTCCGCCTTTGTAAAACGTGGCGGACCGTCCCAACTAGACACCCTAGGCATAACTGCACATCCAGAGTGAACAACAGCAGCCAGGAACACGAATGTTGCGGTAAGACGGTTCATATTAACACCTCAATAAAAACTGATGAATGAATAGGCCGGATGATATTTTTGGTGCGGTTCGGGTGAGGGACGAACCCCAACATTTACACATCAAGTAACGTTTTCGTTGGGGTTCTCAAGCTCACCCCAACCTACCGGGCTTTGAAGGTGCTTAATAGATAAAAACTCAAAATCAATCGAGTCTGATCCACTGCTGTCCCACAGTTTAGGCGCACCATAAATCCACTTGCGTAAAGGGGCAATCATCAGGCGGTGGTTCAGCTTTGATGAGTTTGATGAGGTCACGTTTGGAAAACAAGTTCAGTGCCAATAAGCGAATGATTTGCTGCAACGAGGCTTCGACGTTATTGCAAAATTTGAGGTAAGCCAACAGCAAATAGACACACATGGCCACCCAAATTTGGGTCATCACCGCGTTCTGGCTAGTGCCCAGGAACGACTTGATCTTGAGGTTTTGCTTGATCCATTTGAAGAACAGCTCGACTTGCCAACGTTGTTTGTAGATATCCGCGATGGTCTGTGCCGACAGCTTGAAGTGGTTGGTGAGGAAGGTGTATTGCTTGTTCGTCTCGGCATCAAAATAGACCACTTGCCGGACATCGGGCAGTTGCTTTTTTTGGGAGCGTAGCGAGTTATAGCGAATCACCGAATCGCTGATGACGGCCGGGTTGCCTAGGACAACACGGCGTTCAACAATATCATAAGTGGCATTGCTGCGTTGCCGGGTGACGTAATAAATACCTTGTGTTGTCAGTAACTTATACCAACCATAATCATTGTAGCCCCGGTCGCAGACCACGATGCTGCCTTTCGGCAAAGTGAGCAGCTTGGCACAGTCGCTGTCCGCCTTTTTGCTTTCGGTCACTGTGGCGAAAGCGGGGATATTGCCGCGCAAATCCAGCCCTACCGTCAGCTTCATGGCGCCTTTGCCTAACGCGTAATGCGACCAAGGGAACAGCTTGAGCGACAAGTCGATGAGCGAAGCATCCAGCGCGTAAAGCGGGTTCTTGAACCGGAAACCGTGCTTGGGGGCATGCGTGGCACAGCGGTGGTACAGTTGGTAAAACAACGCTTCGTAACAACTCGCGGGTTGCTGGTTAAAGAGCCGCGCCAAGCTTGAGCGGGTGATCGGCGTGCCGCCCAGGTGGTAGCTGTGTTGCCGCTGGGCGTTAAGGTTTGATTCGATGTCGCGCAGGCTTTGGCGTCCGCCCAATTGCCCAAAAGCCAGCGCGACAAACTGTGACCAGCGGCTGGTTTTGCGCAACCGTTGGCCTTGGTGATGGGCCGATGCAGTTTTTTCAAATTCATGTCTACCTACCATTTTTAGCAGTTGAGATAGAACTGTATTACAATGTGCCATGGCCTAAGTCCCTATGTGTTTCAATAAGTTGTCGCTAACATATTGTAATCCATACATGGTTCTTAGGCCGACTTTCTCAGTAAACTGTGGGACAGCAGTGAGTCTGATCCCATTGATTCCATCTTACAGGTTACTCGCTACTTGGCCAACTCAGGTGTACTTTGTTGATCAATCTGTTTGGCAAGGGTGGAAATCCTTTCAAGCATCTGTGGATCACGAAACTGACGGTGCTCTTCGGCATGAAGCAGTTGCTGCAAAGACTGCTCATCTCGAACCTGAGAAAACCAAGCAAGTGCCTGCTTGGTTTGTGCCTTCCCCGTCATATCGGCTGCCCATCGCAACAAGACTTCTGTAGCCTGAACGTCTCCCATTGCCGCCAGCGCGTCTCCAGCCATATGGGTGCTTTGCCGATTCAGTTCCGGGTCTTGTTGCAAGCGTGCCTGCAGAGGAACCATTGCGGCAGGATTGCGTACTTGGCGCAGGGATTCGGCCATCCGCTGAAAAAGTTCTGGCGGTACAGTCTTGGCACTCTCCTGCAAGTCTACAAAGCGCAAAACTCTCTCTACCCCTTGGGCTGTTCCTATGGTGCTTAAACCCATGACCACAGCGCTGAGAAGAGATTGATCGCTTACGGTTATCGTCTGGAAATAATTCTCTAGCAGCGAAGAGAGCGCTTCAGTAGGGGCATTCTGACCGCGATGTTTGCCGATGTTGCTAATGGCTTCCAGCGCCGCGTACCGCATCTCTCTATTTTGGCCAAGAGACGTGTCCAGAACTTCAAGCAGAATCTGCAGTGCGCTATCGGTAGCGATCTCACCCAGCATACTCGCAAGATATGCTTGTAGTTTAGGAGGGGTGTCGTTTAAAGCGGATTGGATTGCAGCCAAAGCTGTTTTGTCCCCTCTCCTGGCGCGTGCAATCAGCTCATTCTTTGCGATGTTAAAGTTGATAGAATCGAGTGAGTTGAATGCCTCCAACAATGCATTCTGTATCTGCTCGGAGGGTAACGGACTAATCTTCGCAACAGCCTGGTTTACGCGCGCTTCCAAAGCCTGTACTTGTTCTTCAATTGATGGAGGTTTTGCAGGCGAAGACCTGTCCTCGTCAGTGATCCTTATGGCATCTATGGCTAAGGTTGATGTTTCCATCGGCGGTGGAAGAACGGGAGATATCGTCCCGTGGCTGTTCGTCATCAGCGGTTTTGATTTTTCCGACCGCGCAAGCGATGCCGCCTGTTCTGTACGTTGCGCTATCCAGGCATACCATCCTGCGCCAGCAAGGATCCCTAGAAACAGGAATGTAAAGTATCGCTTACGCATTGCATTATTTAAGATCATTTCTCATATCCCTTAATACCTTGCTTATGGGTATGAATCGTCCTGTTTCACCATCATTGGCTCCAATCACGTCTGCATGAGAAACTCTGGTTAACGCGATGCTGTGTAGAGGTTTATTGCCTCGCGAAAAACCAGGCAGCCGAGTGAGCCGTTGGGAAATGGTAGGGGCGATGCCATCACCATTGCAAGCCCAGTTGTTAATGTTTCTGTCCGCCGACTTGCATTTCCAATTACCGAGGCGGTTAAAACGACCTATATTCTCCAAAACGTAACGTCTGAGTACCGTGAAATCTCCAGGGATAAGGAACTTTCCGTAAATGCTGCCATTATCTAAGAGACCACCTAAAACGTTTTCTCCTAATCGCAGATTGCGCGAATGGATTTGTCCGAACGTGGAGACCCAATCATCTAGACGGTCTGCGCCATCGTTTAGTTGCCAGATTGCATCAGAAATTTTCAGAAGACGGACTGGAATGCCGTTCACATCATGCGCTGTCGCTTGATATCTGGCCGACGGGCTGAACAGTATACTCTGGAGTGGATAAACTTTATTTGGAGCAATTTTATCAAGTATTTTACCTGGTGTGTAGTTATGATCAAGTAGCCAATGCTGAGCCCTTCCGAGCGGGGTACCTTGATGCGGCGTGCCGATGGTCAGCAAACCCAGTTTATAGGGAGGCTGTTCCGTGATTTCTTGCAGATAGGCACGCGCCGCCAGCCCGCCCCGACTGTGACCGACCAGAATGATCGCTTTAGGTCGCATTATTTCTTCTATTTTTTTGACAACCACCCCCACTTCCGTGCCCAAAAAATCGAAAGTCGATCCGTCGCCGTTCCTCCATATCTGATCGACCGGTACATCCGCAAACTCGTGACGATAACAGACACTTTTCTGGGTGATAGCCTCTCCCAACCTTGTGACCGGACAGTTATTTCCGAACCTGTGCTTAACGAGATCATTCCATGTTCCCGGACCAGATGCTGTGCCGTGTAGCAACAGATAAACAATTGCTACCCGTGGAGGTGGCAGCGTTGTATTGTCGCTTATCGTTGACCCATTAGTATTTGTCAACCCTTGCCCTCTGTAGTCCAAGATAAATGTGCCTGCGCCTGTTGCTGTATTTATAGAAAATATCTGAGTTCCGGCGTTCCCATAGAGAACCCCATCATTTCCGGTAGCCAGACCGTATACATTTAGGAAACCCATATTACCGATAGCCCTGGAATTGATGGGATTGGTTAAATCAATTTTTACCAATTGATCACCTATAGCAGCCAAGTATAGATTTCCACCATTAAAAGCCATATCTCCGGACGACCTGAATCCCGCCCCTATATTGCCAATAGCATTTGCATGACCAGTGCTCTTGTTAATGGAATATAGCTGTGTTCCAACAAAGCCGGCAGCGTAGAGCGCACCATCTGACGCAAAAACTAATGCATTTGCGTCATTGATACCCAATGATCCTATCAATGTCGTAATGCCTGTACTCTTGTCTATGCTATACAGATCCGTAAATGTAATTCCAAAAAGGTTTCCACCGGGGTCTAATGCGATGTCGGTCATTGTCTGAGCCATGTGTCCTATAACGTGAACAATTCCAGTGGCTACATCTACTGTTCCAAGATTCCCCTGGTCGTCGTCGATATATAAAAAAGGGCTTGCATGCGCTGGGCCAGTACACAACATTAAAGCAAATAGGATTTGTAACAATAATCTGTATATCTTCATGTCAATGCCCTCTTAATGAAAAATTTATTCCAGTAGTAGACGATAGTCAGTTTGTCGTTTGTCGGCTCCTTCAAAACCTAGCCGGACGGCTTTGGGATCGGTGCCAGGCGCGACGATGAAGTCATATTCCAACTGCCGCTGGTTGCCGTAATAAATGAGGTCGATGCCGGGGTAGACTTTTTCGTACTTGACTTTGGCGTAGGTGGGAATATGGATGTGCCATTGCTTGGGATTGTTGTCCCGGAAGTAGTTGACCTTGCCGGGTAACTCGTCCAACCCGCCAGCTTTCGGGTTTGGATTGGCGCCGACGAGTTGCATACGCAGTGTGGTCGCGATTGCTTGGCTGGTTTGACCCGATTTGCTTAGGGCCTTTCCGTTGGGGTTGCGGAGATTAGCTTGATCTGGGGACTTGCTGGTTTTCGGGGCTGCCACCTTAGGCTTATGCAGTGACAGCACAGCCTCTGTCGGCGTGAGAAACAGGCCATATCCCGGGCCACGTGAGAGGAACAGAGCCGTTTTATCGGCTTGCCCTTGATTGACTTCGAAGCTTAGCGGAAGCTTGCCGTAGGTTTCAACCAGCCGGGCCTTCGATGCGGCATCAGCTTTCGCCGGGGAATTGATAGCTGCTGCTGTGTTGCAAGACACCACGAAAGTTATCAATACTAACGCCCACACCGTAAAGCCCGCGTGAGTTCCCTTTTGCCGCTGTTTAACGCTTGGGTTGTGCACCTTGGCGTTGTTCATGGTCTTCACTCCCAGTGCTGCGGCGAGTAAGAACCCGCACGCAATAAAAAAGCCGAACTACCTTACGCGACATTCACGATGTCACTCTCGGCAGTCCGGCTTTCCATTATTCTGGATCCGCGACTTTCTGTCTCTACCTTCCGATAGGTTTAGCTTTTTTTGTTATTTTTCACGCTAGCTTTTATTCTTAAACCAGTCTTCAGGCTATTAGATGCATATATTTAGAATATGTCAAGTAACTTTTTAGTTGGCTATACCTTCAAGCCTACGACAGTGATTTTAGCCTTCGTGACAAGGCGTTTAAAAAGCAGGTAAGTCTTGAAACAAGGTCGAGTTTCAATCGTTACTTATTAAGTTTATGTTGTATCAGTCGGCTACAGGATGCCATAGTGAACGCCTGCTGTTGGCCGGGTGGAGCCTGTGGGCTCGTCAACTGGTTAAAAGTTTTGAATGTCCGTTTTTGCTGCCTTATACAGGTTATAATTATTAAGTATGCATGGATCAGCCAAGCGCCCAGTAACACCCTAACAA
>JAYVGW010000382.1:0-6292 GCA_043771735.1 Methyloglobulus sp.
CAAAAGCCAAAAAGGTGACACGATTGATGATACGCCGCTAAATGACGCATTTATTTTTATTACTTTTCAGTAAGTTACGGACATATTCAATCACGGCCATCGCACCAATTAGTAGTTTAAAGCGATTCAAAGAAGTACAGAAACCCGCAAGTTATCTGGCTTAGCGGGTTTTTTATTGTCCAGAAAAGCATAACGAAATGTAGCCGCACTCAACAATTTAGCTGAAGCATCTTGCTAATCAGAACAATTTATGCCGTAATTTTAAGCAGACCTGAGTTCATATTGAACGTACTAACATGAATCACCCATTCTCCTTGAATGGCCAGTAAGTTAAAGCCGTTGATACCGCTAGTAAATTGCTTGAATTTAGACGGTTGCTTGTCATTTATTAATGGGTTTTTGATGAACTGTGGCGTATGATTTTAACATTATCCATTATTTTATCTTTTGCGTGGATAAGCAGCATATGTACAGGCCGATTTAATAGTGCAATAACGCTATTAAATCGAGAGCAAGGTTATGCTGGAAATTAAAGATAGATAAGTAATGATAAAAATTATAAAAATAATATGGGCATACTGGCGATTAGCCAAACTACATAAAGAGGAGTGGGGGAATTATGTTACAAGCAACTGCATCGGTTATTATTGCATTATTGATGGGTATTGTTGGGGTCGGATTTGTAATTTGGCAAACGCGGCGCGTTTTAAGTTATGAGCAAGGTAATGCCGCAATGAACAAAATTGCTGCCGCTATTCAAGAGGGTGCATCGACTTTTTTGTCGCGTGAATATCGTGTTATTGGTATCTTTGTGGCTATTGTTGCTACAGTCATTACCCTGTTTTTGCAATGGCAGACTGCACTTTGTTTTGTAGTGGGCGCGGTTGCATCGGCAAGTGCTGGTTATTTGGGCATGTATGTGGCTGTGCGTGCTAATGTTCGTACCGCTGCTGCGGCCAGCCGTGGTCTGCATGAAGGCTTACGTGTCGCCTTCGGTAGCGGTGCGATTATGGGTATGTCTGTGGTGAGCTTTAGCCTTATCGGCATGACGCTATTGTATTTGATATTTAACGGTAATCCCGCTCAGTTGACTTATATTACGGGTTTTGGCTTTGGTGCCAGCAGCATAGCTCTCTTTGCTCGGGTTGGCGGTGGCATCTTCACTAAAGCAGCCGATGTGGGTGCTGATCTTGTTGGAAAAATAGAAAAGGGGATTCCCGAAGATGATCCTCGCAATCCAGCCGTAATTGCCGACAATGTCGGCGATAATGTGGGCGATGTCGCGGGTATGGGGGCGGATTTGTTTGAAAGCTATAGTGGTTCCATTATTGCTGCTGCAACACTGGGAGCTGCTTTGGGCGCTGATTCAGCCGCCGCTTTTATAGGGCTACCCTTCCTGGTTGCTTCTGTCGGCGTAATTTCCAGCCTTTTTGGCATTTATATGGTGATTGGCGAAGAACAGGACGTAACCCAGGCTAGCACCTATTTGTCAACGACGGTTACTGGGCGCACTGTTCATTTTTTAAGAAAACAAGTGGCAAAAATTAATGAAAATGCCAGTCTGGAAGATTTACTGACGGCTTTGCGCCGTTCTGTTTGGGGTGCTTCAGTTGTCGTATTGGTGCTGAGTTTAATAGTTGTTTTATTGTCAGGTGTCAGTATTAATTATTGGCTGGTTATTGTCGTTGGTTTGGTTGCCGGGAATGGCATTGCCTATGCAACCGAATACTTTACTTCTTACACTGAAAAACCAACACAAGCTATTGCCAATGCGACGCAAACGGGCGCTGCAACAACTATTATTCAAGGGTTGGCAGTTGGTATGATGAGTACTGTACTACCCGTATTGATTGTCGCAGTGGCTATTCTGCTCAGTATATGGCTGGGTTTTAAAGCCGATGGTACGATTGCCGCCGGTCTTTATGCCGTAGCAGTTGCGGGTGTCGGCATGTTAAGCACGCTGGGCGTTACTTTGGCAACTGATGCATATGGTCCGGTAGCTGATAATGCGGGTGGTATTGCTGAAATGAGTCACCTGCCCGGCGAGGTGCGTCAGCGCACCGATGCTTTGGATAGCCTGGGCAATACAACGGCGGCTACGGGTAAAGGCTTTGCTATCGGCTCAGCTATATTAACGGCGTTAGCGTTACTGGCTGCTTATGTAACGGCTGCAAAAATTGATAATTTGAATATACTCGGCCCAACCATGCTGCCGGGTATTTTGATTGGCGCTATGATGCCTTATCTTTTTTCAGCACTTACCATGATGGCAGTCGGTAAAGCTGCCCACGAGATTGTGTTAGAGGTACGTCGCCAGTTCAATGTAATTCCAGGTTTGATGGAAGGCACAGGAGAACCTGACTACAAAACCTGTATCGCAATCAGTACGGAAAGCGCTTTGCGTGAAATGATTTTACCGGGCTCATTGGCTGTCGTTGTACCGTTGGTCGTTGGCTTTGTTCTGGGGAAAGAAGCGCTTGCTGGTCTTCTTGTTGGTACGATGTCTTCTGGCTTTTTGCTGGCAGTTATGATGGCTAATGCCGGTGGTGCGTGGGACAATGCGAAGAAGTGGATTGAAACTGGACAATATGGTGGTAAGGGATCCGATGCCCATAAAGCCGCTGTGGTGGGTGATACGGTTGGTGACCCTTTCAAAGATACCAGTGGCCCGGCTTTAAATATATTGATTAAATTAATGACTATAGTGAGCCTTGTTTTTGCGACTTCATTTGGTTCTGGATGGCTTAGTTTTTAGGCTTTACCCTTCTCAGGGTTTAGAGAATATTCCCATTAATGAGTATTAGGTAGATTTTGATTGCAGGAACGGTTTTAGTAGTGTGCTAAGGCCGTTTCTGTAAAATGATACGCTATTGGCCTAGGGTTCTAATTGGGGTTTGAAGTCCAATGGTACGGAAACGTACGTTAGCGTCTAATGTCATTCGCTTTTGAATAAAATCAAGACATTTGTTCAATCGCAACAAGTATTTAACGCGAACATGAATTTACGTTAAATATTGAAACCATTGTCAGACGGCTGGTTTAGCGGCCTGAGTTGGCCTTTCTTGACCAGTTCCGACAATGTAAATGAGTAATGCCCCAGCACATTGATATGCCCATTGACCAATGGTGACAATCGCTTTTCGTCTTCAATGCAGATTTCTTGTGATTTTTTCAAATGATCCAACCCTGCTTGCATATATAGTGTTCCATAGTACGACGGCATTGGTTACCAACCCCAATGCGCCCAACTGGTCTTCCTGCCCTTCGCGGTAGCGCTTACGAATTTCTCCCCTTTGCCCATGGCAGATGACTCGGGCTACGGCATGTCGTCCTTCACCTCGGTTTAACTGTGTCAATATCCGGCGACGGTAGTCTTCATCATCAATATAATTCAGCAAGTACAAAGTCTGGTTGATGCGTCCCACTTCGATGATTGCTTGCGCCAGGCTGGAAGGCCGGTCACTTTTCAGCAATGACCGGATCAGTTCTGATGCTTGTATACTGCCTAATTTCAGCGACCCGGCAATCCTCAACATATCATCCCAGTGTTGTTCAATCTGATGGGTATTGATAATTCCCCGAGCCAGGTCATTGAGTAGGCCGTAATCTGCGCTTTTATCGATTCGCCAGAATACCGCTTCGCCTGCGTCCGCCAATCGGGGTGAAAACTGATAGCCGAGCAACCAGAATAATCCGAACACCATATGACTTGCACCGGCGGTATCGGTCATAATATCCGTAGGCCTTAACCCTGTTTGCTGTTCCAACAACCCTTCTAACACAAAGATAGAATCTCTCAGCGTTCCCGGAACCACGATGCCGTGGAATCCAGAGAATTGATCCGATAAAAAATTATACCAAGTGATACCTTTGCTGGCCGGAAAATATTTCCGGTTGGGTCCAGCATTAATCGTTCGGACTGGCGTCACAAAACGCATACCGTCGGCAGAAGCCACTTCACCGCCGCCCCATTTTTTAGCCAAGGCCAGCGTAGATTGATAATCAACCAATCGAGCATTCCCTCGAACCAGCGTCTCTGCCCGTAGGTGGTTTTGCTTGACCCAACTCAATCGGTGACGGGTCAATGCCGGAATCTGGTGTTTAATTAAGGGTTCCAGCCCAATATTGCAGGCTTCAGCGAGAAGCACCGCACATATACTGACCGACAGATCATCAGCACGAGCATTGGCTTCGCTCACATGGGTAAATTCATCAGTAAACCCTGTGTGGGCATGGATTTCTAATACCAACTCGGTCAGATCAACCTTCGGCAGCAGACCGGTTCGCAAACGATTTTTCTGGCCGATCCTTTTGGCATCTCCCGCAATCCCCGTGATCAGCAGGTCAAGGACATCCAACGCATCATCCAGGGCAATGGTTTCAAAGGACTTAACAAAAGCGACCAAGATAGCCGCCCGTTTGTCCTCTGTCATCCTTACTATTTTGGGCAAGGTGATGACACCCGCATGCCGGGCAAGGTTCTTCAACCGGACTGGCGGTATATGGGAAAAATCGATCTCGCCTATGCCCAATGCCTGTAATTCAAGATAGCGTTCCACAGATGCATTAAAAGCTGGGGCGCTTATGGTAACCGGGCCTTTCTGATAGCGGTCAAAGCGTGATGACCGCAACCCTTCAGGTACTTGGAGCAAAGTTTCCAGTTTGGCTTTTTGCTCACTTGTTGGTAAAGAAGATAACCGTTGCCATAGCCGGTTAACCGCCCGTTCTCGGATTTCAGAAATCAACCGTGATAAAGTCGATGCGCCTGGTAGCAATACCTTGTTTTGGCTCAGCCAAGCGGTAGCAAAGTCAAACATCAAGCTGGGTCTTTCATTGCTGATCCAGGCACGGGTATAGAGTAATCGGCTAAGGCGAAATGCCCAAGGTGGATCACTAAACTTGCGGTAGCCATAGTGTTCACGGATAAGCGCCGTATGTTCACGTTTGGTGGTATCCCGTTGGGCGTACGCTGCCAAAACAGTGGTATCCCCAATCCGAAAGCTGCCTAGCCACAAACGCTTGTACATTGGCAGGCACCAGCGTCAGATCGGAAAGGAAGCACCCTAAAAACCGGACAGATGTCAATTGCAACGCAAAGCCCAACCCAACCCAACCTGTTTTTGGTCGCCACGCCGGTTTGATATAAATGCCAAGTCTGATTCATCGAGGTGAAAGTAACGTGCCAGTTGAACTTCATTGGGTTCACCGGAAAATTGACCATACTGGGTTTTCTGTTCTGTGGTTAAAAAATCGACGGACATCTCAAACTCCAAGCCAAAGGGAAGATCGAACAAACAACGGCAATTAGACTGTCTATTAATTTATAAGTTTGTGGACTGGTTAATTGCCTTGGATTTAACTGTCTATAAAATCGTTTTTCAGTTCATTAATAGACAATCCGTCCATTAATCGATTTAGGAGACAATATTAGACGATGAGACTCTTCGGTTATGCCCGTGTATCCACGAGCCAACAATCCCTTGATAGCCAAGTCAAGGCACTTAAGGAAGTCGGGGTCAAAACCAACCGTATCTTTACCGACAAGGTTTCCGGCAGCCATGTCAATCGGGACGGTCTACACTTATTGCGGATCAAAGTCGAAGAAGGCGACGTGATCCTGGTAAAAAAACTGGATCGCTTAGGACGGGATACGGCAGACATGATCGCCTTGATCAAAGAGTTCGACAAAATCGGCGTTGCCATCCGTTTCTTGAATGATGGCATCAGCACCGAAGGGACGATGGGCAAAATGGTCGTCACCATCCTCTCTGCCGTCGCCCAGGCGGAACGCCAACGCATTCTTGAACGTACTAATGAGGGTCGCATCGAAGCCAAGGCCAAAGGGGTTAAGTTTGGCCGGAAGCGCACCGTCGATAAGGAAAAACTACAGGCATTGCATAAGGCCGGACTAGGGGCCACCGACATTGCCAAGCAAATGGGCATTGGACAGTCAACTGTTTACAAATCGCTGAATGAGACGGATAAGTAATTATGGAAGCAATTAACTAGGTATTCTGGCACTAACCCATTGCGCGTACTGTCTACGGATGAGTGTAGCCCTATAGATCCGTATTATTATCGTTCAAACCGGAAGCCGAATCTCAAACGTCGTGAAGCCGCCCTCTGAATGTGCCAAAGCCTCTCCGCCATGGGCGTGCGTGATAGAACGCGTGATCGCCAAACCGAGCCCCGCGCCCTCACCAAAACGCTGCCGTGATGCGTGTACCCGGTAGAAGCGGTCGAACAGCCGCGGCAAATGCTCAGGGGCGATGGTTTCTCCGGTGTTTTGCAC
>JAYVGW010000383.1:0-7394 GCA_043771735.1 Methyloglobulus sp.
ATGAAGTCATGGTTTTAGTCGTCAAAGGCCTTTCCAACAAAGAAGCAGCCAAGCACCTTAACGTCAGCTACCGCACCGTTGATGTCCACCGAGCAAAAATCATGGAAAAAATGGAAGCCGAAGACTTGGCCGAATTGACGGTAATGGCTATGCATTGTGGGTTGATTTGATTTTTTCTTGTTGCAGAGACTGTTAGCCTCGACGGGACTTGCTGAATCGAAGGTATTTTATGAGATCTACCTCCCAAAAATCGTTAACTTTCTGTGACTCGCGCCCTTTTCATCTGCACTCAAAACCGTCTTCGTAGCCCAACCGCCGAACAGGTGTTTGCCACTTGGCCTAACGTTGAAACAGACTCTGCCGGGCTTGGTAACGACGCCAACGTGCCACTCTCTGGTGAACAGGTCGAGTGGGCTACTATGATCTTCGTTATGGAAAAAGCCCATCGAAACAAGCTATCAAAAAAATTCAAAACCCACCTAAACGGCAAAAAAGTCATTTGCCTTAATATCCCTGATGAGTATGAGTTTATGCAGCCGGAACTGATAAAATTGCTTGAGGCCAAAGTTGGTGCTTTCCTTCGGAAAAACTAACCAACCAACAAACCATCCACCCGCTGAAAGCCCTTAGGCAAGTTCAAGCCCCGATTTGCCCGATTACCGGAATAGTGGGCGACATCTGCTGCTTTAAGTGTTAACTGGCGCTTCCCCGCCATAACAACCAATTGCCCGTTAGCAGGAAATGCCGCCATTGCGACCACGCGATCTTTGTCGGTAGCCAAGTCTTTGGTCGGTATTTGGACGATTTTATTGCCCTTCCCTTTTACCAACTCAGGCAACTCAATGACAGGGAAAATCAATAAGCGGCCTTGTAATGTAACAACCGCCAATAAATCGGTTTGGTTGGCAATTGCAGCAGGTTTGACGACGTTTGCGCCTGCTGGCAAGGAAATGAGCGACTTACCGGCTTTGTTTTTACAAACCAGTTCCTTGACTTGCACCCTGAAACCGTAACCTGCGCTACTGGCCAACAAATACCACTCATCAGGATTCCCGGCCAATAAATAAGTGAACAATGAACCGGGCGCAGGATTCAACCGTCCCGTCAGTGGTTCGCCTTGGCTTCTTGCTGATGGGAGATCATGCGTGGTGGTGCTGTAAACTCGTCCGGTAGAATCCAACACGTAAACGGGCTGGGTTGACCGGCATTTAGCCGCATCGAGAAAGCCGTCACCGGAACGGTAACCCAATGTTGCGACATCAATATCATAGCCTTTTGCCGCCCTGATCCAACCTTTCTCGGATAAAATCACGGTTAACGGCTCGTTGGTGATTAATGCGGTCGTCTCTAACGCTTGTGCGGCTTCCCGTGCGACGATGGGTGAGCGGCGGTTGTCGCCGTATTTTTCTGCGTCTTCCTCAATTTCCGACTTGATAAGGCGGTTCAATAGCTGCTTGGATGCCAGGATTTTTTCCAGTTCTTTTCTTTCTTTCTCCAATTCCGCCTGTTCGCCACGGATTTTGATTTCTTCCAGCTTGGCGAGATGCCTCAGCTTTATTTCCAGTATAGCTTCTGCCTGGATTTCGGTAATGCCAAAGCGCTCGATCATGACGGCTTTGGGATGGTCTTCATAGCGGATAATGGCGATGACTTCATCGATATTCAGGTAGGCGATCAACAGGCCTTCGAGGATATGTAACCGTGCCAGCACCTTATCCAAACGGTACTGTAAGCGTTTCCGTACCGTTTCGGTACGAAAGGTAAGCCATTCGACCAGGATTTCCCGCAAATTCTTGACCCTTGGCCGTCCATCTAGGCCGATCATGTTCATATTGACGCGGTAACTTTTCTCAAGATCAGTCGTGGCAAACAAATGCGACATCACTTCATCGACATTAATCCGTTTGGACTTGGGGATAACGACCAATCGCGTAGGGTTCTGGTGATCAGACTCATCGCGCAGATCTTCGATCATGGGCAGTTTTTTCGCCAGCATTTGCGCGGCAATCTGCTCCATCAGCTTGGAGCCTGACACTTGGTAAGGCAAGGCCGTGATGATGATGTTGCCATCTTCCTGGTCATAGATGGCACGCATTTTTACCGAGCCGCCGCCAGTGACATAAATTCTTTGTATATCCTCAGCGGAGGTGATGATTTCCGCTTCCGTAGGGTAATCGGGGCCTTTGATATGTTCTAAAAGCTGCTCTAACGGCGCATCGGGTTTATCGAGCAAATGAATACATGCCCCGGCGACTTCGACCAGATTGTGCGGCGGAATATCGGTCGCCATGCCCACGGCGATGCCCATAGTGCCGTTCAGCAACAAATTAGGCAGCCTTGCGGGTAACAACACCGGCTCTTGTAAGGTCCCGTCAAAATTATCGGACCAATCGACCGTCCCCTGCCCTAGTTCGCTGAGTAAGGTTTGTGCATAAGCCGTCAAACGCGATTCGGTATAGCGCATAGCGGCAAACGATTTGGGGTCATCGGGCGAACCCCAGTTGCCCTGCCCGTCGATCAACGGATAACGGTAAGAAAAATCCTGCGCCATCAATACCATCGCTTCGTAGCAAGCGGAATCCCCGTGTGGATGGTATTTACCCAGCACGTCACCGACCGTCCTGGCGGATTTCTTGTATTTGGCCAGGGCGTTAAGGCCCAATTCGGACATGGCATAGACGATCCGCCGTTGCACCGGCTTTAAGCCATCGGCAATGTGCGGTAGTGCGCGGTCTAAAATCACGTACATGGAATAATCCAGGTATGCTTTTTCCGCGAATTCCTTTAACGGCAAGCGTTCACAATTTTCTTGTACGGCACTCATTATCTCAACTCTTCCTCTGCCAACCCTGTGTTTAATGCGCGTACTTTCTCCAGGCTTTCCTGGCGTAATTTTTTGCGTATTTCTGCGCCAGCATAACGCCTTGTTTCCGCTTCGGTCTCTAACAGTAAACGCGGCACTTCCACGGTATTCCCCGCCTCATCTAAAGCCACCATCGTGAAATAACAAGAGGTTGTATGCCTTTTGTCATTGGTGCGCAAATTCTCGGCAATAACCTTTACACCAATTTCCATTGATGACCGTCCCACATAATTGACGTGCGCATAAAAGGACACCAGCTCGCCTACATTCACCTGTTGCATAAAAAACACTTGGTCCAATGCTGCCGTCACCACGTAATTTTTACAATATTTCGCCGCACAAGCATAAGCGACTTGATCCAGCAATTTAAGCAATGAGCCGCCATGTACGTGACCGGAAAAGTTCGCCATATCCGGTGTCATAAGTACGGTCATTGTCAGGTATTTTTCTTGTTTGATCATTATGTACTGGGTTTGCTAAGTTTTCGTCAAGCTCCAAAGCAGCCTATAAATGACGACTCATCAATCAACCAAAGCTTATTTCTTCGGCTCAAACAAGATATGCGCCATTTTTTTGGCCTTGGTCTTTAGGTAACCGAGATTGTCTTTGTGGGCGACGACTTCAATGGGAATCCTGTTGACGACATTAATTCCCAACTTCTTTAGAGAATCTATTTTTTTGGGGTTATTGGTGATTAGCTGGATGGACTTGACCTGTAAACTTTCCAGCATAAGCGCTGCAACGCTATATTCCCTTTCATCGGCCAGATGGCCTAGGTGGATGTTGGCATCGACGGTATCTAAGCCTTTATCTTGTAAATTATAGGCTTGCAGCTTTTTCAGCAGCCCGATACCACGCCCTTCCTGGCGGAGGTAGATCAAAATCCCTGACTGCGCCTCACTAATCATCTGCATTGCCATAGCGAGCTGCTCGCCACAATCGCAGCGCCTTGAGCCTAGCACGTCGCCGGTAAAACATTCCGAATGGATACGCACGGGGACGTTTTCCTGGTCGGCAACGTCGCCTTTGACCAAGGCGATATGCTCCTTGTCGTCGATGGTATTGCTGTAATAGTGCAGGATAAAATCACCATGCCGAGTGGGGATGGGCGTTTGTACTAAATCTTCTAGGTGTGGGTTCACGGAGTTGGCTAGCCTGAAATTTCTATTCCATTTTACCTAATTAACTAGGTAGGCAGGGCAGTTTTTTGTGCCGGATCGATTTGATGGTTTTTTCATTGCACTCGAATATGGCCCTCACCCTAACCCTCTCCGAGAGGGCATAGGAATCTACACAAGCGCTAAATAACCAGTAGTTCGACAACCTTAATTGATTCGGCCCTTTAATGTTTGAACCGTTCGTGCTGAGGGTCGAAGCCCATAAGACTTTCGACGAATTCAAATTGAACTGAAGTTAAAACTTCACAAGGCCGAATCAATAGTTGGCAATAATGCCTACGCCCGTGACATAAA
Source organism: Methyloglobulus sp. (assembly GCA_043771735.1). Taxonomy (GTDB): domain Bacteria; phylum Pseudomonadota; class Gammaproteobacteria; order Methylococcales; family Methylomonadaceae; genus Methyloglobulus. The sequence continues at coordinate 4,336 of JAYVGW010000383.1, forward strand.
TTTTCCAGTTTCGGTGTTCACCTTGACCAGTTCATCCATCTCTAAGTATTCTGGCACCTGTATTTCAATACCGGTCGTCAGCCGCGCTGTTTTGGTTCGTCCGGCGGCAGTTGCACCTTTAATAGCGGGGGCGGTTTCTACGATGGCTAAAACGACGGAACTCGGCAATTCAATTGCGATCACTTCATCATCTATTAATAAGGCAACAATGCCTTCCAGCCCTTCGGTTAGATAGCCAATCTGGTCTTCCAAATCTTCACTGGACAAAGCGTACTGGCTGTAATCCTCCACATTCATGAATACATACAAATCGCCATCCACATAAGAAAACTGAGCCTTGGTACGGGCATAATCGGCTTCCTTCAGAAAATCGTCGCCTTTTAAGGATTCATCCAATTTTTGCCCAGTTTTCAGGTTATTGAACCGCACCTTATATAAGGTAGAAGCCCCCCTGGATGAAGGATTCCTGACTTCAATCTGTTTGACCACATGCGGCATGCCATTTACCTCGACCACCATGCCTTTTTTTAACTCACTTGCTTTTGCCACTCTCAACTCCGAATCTGTTTGCCATTTATGAAAAAATAGCGGGGTAGTCTAACGTAGATCCAAGCAGTTTTCCCCCTTAAAACTTAGCTTACGAGACTTCATTCCGGCCAGATTAAATAAACCATCAGGGTTTACACCGCAAGTCCTCCGTTAATATGACATCTAAATTGCCTATAGGTATTTATGCTAATAGCAATCGTTTAAAGGCACTCATATAATAATCCCAACGTACTTCTCGGACGTTTAGAGGGTGTTACCTACCCCTACATATAATTAGAATTAAGCCAAGTGAGGAATAAGCCAGATGAATCCACATGCACCTTTTAAGTACGCTAGAAGCAAACCAAATCCTTGTGGCATCGAAATACCAAGAAATTATCTTTCTCGTTGCTCACCACTTTTTTTGATGAACTCGAAAACAAGCTCTCTCAACATTTTATCGAATTGAATTATTTTAGGAGTATCACACATGTACATTGAGAGAAGAAACCAATATGTCGAATTCAAAGAAGAAAGAAGAAATTATTCGGCTGAGTTTAAGGCGGCGGTTGCATTGGCCGCAATGAAAGGCGACAAATCGATGGCAGAATTGGCAATGCAGTTTGCCATTCATCCCAATCAGATTGGCTTGTGGAAGCAGCAAATGCTTAACAATTTAAACCGCGTATTTGACAATGACTGCGCTATGCCCGAACCTGAAAATAAGCCTGGCAAAAACCATCATGCCAAGATTGGCCAGCTGACGGCGGAAAACGATTTTTTGACCAAGGTGTTGGGGAGGTAGTAGCGTCTTGGTGACACAAAACGCCAATGCCATATTCTTATGGAAACCTCTAACAATCCCCTCTCCCTCTGGGAGAGGGCTAGGGTGAGGGGAATAACCACTTGATTTTAAAGCCCTCATCCTAACCTTCTCCCAACGGGAGAAGGAGTATTTTGAATTTTTAGAGGTTACCTTATATTAAGTAAGGTTGTTCTTAAAAATTTCACTTCAATATGTTGAAAGTACGTTTTTTATGGTAGGTAAATCTTACCCGCTTGATTTGTAATCAATGGTGCAGGCGCTAAAGATAGATAAGCTTGCGCCATCTGTCGAATGCTGGTTTTTGACGTTTTGCTTGTTTTTATTTAAGTGCTTAGAATACTCATCATCGAGCCATTGACCCTCATAGCCCTGCACATTATTAGGCTGTAAACGCTAAGTTACGTTAAAATAGCAGCTATTGTTAGCATTTATAGGGCTTTTATCATGCTCAGAAAAATATTTCCTGCCTTAATAACCACTTTTTTACTGTCCGCCTGCGCCACCAGCCCCACCGGCAGAAGCCAATTCATCATGTTGCCTGATACGCAAATAGACCAGATGGGTTTGCAAGCCTTTGACACCTTAAAGCGAGACAAAAAAATCAGCTACAACGCCCAATATAACCAAGCAACGACCTGTATCGCCAACGCCATCACTCAGGTAGTAGGTGGCAGTTGGGAAGTCGTCGTGTTCGAAGACAAATCGCCTAATGCCTTTGCCCTGCCCGGCAATAAAATCGGGATCCACACCGGCATGTTGCAATTGGTTGACAATCAAGAACAACTGGCCGCTGTCATTGGCCACGAGATTGGGCATGTCCTATCTAAACATAGCAATGAACGCGCATCGCAAGAAATGGCGGTGAGCCAGGGCTTGAACGTGTTACAAGCCCTCACGATGCCGACATCTGCCTTAGGCCAGCTCGGTTTCGGGCTTCTGGGAGTGGGCGCACAATATGGCGTACTGATGCCCTACAGCCGCACCCAGGAAAGCGAGGCCGATATTATTGGCGCGGATTTAATGGCGAAAGCAGGTTTTGATCCCCGATTTAGTACCTCGTTATGGCAAAAGATGGAGCAAGCGACCCAGGGCAAACAGCCGGTAGAATTCATGTCCACCCATCCCTCGCACGCCACTCGCATACAGGATCTGGAACGACACATGCCGCAAGCTATGGCGCTATATCAACAGGCCCAAGCCACAGGTAAGCAGCCGCGTTGCATTTAAGCATGAACCCAGGTTTAAAATATTGCCATCCTTACCCGTTTGAAAAACTGGCGCAACTTAAGCACGGGGTCACTGCGCCAGAAGGAAAGCCACACATCAGCTTATCTATCGGTGAGCCAACGCATCCGACACCAGCATTTATTCAGGATGCACTTTTTGAACATATCAAGGGCCTTGGGACTTACCCAACGACCAAGGGCATATTGGGCTTAAGAAAAGCGATTGCTGATTGGTTGGGCTTACGTTTCAAAATCCCATGTGATGCTATTAATCCTGAAACCCAGGTTTTGCCCGTAAGCGGGACACGTGAGGCCTTGTTTTCGATAGCGCAGTGCGTGGTTGATGCTTCGCAAGCCAACCTGACCAAGAAGCCAATCGTCATCATGCCCAACCCCTTCTACCAAATTTATGAAGGCGCGGCATTATTGGCAGGCGCAGAACCCTACTTTTTGAATACGGTAGAAGCAAACGGTTATCT
>JAYVGW010000384.1:0-9011 GCA_043771735.1 Methyloglobulus sp.
AACGGGCCGCTGTATTAACCGTTGGGTTCGCAGATAAAAACGCTTGGATTCCTTCTGGCGTAAAACTGCTTAGTGTAGGTATGGCAGTAGCCAGATCGAATACAGGCCTTACAGATCTAGCCACGCTCATCGATACCGTACAAGTAGACGACGTACCCTGACAGTCGGAAGCTGTGGAAAAGTCTGCATCTACGTCCTGATCCCAACCCAAAAAGGTCGATCCCGCAGTAGGCGTCGCTGTGAGCGTGACGGTTACAGAATTTCCGAAAGTAGCATCACAAGTGACTCCGCAATTGATTCCGGACGGACTGGAGGCAACCATTCCAGAACCCAAGCCCATTTTCATGACTTTCAGGTCAGCGGAATAAACCGGACTGGCGTACAGTAAAATCGAAGCAAGGAAAATGTTAAGGCAAGGTATTGTTTCCTTATAGTGTTGCAAATAGATTGTTTTCATAAAATACCTCAGTCTTGATGTCCGTTAAAGAAAACTCAACCCGAGTGCAGGCTTTTCGTAACAATTAATTGTTTTACTGCCTTAAAGTTGTAATATCCAGTCAACCAGACGTTCAATCTCAGCATCGGAGAGACGTGGCGAATACGGAGGCATAGGAACGCCATGTGAAATATCAGTCCAGTTGCCTTTACCACCGTTCTTGACCGTTTTGATCAGAGCGACACGGGCTTGGGAGTCGTTTTTGTATTTCTCAGCTACATTATGGAAAGAGGGGCCAATAATATTTTTATCTATGTTATGGCATTCAAGGCAACCACTCTTTTTGGCCAGTGATTCATCCGCCAGCGCTTGCCCAGCACAAATGACCGTCAATATAACGGTGGTAATGTCAAACAATCGAGTTTTCATGTTATTCTCCTGAATATGGGTATTCATGCGGTCGTGTCAACGGGTGTGTAAACGGAATCAGGCTACTTTTCTAATGTCTCGGCTTTCTCATTCAAATCTAATCAATGCGATTAATCCAAGTATACTCTCGGCAAGGGAAGTAACAGACTTTGCAAACCCCTACCAGTTAACCGGTTTCAATTCAGGCCCTACAACGTGGCCAAATGTACCTGGTGGATCACTTTGGAAGTCGTGGGTAAAGTGCCCAGCATACCAAACTACGACATCTTGATTGTTTATTACTTCGCCATTGACCCATGTATCCAGCACATTTGCTTCGTAAGGAGGTCCGACTGCAACTACCCCATCATCAATTTCAGCGCCTCGATACCTCATGAACCAGAGATCACCAACGGGAAATGGCCAATCCGGAAAGGCTGTGGCAACACCGTCGTTCGGGCCAGGGATAATGTCATATGCCTCCCCCGTCAAGGTGTTTTCGACTCTCCACTTGCGATTGTGGGCTGGATCGCGGGAACGCTTAATCTCGTAATTCTTCGCATGCCAGTTTGATCGCCCGATAATCGGCGGATCATTGAATTCACGAACCATATTGTTCCCTGCCGTGCGGATATCAAAGTCAAGACGCCAGTAAACATGGTGATGATGACGGGTACAAACGCAGGAGTTCCGAACTGCTGAGAAGCCAAAACGAGGACGAATTGCGCCATCCGCATGGAGCCGCCATTCACTTACGTAACGATACCATCCTGCCTCCATCTCACTGACCAGCACAACCTCTTGACCCTGCACATATATGGCAACGCCAAGATAGTTTCCAGCATCCGAGCCGGTGTCAATAAACGTTTTAGCCGGGCTACTCGCTAGGCGGAACCCCGGCGCAACATCCATTCCATTTGCCTGAATCATCCCTTCTTGGTTTTGCCAGTCACGGTATGGCCCACATGCATTGTTGTCATACTTTACATTGAGAATGGGAACATGGCCGCGGTAAAGCACCCGCTTGCCACGGTAGTCAACGTATCTTAGTTCAATACCGGAACCATTCGTCCCCGATGAGGCGGCCGGCCGAATGGCGAGAAGTTTCCAGATCACCTGCCCACTTTGTTTGACTGTGATCCATACCTGCCCAGGTGCATTCCTGACTGTCGGTTGTGGGGTGTATGGGATACCACAAATACCTCCGCCCCGCGACGATCCTCTAGGTGCACCCCCTTCAAACCGTATGACCTCACGGCTGATCATATTGATGCCGATAATTTCATGCTGAAATTGCTCATTGTTCGGAAGCAATCCTATCGCTAGCGTTCGTTCTATCCGACCATTCGGTAGTTCAACCTCAGTAACCAATGGTGGCATAGCCGAGTAAGGCTGTGCGAGCCGTTCCCGCAAGGCAGAACTAAACTCTGGATGCTGGCTTAAAATTTCAATGGCTTCATGAAATTCTTCCTGTGTGGGCAACGGTTGAAAAGCCGATTCGGAAACCATTAACAAATCGTTATCAAGACCGCAGCCGTCAATAAACACGGCACGGTTATTTGTATAGTCATAAACCGTGGCTCGGTAACGATCTGTCAACACAGGCTCGTGTGTTTTTGTTTCTGGTTCTATGAACTGTAGCGAAAGCAACCTGTGACGTGCACCTGCCAAGAAATCTTTAACTGTAGGATGTTCAAATAGGCGACACTTTAGCGTTTCAACTTCACTGGCATCAGGACCCCACGCGATAACATCGACGCTAAATTCAGATTCATCCGGACATTCTGGAGAATGTTCTGGGCTGTCAGATTCATGGTCTTCATTTTTGGAAAATATACTCATGATTTTCACCCTTTTTTATTGTTCGGTTGCAGAATAAATGATCCGTTACAGCAGCCCACTGGATAAAGATGCATAACGAAAAATTTGGCACCTCCTTCCTTGTAAGTCCCACCTAACTGCAAAGTTAAGGAGTTGAAAAGAAATCACGGCCGAAACATTTAAGTCGCTTTGAGTCTAAAGGAAATTAAAGGTGATGTCTGTGAAGTATTTCACTAGAAAAGTTTGAAAAATTAACTTGCAAACCTGCTTGAAACATGCGGTTTTATGCTGTTTTTATAAATCCACTCACTCTACTGACCGACTGCTCATGGCCGGACCCAGGCGACCGGAACACCAAAAATTCGTATCCTGCAAATGTCTGCCCTTTCATTTTGATGGATGGGCTTCGCCCTTGAAAATCTGGATTGCGACGTTATCTTCAGGCAGGTTTGCAGCCTATGAAAAATGCCCTCGTCCCAGACCCGGGCTAACTCATCCGTTTTTCAGCAGGTGCTTGCGCATCCTGAGATAAAAATCCTCCATCACTTCAATAAATGAGGCGGGTTTCTGCCAAAACGCCGGGAAATCACCGCCCTTTTTAATGAGCATGCCGGGTATGGCCGCCGCTTGGCTGGGTTCTATATTTTTGGGTAAGGGATGCCGCCCCTGCCAAAAGCCTTTTAGGGTTATTTCATGGGGGAGGCCGCAGGGTACGGGACGGGTGTAAAAACTGTCCACCATCACCAGTTCATGTGTTGCGCTGGTTTTGGCCTCACAGAGTACCTTGCCTAAAGGTGACAAGGCCAATTCCTGCATCAGCTTTTCAGGTGCCAGCCCGCGCATCTCAAACAACAGGAAGGGGTCATGGTCCAATAATCCTGCCAGGCGGTAGCAAACGCCGGCAATATGCTTGCACGGGACGGCATAATCCGGGCAATTGCAGGCCACCTTGAAATCACTGTAATCATTTGGCAATAAATGCACACCGGCATCCGCAAACACGGTTTCAATGGTTTCCGGGATTTCATTGAGCAACAACCGGGCGATAAAACTGGCCCGTTGCGTGAGTTGTTGGATAATTTTCTGCCACTGCGTCCCAGTGAGGTGCGCCATTTGCACACTGACCTTATACGTGGGCTCCTTATAAACGCCATAATACGGGTTGATGTTCCCGCGCAGCTTAGCCTCGACCTTGCCCTTCTGTAGTGACCATTGCTTGATGCGGTTGTCGGTGGAATAAGCGCGGCCACGCTGCAAGCGGCCACTGTCGGTAAATTCTTCCAGGGCTTCTATAAAGCGTTGTCCCCACCAGGTCTTGGCCTGTTTGCCCATTGCTCAATCCTCCATCATGCTATGTTTGTTGAGCGCAATCAGTTCCTTGAACGCCTGGTTGTCGAGCTTGGTCAGCCAGCTTTCGTCATTGCCGACAATGCTGTCGGCCATTTTTTGCTTGTCGCTGATCATTTGGTCGATGCGCTCTTCCAATGTCCCCAGGGTGACAAACTTGTGCACGAAGACATTCTTGAGCTGGCCAATACGGAAGGCACGGTCGGTGGCCTGGTTTTCCACGGCAGGGTTCCACCAGCGGTCAAAGTGGAAGACATGGTTGGCCGCCGTCAAGGTGATGCCCACCCCACCCGCCTTGAGCGACAGGATGAACACGCCAGGCCCTGATTCCGGGTCTTGAAAGGCACTGATCATAAGTTCACGCTTAGTTCGTGCTGTGCCCCCGTGCAGGTAATAGGTTTTGACATGCTTTATTTTTGACAGGTAGCGTTCCAACTGTTCGCCTATCTCAGCGAACTGGGTAAACACCAACACACTATCACCCTGCCCCATCGCCTCTTCGAGCATGTCGCTGAACCGTTCCAGCTTATGCGAACGTTCCGGGCTAAAGGCACTGCCGTCTTGCAGGAACTGCATCGGATGGTTGCAGATTTGCTTCAATTTCATCAAGGTGGACAACATCAAGCCCTGGCGTTGGATGCCGTCGGTCTCCTCCAGTTGCTCTGCCACGTCTTTTACCACCGCTTCGTACAAAGAGGCTTGCTCTTTGCTGAGGTTGCAATAAACCTTGTTGTCGACCTTGTCCGGCAAGTCCTTGATGATATTTTTGTCGGTTTTCAGGCGCCGCAAGATAAACGGCTGGATGAGTTTTTTTAAGGTGGTCGATTGGATAGGGTCGTTGTCGCGCTGTACGGGCAATTCGTAGGTTTTGCGGAAGTGCGCCTGTTTGCCCAGATAGCCGGGATTCAAGAAATTAAAGATCGACCATAAGTCCATCAAGCGGTTTTCCACCGGCGTACCGGTCAAGGCCAAGCGGGAATCGGCCGTGAGCTTTAAGATGGCCTTGGTTTGGGCGGCGGCCGGGTTTTTGATGTTTTGCGCCTCGTCCAGCACGATGCGCCGCCAGTTCAATGCACCCAGCATTTTGCTGTCCTTGCGGGCGAGCGTGTAAGAAGTGACCAGCAAGTCATGTTGCAAACAAAGCTGTTTGAATGCATCGGCATCCTGTTCACGGCCACTGCCGTGATGGACCAGGGTGGTCAGGTGCGGGGCAAACTTCCCGATTTCCTTTTGCCAGTTGCCGATGACGGAAGTGGGTGCAACCAGCAGGGTCGGCGCAGGCTTGCCCTGCTCGCGTTCGAGCACCAACAGGCAGATCACTTGCATGGTCTTGCCCAAGCCCATGTCGTCGGCCAAACAACCGTTGAGGCCTAAGTTTTCCAGGTAACGCAACCAGGACACCCCGCGTTTTTGATACTCCCTCAATTCAGCATTCAGCTTTCCGGGATTGGCAATGGGTTCCAGTTGGCTGTGATCGGACAGTTTCGCCAGCATCTGCGACAGGCTATCGTGGACATCCAGTTCAAAACTGCTTTCTTCCTCGGCCAGCTTTTTCAACAATTCCTGCACGGTCATGTCGGGCACCGTGTCGTTTTGCTGCTGCATAAAACTAAGCATTTCCTGCATCTTGTCGCGGTCCAGTTCCATCCATTGGCCACGGAAATGCACCAATGGCGTTTTGCTGTCCACCAGCCGTTGCCATTCTTCAGGGCTTAACGGTTCATCGCCGATGGCAAGCTCATAGCGGTAATCGGTCAGCGTGTCCATAGATAAGTAGGATTGGGCATTGGCCGATTTAGAGGACCGTTTCCCGCCCGAACGCAAGCGGATTTTTGCCCGGCGTCGGCCTTTGGGGGTCAACCAGGCCGGGACAATGACCTTAAAACCGGCATCTTCCAATATCCAGGCGCTTTCTTTCAGGAAATCAAAAGCTTCATCCAAATCCAGCTGGACGCTGTCCGGCTCGCTGCCTTCCATGCCTTGCCACAGCTTGGGATAAATGCGTGCGGCCTGCGCCAGGTTGACCAATACCTGCTGGTCCAACGATTGGCCGGATTGTTGCTGCAACACGCCCTGGAAGTGGCCTTTATCGGCCCAATAATCCGCTAAATCCACCTTAAGCGAAGGATCCTGGTGCGAGGACAGGAAGAACACCAAGCGCCACTGGTCAACCGTTTCCGCATCGGCTTCAAGCAATTGCAGGCCCAGTTGCAAAGTGCTTTGTGCCCCGGCACCGGTCAGCTTTTGTTGCCATTGCAACCAGTGCCAAAACCCAGACGGGAGCCGATGGCAGCTTAGGATCGGTGATGACGTTTGTTTATGCAACAGGATGGTTTCCAACAAGTCATCCTGGACACGTTTGGTAAAAACTTGCGGCAGTTCGGCTACGGCTTCGGCGAGCAACTCATGGACGGTCACTTCGGCAAAATGCCGCAACAGCGGTTCGGGTTGGTAGTGTTGGCTACAGGCCAACGGCATTTGGCTGACCGCTGACTGGATCAACTGTTCGTAGCTGCCGGACACCACCTGCCAGCGCCGGAACAGTTCGATACTGCCGCCGGTTTGCTTGCCCACTAGCAAAGGGAGGTACTGGTCTTTGGCCAGCATGTGCTTTAAGTTCTGGCTAAAGTAATACCAGAACAAGAAATCACTGCCGATACGGCTATCGCCAACCTGGTAGCAACAAAAAAAGTGGATGTCGTTGATCGTTTTTAAGGGGGTTGGCAACGGATAGGCAGTGACTTGCCAGTTTTGCAGCGTTACTGCCCCATTGACATCAACAGCTTGTAGCTCAGGGGAAGGCAGCGGTTTTCCCTCGAAGGTTGGTAAAGATAGCGACAGGTACGCCCCCTCACCCGCAACAAGGGGCCTGACCGCGAGCTCATCCTTTAAAAAGTCGAGGCAAGCCTTGTCTGGTAAATGCCGGGGATGGCCTGACTTGGTTTTTGGGGGTTGGGCATCGTCAGTTTCCACCCAGACGTAAAAACCGCCCGATTGGATGAAGCCATCGGTGTCGTTGGGAACCCAGGTGCCGTGTATGACATTCATAAAAACCGTGGCTGTTGGGGTCTCTTTGATGGTCTAAAGTTTAACATTCCGGTTAAGGCGCAAGCACGTCACAAGTGGTCACTCCCTTTGCGGCCTTGACCATTTTCTTGTCAAAAGTGAAAAAAGTCTTGCACTGCTGGCTGCTGGCCAAATGGAAGGCGTCGGCAAAATCTAGTCCCTGGCGATGCCAGGTAATCGCTTGGGCTAGCATGGACGGTTGGTTCACACGGACATTGGGCAGCCCAAATAAGTGGGTCAACGCGTCGATAATCCGCTGGGCATCAAAACGGTAGGCAAACCTTAGCACCCATTCGGTTTCAAGGATGACGCTGTCGGCAATGAAAACATCATATTGATCAAATAGCGTATAGGCTTTTTGGTATTGGTCGGCATCGTCATGGGTCAATAACCTGACGACGATGTTGGTGTCAACCGCAATCATGGAATTGTGCCTTGATGCCTTGGGCAACCGCTTTGTCCATGTCGTCGAGGGTTATGGCTGTCCCTGCATACGGCAAGCAACCGGCCACTTCGGCGAGCGTCGATTCCGCGAACGGCGCTTTTGGCCGCAGCAAAATCCCATTGCCGGTATCGATGAGCACCAGTTCCTGGCCTGTCTCCCAATGGTAGGAAGACCGGATATGCTTGGGGATGATGACTTGGCCTTTGCTGGAGAGCTTGATGGAATCCATGTGGGTCACCCAAAGTAAGAAATAAGTAAGACTTTAGGCTTTCGTTATCGTCTTGTCAATGGCTTGCAATTATGTCCAGGCCTGTCATACGGTTGAACGCAACTGCGGTAATTATTCAAATTCTAATTTTATGTGTTCCCGTAACCACGCCATGAAATTTAATCTTTCAATGGTATTTTTTATTTTTCCAGTTTCTTGGCTAAAAGTTGTTATTGACCTTGTATCGTCTTGTAGGCAATATTTTTCGATGTAAGACTTAATTTCTTTTGGTGATAAGTTTTTGACAATTAGGCTGATACGCTCTCTTAGGACTTCTTCATGGGACGCTTTTATTTTGTCTTCTTTTAATTTTCTTTCGGCCAACTCCTTATTTTTTTGCTCCTGTATTTCTAAGCCTGACTCAAAGCTCGACTTGCCAACTTCTGCATTGTCTTCTATCAGCTTACGTATATAACCGGCGGTAGTCCCTTTTACCTGTTTCTTTTTGGCTTTGTTCTCAACATAATCAATGACTTCTTTGGCCCGCTCCTCATCCTGCATCGTCCATAAGATCGCAAGCCTTTCCCCTATGCCGTGTTCCCTTAGTTTAAGGTATGTTTCCGTTTTTCTAATTTCTACATATTCGTCTAAGTCTTCAGAGTTTAACAGTGTCTGTTGGGGGTTTTCTTTGATCAAAAACCTAACAAAAGCAACTTTTCTTCCTTCTTTCTTAAATTCCGGGGAAATTTGAATCTCTGTTACTTTATTAATTTCGTTAACGCTTGGCTTGATTACCTTTGCATTGAGCCTTCTAAAATCATCGTAGTGAGGGTTTTCTGCACCAATCAATCTCCTGAATTTATCTATCTCCCACCATCCTGTAGATTTAACAGTTTTATACCTCAAGCAGTTCTCATGTAATGAGAGCGCATAACCACTGCCTATGTCCCGTTGGATCTTTAAATTTATAGTGGCGTATATCTCTGGGTCGTATAACCGTTCAGCCAAATATTCGTCGTATCTGTATGAACAAATGCCGTTTTCGATCTGACCGAATGAGATCATCGACATTACTTTCCAACTTTCTTTCCCATCCTTCATCTCGTTGAAGGTTACAGGGGTTGATGCCAATGCCTCTAAAGCCGCTTTTAACCTAGTGGTATTATTGCTTTCATCCCAACCTAGGGGCTGTTCTCAATTAAGGCATATTTTAATAAGAATCAATTGGTTACAAAACCAGTGCCATTTTAATTATTATTTATATTCAATAAGTTACGGTT
>JAYVGW010000385.1:0-4000 GCA_043771735.1 Methyloglobulus sp.
CCTTCTCCCTTTGGGAGAAGGTTGGGATGAGGGCTTTAAAATCAAGTGGTTATTTCCCTCACCCTAGCCCTCTCCCAAAGGGAGAGGGGATTATTAGAGGTTTCCTTATGTCCTTTGTATCTTGCACCTTGTGCCTTGAGCCTAATTCTTCATGTTTTTAGTCCCCGATCCGGTCGTCCGGTTTTTCCATCGCATGGCTTCCCCGCCGCATTTTTACGCATTTACGGAGCGTTTAATGCCTTGGCTGGTCGTCATTTTTCTGTTGCTGGTAACAACTGGCCTTTATGGTGGCCTGTACCTTGCTCCGCCGGATTACCAGCAAGGCGATAGCTACCGCATCATTTACATACATGTGCCTGCCGCCTGGATGTCGTTGTTTATCTATGTGGTGATGGCGATTGCGGGTGGCATTGGCCTAATTTGGCGGATTAAACTGGCTGAAATCGTCATGATTAGCAGCGCATCCGTGGGTGCCAGTTTTACCTTTATTGCGCTGGTCACGGGTTCCTTGTGGGGCAAGCCGATGTGGGGGACGTGGTGGGTATGGGATGCGCGCTTGACCTCAGAGTTGATCTTGCTGTTCTTGTACTTGGGCGTAATCGGCTTGTATGGCGCGATGGATGACAAGCGTATGGCTTCCAAGGCTGTCGCCATACTGGCCTTAGTGGGCGTGGTCAATATACCAATCATCCATTATTCCGTTGAATGGTGGAATACCCTACACCAAGGGCCCACGGTCACAAAAATGGACAAGCCGTCGATACATGTCACTATGCTGGTGCCTTTGCTGTTGATGGCCTTGGCGTTCAAGGTTTATTATTTAATAGCCATGATCCTTCGCGCCCGAGTCGAATTATTGCAACGGGAGCGCAATTCGCAATGGGTCAAAACGAAGGCAATTGAGGGTAGCAAGTTATGAGCCTACAAGAATTCCTTGCGATGGGCGGTTACGGTTTTTATGTTTGGACATCGTATGGCATCTGCTTGGTCGTCCTGCTTGCCAATGTGGTTATTCCTGTCATCCAACGCAAACAATTTTTGCGCCAGCAAGCGCTTAAGCAAAAACGGCAAGACTTATGAAACCTGCAAGAAGACAACGCTTGATCCTTATTGGCCTGATGGTGCTGGGTGCAGGCATAGCCACAGCATTCGCGCTCAAATCCTTCAACGACAATTTGATGTACTTTTTCCCCCCGACCGACGTGGTCGAAGGCAAAGCGCCCAAAGATGCCTTGTTTCGTTTGGGCGGCATGGTCATTAAAGGTTCTGTAGAAAGACCGGAAAAAAACATGATGGTGCGTTTCAGGCTGACCGATTTCAATAAAGAGGTTGCCGTCGAATACACGGGTATCCTGCCGGACTTGTTTAGGGAAGGCCAAGGTATAGTGGCGCACGGCAAATTAAACGCGCAGGGCGTGTTTATTGCCGAAGAAGTATTAGCAAAGCACGATGAAAACTATATGCCACCTGAAGTTAAGGCGAGTTTGAAAACACCGACAACTCCTTCAGCGAGTCAAAAACCATGATTCCTGAAATTGGCCATTTTTCCTTGATACTTGCTTTGTGTATGGCGATTATCCTAGCCCTCGCACCCATTGTGGGCGCAACGCGTGCTATATCTGGCTGGATTGCAGTCGCCAGGCCCGCCGCTTTTGCCCAATTGCTATTTGTAGCGATTTCCTACAGTTGCTTGACTTATAGTTTTTTGACGCATGATTTCTCGGTGAAGTATGCGGCGATGAATTCGAACACCGCCTTGCCGGTATTATATTTGGTTTCAGGCGTTTGGGGCGCACATGAAGGCTCTTTATTGCTCTGGGCTTTAGTGTTATGTTGTTGGACGGCATTGGTGGCAAGATTCAGCCGCGCCATTCCAGATGCGACGGTTGCGCGGGTTTTGGGCGTGATGGGCATGATTTCCATCGGCTTCCTCCTGTTCCTGTTATTGACTTCAAACCCTTTTGAGCGCTTGTTTCCAGCTCCCGTTGAAGGACGGGATTTGAATCCTTTATTGCAAGATGTCGGGCTTGCGATACACCCGCCCATGCTGTACATGGGTTATGTCGGTTTTTCGGTAGCTTTCGCTTTTGCGATTGCCGCCCTGATGCAAGGTCGCTTAGATGCCGCTTGGGCGCGATGGTCTAGGCCGTGGACGACTGTTGCCTGGATGTTTCTGACAATTGGCATTGCGCTAGGCAGTTGGTGGGCTTATTACGAACTGGGCTGGGGCGGCTGGTGGTTTTGGGATCCGGTCGAGAATGCTTCCTTCATGCCTTGGCTAGTCGGTACGGCGTTAATTCATTCCTTAGCGGCGACAGAAAAACGCGGTGTATTTAAAACCTGGACGGTTTTACTGGCGATTTTTGCGTTTTCGTTAAGTCTATTGGGGACGTTCCTGGTACGTTCTGGCGTGTTGACTTCAGTCCATGCCTTCGCCAGCGACCCAGCCAGGGGATTGTTTATCCTGATTTTTCTGGCGATTGTTATCGGTGGCTCTTTGTTGCTATATGCCATACGTGCCCCAGCAGTTAAATCCAGCGCGACTTTTGAGCCGGTTTCAAGGGAGTCGGTGATTCTCATCAATAATGTGTTATTGGTTGTGACTGCTGCCAGTATTTTACTGGGTACACTTTACCCCTTAGTGATTGATGCACTGGGCATGGGCAAAATTTCAGTCGGGCCGCCGTATTTTAATGCCGTATTCATCCCGTTAATGGCTCCATTGGCGATTGCCGTGGGTGGTGGGATGCTTTTACGTTGGAAACGCGATAGCCTGAGTGACCTTACCTCAAGAGTGCGCTGGTTTATTTTGGGCTGTGTGGTCGGCGGACTGGCATTGCCTTTGCTTATGCCATTTTATTCCTGGGCTGCGGCGTTGGGATTGACGTTGGCTTTATGGACAGTGGCAATGACGGTGCTTTCTTTCATTGACCGCGTGGGCGATAAAGGCTTGACATGGGAGCGTCTGGCAAAAATACCCGCTGGATTTTATGGCATGACCATTGCCCATCTAGGCATTGCTGTATTTGTGGTCGGTATTACCCTGACTTCTGTTTATAGTATTGAGAAAGATAGTCGCATGGCTCCTGGCGAAACACTTGAGCTATCCGGTTATAAATTCAAATTCCAGGGCATTAAACAAGCCCAAGGCCCCAATTACATTGCCCAACAGGGCTTGATAACCGTAAGTCATGAAGGTAAACCGGATGTCACCCTCGAACCGCAAAAACGGGTTTACCAAGTCCAAAAAATGCCGATGACCGAAGCCGCTATTGATGCCGGCCTATTCAGGGATCTGTTCGTTGCCATCGGCGAACCTCTAGGTGATGAAGGTGCGTGGAGCTTAAGAATTTATTACAAAGCCTTTATCCGCTGGATTTGGTTGGGAGCAATATTTATGGCGGTAGGTGGATTGTGTGCTACTTGTGATAAGCGATATAGAATCGCTAAAAAGTGATCGACTGAAAATTTCACGCTGTCATAAAAAAGGCAATGCGGGTATTAACACGGGAAATACTAATACAAAAACTTCAAGAAATTGAATTTTGGCCGGAATTATTAGATGACTTAAACTTCTATCTTAAAAGTTATCTTTATTCGAAGGATTTGGAGGTGATAAAGTTACTTTTAAGTAACGGCGCAAATCCAAATCCTGATGATAGCCTTAACTGTTACCTACATCATTTTTTACATGAATATCAATCAAATAAATCGTTACATGGAGAGTTAATACTTTCAATAATGGAACAACTTTTAATGGCAGGAGCAGATACTAACCGCGTATGGTGCAACAATTACAGGGCTTATGACTATGCAATTTATTGGGATATACGCCCAGTTGCGGAGCTACTAGAAAAATACGGTGCCAATAAAAAAATGCGCGAATATATATGATAATCGCATGAGCCACTTGCAAAATTATCAGTCAGCAAGCGGCGTAAGTTAATAAAGACACCTGATAGGCCGAATTTTTGAGTGGGTAACTCCACTTTAGGTCAGT
>JAYVGW010000386.1:0-5853 GCA_043771735.1 Methyloglobulus sp.
AGTTCGTCAACTTTGCGTTTCCAGGCGGGTTCCTCGGCATCTTCTGGTAGCGTTTTAAGTACGTTCTCCGCATCGGCATCAATTTCGGTCAATTGTTCATTAACGCTTTGTTGCCGCACCTTGCTTTCTTGCAGATCTAACCGCAGAGTATCCAGTTTACCGCGTTGTTTTTCCAAATCACGTTCGGTTCGGGCGTGTTCCTCAGATAGCTGGGTGATTTGGGCTTCAATTTCATCTAGCTTTTGGCGTTGGTCTTTTAGTTGGTTTTCTAGCTGTTGCTTAGTTTGAGATAGTTGTTCTAGTTGTTTTTTCTCGCCATCAATCGGTGTTAAGGTAAGTTCTAACTTATCTTTAAGCTCGACAATACGGCTTAAGGCTTGTTGTTGTTGCGATTGTAGCCGCTCGATCTGTTTGCCGGTCAGGGTTTCGGAAGCACGTAATGATTCTAGCTTTGCTTTGATGCCAAATACTTGCTGTCTCGCCTCGTTGGCAGATTGCTCGACTTGGGGGTGCTGGTTTTGTAAATCTTGGCTTTGGTTGTCCAGTTTTAGCCGGTTGTTATCCTGTCGGGAGAGGGATCTTTCCGCATCAGTTAACAACAACTTGGCTTCGCTCAGTTTTTCGGCATTGTCGGTCAGTTCTTCTGCAATTGATTCTTGTTCATTGTTGATATGAGCTAAACGACGTTGGTGTTGATCGAGACGGGCGGTTAGTGCGCTGGCTGCGGATTGTTTTTGGCTGAGTTCGACACCCAAGGCATTGTGTTGGTGTTGAATGGATTCGCGGTTGCTTTCAATTTCTTTAAGCCGATGTTCAGCGTCTTGCACTTGATCTTCTGTGCTTTCAATGGCGCTTTGTAGTTCTTCCTGTTTAAGTTTAAGTTGACGTAAATCTTTTTCCCGTTGCAAAACCCCAGATTTGGTGTCTTTTTGGCGTTTAACACAAATCCAGCCAAGGCCAACCCAAATACCGTCCTGGGTAACAATAGATTCATGCGGCTTAAGCTGCGATGATAATGCTCTTGCTGCTCCAACACTGTCGGCGCAGTAAATGCCGGTTAGCAGCGAACTTAAGTCCCAGGGCGCACTGACTTTATCGAGCAGTTGCTGATGGTCACTGCTTGTAGTCTGTGCAGCGATACCTGCGCGGGTTTCAAACAAAGTCAACGAACTGTCATCGAGTTGGCCAAGTTCAGGGATACAGTGTTCAACATTATCGCTACAAATAGCTTCCAGATTGCCTTCCAGAACCGTTTCTACGGCCATTTCCCAGCCGGGTGCAACCTCCAGGGATTCCGCTAAACGGCGATTATTGGCTAGCCCCATTTTGTCCAACCAAGCGTTTAGCTTCTTGTTATCTTTACCCATTGCATGTTGTTGCAGCAATTCCAAGGATGTTATTTTGCCTTTGACATGCTGGAGCTCGGTGCGATGATTGTGCAGTTCGGTATGGAAATGCTTAACCTGCTCACGGTGATCCGTTATGGTTTGCCGATGTTGCTCTAATTGCGCGTGGAAGTCAGAACGTTGGTTTTCTAAAAAGCCAATCGCGTCGGTTAATGATTCGATCTCGTTTTGAAATTCATGGGTGGACAATTCATTGCGTTCGGCATGTAATTTGTCCATGCGGATTTGCAGCTGTTGATTTAAGTTTTCTAACTGATTGATTGTTATCCGTTGAATTTCCGCTTGTTCTTTAAATGTGGCGCTTTCTGTACGGTAGTTTTCCCATTGTTCTTGCCAAGTGTTTTTCTGTGACTGGTGATCCCTTAAGGAATGGGTTGCTTCTTGCTCGCGCTCTTCGGTTGTTTCCAAAGCGGCTTCGGCTTCTAAAATAGCTTGTTTTATCGTTTCTAACGCCAGTAAGTCGGCCTCAATTTCGCTATGGGATTGCTCTGCTTGTTGCTGGGAACGGTTAATTTCCTGCAACGCTTCTTCGTGGCTGGTCTCGTTGAACCGAATGGTTTGCTCAAGGCTGCTGACTTCAGCGACCGCCGTGTAATAATCCGACTGAATTTGGTTTAACTGTTGCTGCTGCGTTTTGTAATCAGTCCGCTTATTTTCGATTGTTGATGTCAATTCACGTAAGCTTGTGAATAATCGGTTATGCCCTAAAACAACTTCCTGGAGCTTGGAATCCATGTCCTGAGCCGCTTGATGATAAAGCTGCCAGCGCATGGCCAGCAATTCCAGCTTAAACTGGCGTTCCTGCTTTTTCAGTTCGGTGTATTTTTCGGCTTTTTCCGCCTGTTTTTGCAGATGCTTGATTTGCTTATCGACTTCGTCACGCAAGTCGTCCAGGCGTTCCAAGTTTTCCCGCGTGTGCTTCATGCGGGTTTCTGTTTCGCTGCGGCGTTCCTTGTATTTTGAAATACCGGCGGCTTCTTCGATATGGACGCGGAGTTCTTCCGGCTTGGCTTCCACCATTCTGGAGATCGTGCCTTGTTCGATAATGGCGTAACTTCTGGAACCTAAGCCCGTACCTAAAAAAATGTCGGTGATGTCTTTACGGCGGCAGCGTGCGCCGTTCAGGATATATAAAGATTGCCCGTCACGGCTAACTTGGCGCTTGATCGCAATGCTGTTGTACTGGGCATATTCGCCGCCAATCTTGCCTTCGCTGTTGTCAAACACCAGTTCTACCGATGCAGTGCTAACGGGCTTACGGGTAGAGGAGCCGTTGAAGATGACATCCGCCATGCTGCCGCCGCGCAAATGCTTGGCCGAACTTTCACCCATTACCCAACGGATCGCGTCGATGATATTGGACTTGCCGCAACCATTGGGGCCGACGATGGCGGTCAGGTTGCCATGGACGGGGATTACCGTTGGATCAACAAAGGACTTAAAGCCTGAAAGTTTGATTTTTTCCAGTTTCATTATTACTGGTAGAATAGTCCGTTAATTAATTATTATCACTCGGTATTATTAACGATTATGACCACAAAACCAAGCAAAGACCTGGAAACTTTCCCCAACCCGCAGCCAGGCCGGGATTTTACGATACGCATTACCATCCCTGAATTTACTTGCCTTTGTCCCAAGACTGGGCAACCTGATTTTGCAAACATCATCATCGAGTATGTTCCGGCTGACTTGTGTGTGGAGTTAAAGGGGCTGAAATTATATATGTGGTCATTCCGCGACCAAGGTGCTTTTCACGAAGCCGTCACCAATGAAATGCTTAACCACATCGTCAACGCCATTGCGCCTAACTTCATGCGGATACGCGCCGAGTTTAATGTGCGCGGCGGCATTTACACCACCGTGATTGCCGAGCATAAGAATCCGAGCTGGAAAGCGCCAGATTTGGTTAATCTGCCCTAATATTTTTTACCCATATCAGCCATGAACATCAAAGACGCACTGACCACCTTGCCGCAATACGTTTTACCACAGCATACCTTATCCAAGCTGATGAGCCTCATAACGCATTCGGAAAACAAAGCCCTCAAGAACTGGTGTATTAACACGGTTATCAAGCATTACGGCGTAAACATGGACGAAGCCAAGGAGCAAAGCCTGGAGGCGTTCAAAAGTTTTAACCATTTCTTTACCCGCGAGCTAAAGCCGGAAGCCAGGCCGTTAAGCACAGAAAAGAATGCCGTCGCTTGCCCTGCCGATGGTGCAGTCAGTCAAGCGGGTAACATTACGGACGGCAAAATCTTCCAAGCCAAAGGCATGTCATTTAGTGCTGTAGATTTACTGGGTGGCGATTCCGAACGTGCCAAACCGTTTGAAGACGGCGTATTTACAACTATTTACCTGTCACCAAAAGACTACCACCGTTTGCATATGCCGCTAACAGGCACATTAAGGGAAATGGTGCATATCCCAGGTAAGTTGTTTAGCGTAAACACCGCAACTACTCGTTCCGTACCCGGCCTGTTTGCTCGAAATGAGCGCGTCGCCGCGATCTTCGATACCGAAGCAGGGCCGATGGCTTTGGTGTTGGTGGGCGCTATTTTCGTCTCCAGCATTGAAACTGTCTGGCACGGCGTGGTCACTCCACCAACCGCCCCTACTGTGGGAACTTGGTACTACAAGAAAAATGCCCCTACGTTGAAAGTGGGTGAAGAAATGGGACGCTTCAATATGGGCTCGACGATTATCGTGTTGTTTGGCAAAGATAAAGTGCGCTGGGAAGACGGATTTAAGGCTGACCAGTTGGTGAACTTGGGGGAGATGATTGGTAGGGTTGCTGGGTAACTTTTTCTGTAGTAAGGTATATTGAAAAATCCGAGCCTATCGAGATGATGATTTATGAAATCAAATAACACAATTCAGCTATATAGCCTGTTTTTTATGCTTTTACTAAGCCTATGCTCTACCAACGTAACAGCGCGGCCTCGCATAGCAGTGCTTGATTTCGAGCTTAAGGATCTCACGCTTAAACCCGGTGTGCCTCAAGAAATAGAACGTACCGCATCGGTTAAGCCAATGCTCGAAGAAGACTTACAAAAAGCAGGTTATGAGATTGTTACGGTTCCGATGGATGCTCAAATGCAGGCAACATCAGGCGTTGGTTATCTGTTCGACCATCATGATATTGCCGCACAACTGGCACAAAAATACAATGCTGATTATGTGATCGTGGGCAGGTTACATAAGCCCAGTTTTTTGTTTGTGTACCTGATGGCGCATCTGGTCGATGTAAGGCAACAGCGGTTGGTTGCCGATTATTTGTCTGAAGTAAAGGGTGGGGAGAAAAAACTGACCCGTAAAGGCGTGGAGAGTTTGGTTGTTAAGATTAACGATACGTTAAGTGGCTTGAAATAAGTTTACGACGGTTTGCTTACAGGACTCTGTGTTCTTGACATATTTTTCCACTATCATCTCCAGTCAGCGGTTCTTTGGTCAAGCCACACAAAAAATGACCTGGCAATACGGTAAAAAATTGACAGGTTTTGCAAAGCCCAAAAGAGTGCGAGTTGTTGGATTTTTGCAAGGCGGTTAGCACGGACACCAAGGCTTCATAGTAATGTCCCAATTCATCCTGCCGCAATAAATGAGCGGCTTGGTTAAAAAACTCGACTGGCCGGGCTTGCTCCAACATCGCTTTGCCTTTAGGCAGTAAGCTTAGGTGAATAACGCGCCGGTCTACAGTGTCGGTAGTTTTTTTGAGGTAACCTTTTTTTTCCAACAATAACACGGTTTGTGAAACTGTTCCCCGCGTCATACCCAAATAGTTGGTGAGCGCGGCTGGGGTGTCGCTGTATTTGTTACATCGTGACAGATAATCCAAAACCTGTAAGTGTACCGATTGCAAGCCAAATTCGGTGCATTTCTTACGCTCTTCCGAACGTATCAACGCGGACATCCGTTCGATTACATCAAAAACAGTGGTTTTTTCCATAGGCGGATTCAACTCCGAAGTGCAATCCTAGTTATCATGCGGCTTCTAACAAATTATCATCAAAAAAGACCGAATGGGGTGTTTTGTATCCACAGGGCATAAATAATTAAGCGGTTTTCAGCTGTCGTTATTATATTTCTTGCCAAGCCCTCAATAGTCTTACACTCTTTTAGTGTGAGTTTTACGCCATAGCCATACAAACACGCAACCTCAAGGCAATCATGAAGCCTGCATAGAATAGAGTTTTTTTATACGATCGTTCCTAAAGTATAAATATTGCTGATCTTTTTGAGTTGTCTATTTTTTAAATATCGAGGGGTTGTTACAGAAGATACATCAATCAATAGTCTACCAAGAATTTTTAGGACAAGGCAATCTTTAGTCTGCACTCTAGGGAATCTCTAATAATCCCCTCTCCCTTTGGGAGAGGGCTAGGGTGAGGGAAATAACCACTTGATTTTAAAGCCCTCATCCCAACCTTCTCCCAAAGGGAGAAGG
>JAYVGW010000387.1:0-2748 GCA_043771735.1 Methyloglobulus sp.
TATTCCTTCTGCAACAATATCGCTAACTAGCATTCGGGGATTCATCGACGAAAACGGATCCTGGAAAACAATCTGCATATTGGCGCGTTGTTGGCGTAATTTCTCACCTTCAAGCCCGCTTAACTCAATACCCGCTATTTTGACGAATCCTGAGCTGCTCGGAATTAAATTGAGCAAACTCTTACCTAGCGTGGTTTTACCACAACCTGATTCACCGACCAAAGCCAGCGTTTTACCTTGCTGAATGGTAAAGCTTACGCCATCCACGGCACGCACATAACCGACGGTGCGTTTAAACAAGCCTTTACGGATTGGATAATAGCAATGAAAATCATTAACCTGTAGCAAAGGGGGTTTTTCTTCGGCCCAATTTTTGAGGCAGCTTTGCATGGATGGCAAGGCATTCAGCAATTTAAGGGTATAAGGGTGTTTGGCTTTACCAAAGAGTTCAGCCGACGGTGCAGTTTCAACAATTTTACCCTGCTGCATGACGGCCACTCGGTCAGCCATCGTAGACACCAGCGCAAGGTCATGGCTAATCAGCCACAGCGCCATGCCGGTTTTCTGCTGAATGTTTTTCAATAACGCCAATATTTGCGCCTGAATGGTCACATCCAACGAGGTCGTCGGCTCATCTGCAATCAGCAAATCCGGCTTACCCGCCAGTGCAATTGCTATCATTACGCGTTGGCGTTGACCGCCCGACAATTGGTGCGGGTAGTCTTTTATTCTTGTTTGCGGATTCGGTAACTCAACTTGCTGCAACAATTCCAGGACGCGTTGCTTGGTATCGCTTTTGGACAATGGGTAGTGTTGCTGGATGGCTTCTGCAACCTGGTCGCCTATCGTCATGACCGGATTCAATGACGACATAGGATCTTGGAAAATAAAGCCGATCCGCCGCCCACGAATTTTGCACAAATCCAATTCGGATAGCTTCAATAAGTTAACGCCTTGCAAGCTGATCGACTTGGCATCGAGATAGGCGCTATTGGGCAATAATCGCAATACCGACAGTGCGGTAATCGATTTGCCAGAACCAGACTCGCCCACCAAGGCAAAAGTTTCGCCTGCATAAATATCAAAACTAATGCCATCAACAACCAGTTGAGAACGATTGAAACTGACACTTAGGTTTTCGACAGATAGCAATGGCTCAGACATAAGGCTTGATTTTGGCATTCAAAGCCATCCAGCTAACCAGCGGGTGCTATCTTTCAATTCCCGCCAATCCATCTCATACTCGCGATGCGTAAGCACCGCTTCAACTATGCAGGTGCTAACGATGCCTTCCTCATCTTCGTTAACGCGAGTGACCATAAAATGTTTTTCCTTACGCTGTGGCAAAACAGCCGTCCATTTGCTTAACATCAATTTGGCCGGATTGATTTGATTGCCAGTCGGTTTATTCAACGCTTTCATTAGCCGCGCTCCTCGGATCAAACGCATCCTGCACTACATCGGCAAACAGGTTGGCCGCCAGTACCAGGGCAAACATGAACACGAAGGCGGCGGACAATGACCACCACACGATGGGTTCGCGTGCCATTTCCAGCCTTGCGCCGTTAATCATATTGCCCCAGCTATATGAAGTCGGGTCAACGCCGATGTTGATATATGACAAAACCGCTTCCGCCAATACCAGAGAACTGAAATCAAGAACGACGGAAATCAACACGATGTGCATCACATTTGGCAAAATATGCCGCAGTAAAATTGAATGTTGTTTCACGCCAAGTGCTTGCGCTGCTTGCACATATTCCATTTCCCTGAGTTTCAATGTCTCCGCCCTGAGCAATCGGCATAAGCCCGTCCAACTGGTCACGCCCAATATCATACATAAGAACAGCAAACGCATATCGGCACGGACGATCACGCTGGTAAATTGGTCTTCGTGGTTTGCCATATAGACTTGCACCATCAACACCGATGCCGCTATCAACAATACGCCAGGTATGGAATTAAGCGTGGTGTACAGGTACTGGATGACATCATCGACCCAGCCGCGAAAAAATCCGGCGAGAATACCGAACAGTATCGCCAAAGGCAGCATGATAAGCGTTGTCAACGTACCGATGACCAAGCCGGTGCGGATACTTTTGATAGCTTGGTAAAATACATCTTCGCCGACTTTGTCCGTACCTAGGACGTGATAATAAAGTGACAGGTAACCTAGCACAGTGCTTATGACGGTAATGATGAATAAGGTTGACAGCACAGGGCGCAGAGCGAAAAACTTGGGTGCTGTACCGTGCAACAAGTAGCTTATACCCGCCGATAAAAGCATCAGTACAATGAATAAGGCTAAACCGGACAAAAAGCCAAAGCCTGCTTTTAACAGGACATCAGGCACCCGGTCTTTTTCTGGGTCAGCCAAGTGCTTACCCCCGTGTACCAGTCGCGGATAACCCCATTGCACATTGCCATTTTTTATAATTATTTCCTTACTGTACAAAGTCGTCGCAAACGGTGCAGAGTAAGTTTTCTCAGTATGTTCCCTCAAGGGTGTGGCGCAATAATCCAGCAGACTTATGATTTCGTTGCTGTTTCCCTGATCCGACTTGAAATGTATGGAATCCAGAAGCCCAACAAAAAGAAAGAACACCAGCACAACCAGCGATACCATGCCCACTTTACTGCGGGCTATTTTGTTGAGTGGACGTTGGATATGTTCCTTATCGTGCAGATAAAACGCAATGCTTATTGAAGCCAGCAATAACAACAATATCAGCGCATCGGTCCACAATA
>JAYVGW010000388.1:0-11105 GCA_043771735.1 Methyloglobulus sp.
CGGGCGGGAGCAAAAAATAGCTATCACAGCTGAAGAACACCATTACCCAGCAGGTTGTGCACGGTGTGACCGTGAATTACCCCCAAACGCAGCCAAAGCTTATACCGCTTTTGAAACGGTTGACTTGGTGTGGGCTGACCCGAAAAATCCAGGGATTAGCCTGACAAATACCAAGCACACCCATTATGAAACGGCCTGCGGTTGTGGGCATTGTACTCAACAAGCCCCGCATAGGCAGGTATCACATACTTTGACACCGAACATCATGTTGTCAGAATGGCGACTAGATGGCTCTGGGCTTGCGGCATTGATAGTGTGCCTGGCCTACCGGATGCGCCTGTCGCGGAAACGGATACAGGAATTTTTGTATGATTGGCTTGCCCTGGAAATCAGTGTGGGCACCATCAACGCCACCCTGCATGAAAGCGGCGCAGCGGCATTGGCCATTGAAGAGGAGTTGGTGCAGGCCGTCCAAGACAGTGGCTTGCTGCATGTCGACGAAACCTCCTGGCACGAATTGACCACATTACTGTGGTTATGGGTATTCTGTGGCCAAAATGTGGTTGTTTACTGGATCGCCAGCCGGGGTTCCGAACTGTTGAGCAACGTATTGGGCGACCGTTTTCAAGGTTGGCTGATGAGTGATGGTTGGCAGGCTTACCGATATTACCTCAAACGTCTCCGGTGCTGGGCACATTTGATCCGTAAGGCCGAGGGGTTAAAAGATAGTCTGGACGTGACAGCCCGCTTGTTTGGTGAGCAGGCACTTTTACTGCTGGATACCCTTGTGGAGGCGATTTATGCTGCCAGAGAAAATCCACCCGACCAGCTGTTACCGATTACCTACCAACAGGCCTTGTCAGATTACCAGTCTGCCTGCGAGGGTATGTGTGCGTCTCCGACACATGAAAAGGCGCGTGCTTTGGCCGCAGAAATGCTCAATGGCTGGGAGGCTATTTTTCAGGTTTTAGCGCAGCCTCATTTGCCCTTGACCAATAACGAGGCCGAACAGGCATTGCGTCATTGGGTCATTTTAAGGGGCATTTGTCATGGCACACGCACCGGAGACGGCACGAGGATTTTAGCCATTTTAATCAGTGTCATTGAAACTTGCCGTGTGCGCCAACAGTCACCTTGGGTTTACTTGGCGGCAGTAATTCACTAAAGGCGAGCAGGGCTTCCTGTTGTACCAAGACTACCTGTGGCCAAAGGGTCTGAATAACTACTACCAAGTTTTGAAAAACTTGAATTCCTATATAGGCTGGAATGGATGGAAACTGACTCGGCTATAAATAAAGTGACACCATTTGGCGCCAGTCATAACCGCAGTGCGCACGTCCAGCCCATTCATGGAATTGGTGCCCAATGTCTTTACCGTGCAAAATATTGCTCAAATGCTGGTTGTTACCCCAAAATGGGTCATCTTTCCCGATTACCAGTGTAATATCCATATTCTGTAAATGCTGCAAATGCCCTGTATCTTGTAAGTTGGCCATAAAATGGCTAGGGGTATGAAAATAGATGTTGTCGTCATAATAGCCACTGAATAAATCGGTGAAATGCTCCACCGACAGGGTCAAGTCATAGCGCCCCGAAAATGCACTCAGTTTTTGGAACAGATGCGGGTGACGAAAGGCAATGTTGGTAGCATGGTATGCGCCAAGACTACAGCCGTGGGCAATCGTACATGGATGGGAGTTTTTGTCCTGCATAAAAGGCAAAACTTCATGCACAATATAATTCTCAAATTGGACATGGTAGTGCATGCGTTCGGACGGATGCTTCCAGAAGCAGTACAGTGACTCATGAGCAACACTGTCGACACAAAATAGTTGCAGATGCCCGGCTGAAATTTTGTGTGCTAGCTTATGCACCATGCGTAAACTTTCATATTCGTAAAAACGTCCATCACGGGTCGGAAACACTAAAACTTTTGCACCCGCATGGCCAAACACCAACAACTCCATCTTGCGCCCCATCCGAGGGCTGTACCATTGATGATATTCCCGTTGCATTGCCTACCCTGCTTATAAGTATGAAAAGAAATCCTCCAGTTCCTGTAATAACACCCGCTCTTGTTCAGCCTGATTCGGATAAGCGAAATGGCCTGCTTCTAATACAAACAGGGATTTTGATTCAGGCAGAGCATTGTAAATAGAAAACTGCCCAGGGGGGGCAACAGCTGGATCAAACAGCGCCGCCGCAACATGTACCGTTTGGTTAATAAAGCGTGCCGCGCTGGCGGCATCATAATACTGTAATGTTGCAAGCACATTACCATGTTGCTGCTGATAACTCTGAACCGCCGCACCGCTCCCGATAGTCGGTAATGTCAAGCGCAAAGGATGGTTGCCAAAAGAGGGGACATTGAAATGCGCCCGCTGAATACGTGGTTCCCATGGTAATGCTAATGCCCCTATGCCGCCTCCGAAACTAATGCCCGCATAGCCAATATGCCCACGCATAGCGGGAAACAAGCACAGCATGGCTGATACTGCCAGCCAAACATCTTCAACGCAGCCTCCCAGAATATACCGGTCGGGCTTATCGATATCGTGCAAGACATGAAAAGCAGGATCAGCAGAAACTAAAGGTTGCTGGCTGCGTGATAAGCCGCGAAAGCTCGGAAAGAACAGCACAGCCCCTTCGGGCTGTAGACGAAACTCAGGTTGATCACACCCCGCATAACCATGGCCTATGACGATACCGCGGGTGACAGGCTTATCTTTCGGTATCCATACCCAGCCGCGAATAATGACGGTGTCGGTGGAATAATAACGCAGATCAAACACTTCATAATTGCCGTGGTCTTTGCCGATATGTTTAATGCGCGGGCGCGGATGAATCTGCATGGCGCGGACATAACGCGCCTGCCAGAAATCAGCAAAGTCATCCGGCGGCGATGGCGATTCAATGGCCAGTAAATCTTTCAAGGAATAACCGTAGCCAGGGTCGAAGGCAAAAGCATGGGGGAAAGCAGTGGGCATAAACGATAGGCCGGTATGTGTAAACCTACGCTTATACCCTATTTTCTTCACACACGTATGATGGAGTTCTCCCCATCCATACCATTGGTGGCGTAGCCGTCAGCCTCATCGTCGTTTATCCAGTGCTGGCCGTCGTACAGGTAACGAAACTGGTATTCTGGTTTGCTGGTATCCAGCTCTACCAGGGCGGTAAATTCACCACTTTTCAAGGCATTCATTTCGGTGGCTTGCGGATTCCAATCGTTGAAATCACCGACCAGATGAATGCTTTTGGCATTATTGGCCGCCGTTTTACTGACGCGGAACGACACTTTGCAGCAGGGGCTATTTTTCAGATGTTGTTTTTTGATGCTCATGGTTTCATTTTTGATAGGTTAGTGTGACATTAATTATGGCACAAGAATGTTACGATCGCATCAGTGGAGAATATGCCTGGCCAATGGGCCATAATTCATTAGCTGGAATTGCGTCGATTATCAAAGCAAAGAAACGCCGGTAACATCATCTGCAAACGGCTCATGGATAACATAGATTTTAAGGTTAAACATAACTGGTGTAATGCCGCGCAACCGGCTTTTTACATTCATATCGCCAATTACAGTCTTCCTTTGTGCAGGCACTGCGTAGCTCAGAGCCAAAGCAGGCTTGATGATAAGTCGCCATCTGTATCGCCCAAATCAGTTCGATTTTAAGCGTTATATTTTCAGGCTCTTTCACCCCCGAAGACTTGGCCAGTTTCTGTAAACTGCCCAGTGTCATACCGCTATCATCGTCGTCTGACTCCAGTAAATAAGCTAAAATTTGTCCCTGGACATGGTTATTTTCCACCGCCATTACATCATCTGGAGAATGATTGCCGAAGAAACTCCCCGCGACATCGTAATGTTCACCCTCAGCAAATGAGGGGTAATAAGCCCTATTTTCCATAATTTAACTCGATTGTAGAGGTCAGCAGATAGCGGCGTAAGATTAAGATAAGCGAAATAGTTCCATGGCCAATACTTCAATTCCCCACGACACCAGCAAACAAAAAACAGTCAGTGGCAAGCAAAAAACCAGCATGGACAGGATATAGTCCACAACGTTATTACGTTTAATTAAATTAAAGTTATTCATGGCAATGCGCTCTTTAAAGTTATTGGACGCTATTATAATGACACCATCAGATTAAACTTTGATGACAGTTCCATGACATTTTGATGACAGGTTATTTTGGCAATTCAATACGATATGCTTCCATAAACGCTTTGCCGGTATTAGGCATAACGGAAGCCAAATAAACCGTATTGTCGTAAATGACGGGTTTAGACAAAGGGCGTCCTGTACCTGATAAGGATTGCTCAACCATCAGTGCCCCATCTTTTACCCGTATACCGTACAACGTGCCAAATGTACCAATATCCACAACCCAAACGATCTCATCACCATTTTTGCCTAATGTTGAAATAACCGGCAAGGACGGATGGCTTCTAAATTTCTGCACCGCTTTGTCGCTAGCTGGATTAGGGAACTGCCATACGCGCTTAAACTTAGGCTTGCCATTTTCCTCAACTATTTTTAAGGCGACCAAGCCTGCCGGATGCGTGGTATCCGGCACAAAGGTAGGGATAATTACGACAGGATCTGGCCCAGTATTGGAGACTACCGGCTGGGTGACAATCATACCCATCCAGCCCGCTTTACACGCATCGTCTGGCGTTCCGCACACATCAACAATTTCCATGCGATCATATTGCGTGCCTAAATGTTCGGCATCTATTAAATACACTGCGCCTTCTTTACCGGGTTGAACGAGTACCGAATGACCATTTTGCATTGCGACTTTAACAGGTGCACTGGCACCCAAGTCATAATCCATCCAGGCTAAACATTCCCAGAAAGTTTTATGGTCACATTCACCGTTCGCTGGTTTTAACAGCGTATTCCATTCTGACAACCGTGGAATAAACAGGTTTTTGCAAGAGGCGATACAGTCATTACTGGGTTGTTTGGGATAAAAATTTTTACACAATTGTGCATCACAGCCGGGATCAAATTGTAGGTTGGGCTGCACTCGCATCAAGGTATTGGCATAGTCGCCCCGCGCTAAATCAGTTTGGCCATTGCCGGTGGGCACTATTAATTCAAAACTTTCCGCAGTGGGATAGAGCTGGGGACCTGCCGGTGTCCAAATACCACCGCCACAAATCATTTCCTGATTACCGTATTCCATAGTGACAGGGCATTTTTCTTCTGGCGTGGTCAACAACACATTGCGGATAGCTTGCTGTGTCCCTTGCTGCCAACTGTCCATATCAATTTCAAATAGCCAGCCGTGATAAGGCTGGGTATCGCCGGAATTACCGAAAGCAGCATACAGGCTGCCCCATTTTGAATCGGGCTTAATAGCATGTAAAACAGCAGAATGCGAAAAAGCGGTAGGGGGATTAAACTTGACTGTAGCAATACCATCAGCAGCAGGTTTTTCAGCAGAGATCACCAAGACGGGAAAGCTTTTGTCGAGCTGCCTTTGGTCTAAATCGACAACCGCCATGCGATGGCTAGTGCGTATGCTTTTTTCTAAACATTGGTATAAAACCACCAACTTGCTGCCGATAATAACCGGTGTGGAAATAATTTGCGCTTGCTGGCCTTTGGGTGTTGGCATACTGACTTGCCAAATTAAAGCCCCTGTTTCACTATCCAAAGCCGCCACAACGCCATTGGAGACAGGTACAATAATAAAAGGCAGGTTTTGAGAGTTATCGAGCAAGGGCGACGCTATAATGCTTTCATCAAAAGTGACAGACGCACTGGTATCTTCAGGGAAAAGCCGAATGAGCTTATAGGGTTTTGGCGTGGTTGGATTAAATCCGCTGATGGCCACATAGCTTGCTAATACTAAAGATGATATGGCAACAGCGACAATAAAATGCTTAATCGCAATATTCATGAATGTCAGCTTCAACTGTCGGTTAAAATTTAAACTTTACAGCTGGACTATGACGGGATGATGACAAGCCCGTAAATCGACAAAGCTTCTTGTATCTGTAGCGCCCTAAACAATATAAAAAAAGGCCACAGAATGGCCTTTGAGTATTTACTTCAGGACTTCGGGGATAGGCATTGTGTGTTAATTGACAGCAGACTATCTTAAAGGGGGCAAGTGGATTGCCGATATCCTATAGACGCAATGCCGCCTTCCTTGGCACCGACAATCCACTTGCACTCTTCTCAACAGCATTAGAAAATTATTATTTCAATATTTCGTATATTTTGAAGAGACATTTTAACCGTCTCTTATGACGGCACAGTGACAGATTGATGAAGTTTTGATGACTGGGTAAAACTTTCAGTCCAGCGTTTAATTCTATCTACCACCCACAACGGCTGATCCAGACAAATATCATGCCCTGCCCACGGGTGAATTGCCAGATCAACCTGCCAGCGTTTTTGAATAGCCAATGAACAGGCAGACGATACCAGACGGTCTTTTTGGCTACTGAGCAATAACACCGGCTGTGTGGTTTTTTGTTTGTTCGGTTTATAAGTGGCGGCAGCAGTCATCTGGTGTAGGCTATTTTTCATACTGACGGGTCGCTGCTGCTGAATTTTTGTCCATTCGCTGGCAATAAGCCCACCGACATCGGTTCGATTGCTGACCAGCTTTAAAATACTCGCTTCGCGCTTGTGCAGGTTTGATTGTAGTAATAAACCCAGAAAAGTAGCGTAACTTTGCCAACGCAAACGCTGGTAAAATGGGCTGAGATTGGCGAAACTGGTATTTAGCAATACCGCGCCATTAATATCTTCAGGGTAGCGTTGTAGCCAATCCCAGGCAACCATACCGCCCAGTGAATAGGCCAATAACGTTAATGGCTGATCCAGCATATTTTGCTCTATAGCGTGCTGCCGGACGCTGTCGGTTATGGCTGCAATGCGCTTTGGGCTAGCCTGCTGGTATAACAAACCTGTGCCAGGCAAGTCCAGCGCATGAACCTTGGAGCCTGGAAAATCGCTTTGCAAGAGGGCGGGAAAATCGCCCCAATGTTCAATTTCCCGTGACAAACCGCGCAGTAATAACCAATGGGTCGCTAAACTGTTATCCATCATACCAAACTCTCAAGGCTTGTTGATAATAGCAGTCCCGTTGCTCTGTATCCAAACCTGTCCACGGTTTTGGGAACAGCAAGCTGCGGTGTAAAAAATCCAATAAAGTAAAATGTCGACGCATAACCCGTTGCTGCCGATGCGGCAATACCGGATGAAACAAGCCATGCCGATGAAACAGATGCAGCGGATTTTTTCTAAGCCAGGACCATGATCCCATCTCCAAGGTTAAAGGTATGAATAATCCCTGACTGTCGTTTTGCGCTATAAATTCGTCATACAAAAAATCCCATAAATCACCGTTGATGACATACTCCAGGCTCATCGGTTCTATCTTGTAAATATGGTGTGGATAGCAGCGGTCAAACAGTTTTTTTAAGGCATAGGTTTCGGCGATACTGGCAAACGGTTTTTTGCTGTGCGCATAAGGAAACCATAAGCGGTCACGCAGGCCAAAGCCGGAATGCAAATCCAGCGCGATGGATAGGGGTGCGCTAAACAATTGTTGGCGCACAATCCCGCATAAAGCTTGAGCCTCGGCTTCCATTGCTAAAGTATCGCCACGATACCAGGGCAGTATCGGGCTAATGTGTTGGCCGCTGTAAAGTTTGGTATTACCAATGCCTTCGATGGGAGCGTTGCGCATCAAGTCCACATTGTTGCCGTTGCTGCGCGTGCCACGATACACCCCAACAGGATTAACGATAGGCACAAACACCAGGCGCGATTTTTCCAGGCGGGCATTGAGTTCTTCATCCCAGTCCAGCAATTGGCTAAGGGTTTGCATATAGGCCAGGATAACTTCCGAGCCGATTTTTTCCAGTCCGTGTACCCCACCGAATAATCCCAGCACTGGCACATCCGGTTGTTTGGAACCCAAAATAATGCAATAAATGGGGAACGTTTGCCCGCGATAGTGGATGTGATCCAGTATCTGCACCTGTGCCCTGTTGCCAAGTTGCTCGATCAAAACCTCAAGTTGACGCAGCCCAGGGAAAACCTTGTCGATCATCAAGCTCAATTTACCAGTGACTTTTCGATATAGCGCTGGCGTTTTTTAGGGGTAATTTTATCAATTTCAACCATAATCAGGCTATCGATGCATTGGTTGAAATCCGGGTCGATGTTAAAGTCAATAAAGTGGCAGCCTTTGTCAACACACAGCTCTACATATTGTTTGTAAAGCATGGGCACTTTAACACCCAGTTTTTTCAGCTCAGTGTTCAAAACCCTAAAACTGGTGGAATAATCGCCGTTAAATTCGCTGGCCACAAAGTGGCTACAATGTTCAGAAATAACAAACGGGGTTCTGGCCTTGGTTTGTAACCACTGCGTACCGAACTGTTGCTGATAAAAACCGACGATCAACTCTTTGGCCAATTGCGGGTAGGCATTGCTGATACTGACCGGCCCAAACAGATATTTAATCTCCGGCTGCTCACGTAAATAAGCCCCTATACCATACCAAAGGTACTCCAGGCTGTGCTGACCCCAATAACGCGGCTGCACAAAGCTGCGCCCCAACTCAATACTGCTTGGCAACAAGGCTTCAAATTCACCACGCAAATCAAACAGGGATTGCGTATAAAAACCTTCTACGCCACGTGTAGCCATGATTGCAGGGCCATCACCTACCCGATACGCTCCGACGATCTCCAAATCTTTGTCATCCCACAACACGATATGCTGGTAATAAACATCAAACTTGTCCAAATCAAGTGCAAAACCTGTGCCTTCTTCTACGGTTCTGAAGGTCAGTTCCCGAAGCCTGGCGATTTCTTGCATTACCGGGCAATCATCCTGGAACTGATATAAAAATATTTTTTTACCATCGCGGGTTTCACCGAGCAACCTGGAACAGTACAATGCTTTTTTTATGGCTTTGGCATCGCCTGGATGGATAACGGTTTCGACGGTTTCAAATAACGGCTTGGGTGCTTTTTTACCCAGATTGATGACGTGTTTACGAAACCGGCGGCTAAGTATTTTATTGCTCTCTTTGGCATCAAAAAAAGCATGTGCCGGCACTGGTGCACCAATCTTGAACTTGATGTCCTGATGCTTTTTGTTGAACATTTCACTGACCAGCATGAAAGTTCCCAGGGGTTTATAGAGCATGGACAGACTATAAAACAAGGCTGAGTTTTTAGCTTTGATATAAATAGGCAACACCGGACTGTAGCTTTTTTTGGCCAGCTTGATAAAGCCATTTTGCCATGGGCCATCAACAATGCCTTTAGGGGTAATTCGCGCTACTTCACCGGCCGGAAAAATGATGATGGCCTCATCATTTTCCAGGGCTTGCAGCATGGCTTTATAGCTTTGCTTAAGGCTTTGTTTATCGGTCAGCACATCTATTGGCAAGAACACTGACTGCAAATGCTCCATGTGCAGCAACACACGGTTGGCAACAATACGCACATCGGGCCGCACCGAGCGCACCAGCTTAAGCAAGGCCAAGCCGTCCAGTGTACCCAAAGGATGATTAGCAACAATTAGCAAGCGCCCTTCCGAAGGGATATGGTTAATCGAGTCGCCACTGACTTGGTAATTAAACTTGAAATGGTGCAGCAATTTATCCAGAAAGGCAAAGCCGCGTAAATGCTGGTGTTTAGCAGTAAAGTCGTTTAAGTCATCCTGATGCAACAGCTTTTTTAAGGCGGTGACAATGAGCTTATTATCTTTGCCAAATTTTAAGTTGGGATAGGTTTCTTTCAAAAGTTGTTCAGCGTCAATCATGGCAAGACCAGTCTTCAGTATCGGGTCTTGCCAGTATAAGAACCAAATATGACAATCAAATGACTGTACTGATTATCCCTATGCCAAACGGGTCAAAATTTCCTCCCACAGGGCAGTGTAAGCTTGCGCAGAGTGGCTTTTGCTGTAAGCGCCAAGCGGCCTGCGCTCCATGCCCATGCGTTCAATGTCACTGGCGCACGGTATCGCAGTTTTTAAGGTGGCGGGATAATCAGCCAGCACCTGCTGCATGATGTCTTTGTGCATTTTCTTTCGGTTATCCACCATAGAAAAAAACGGTATTAACCGCGTGTTGACTCCCTCGTGATCATCAATAAAGGCTTTTAGCTGTACTAAGGTTCTTAACGACAACGTGCTTGGAATCATAGGTGAGAGCAACACGTCCGCCGCTTCAAAAATCGCTTCCGAAAGCAGGGAAATACTGGGTGGGCAATCCAGAAAAATAAAGTCGTAGGTGTCTGCCAATGGTTTAAGGCGTTTTTTGATTTGCTTGGTGGGTTTTTTAGTGTCATCCAACAGTAAATCCACATGCCTGAACGAAAAATCGGCGGGGATTAAATCCAGATTGTCAAAATCAGTGCCTTTAATCAGCACATCCAAGTCTCGTTTGCCGGCGATTAAGTCTTTACTGCCGCCCTTGATTTTAGGCTTGATACGAAAATAATAACTGCTGGCACCTTGCGGATCCAAATCCCAAACCAGGGCACGGTAACCGGCTTGTGCGGCATTATACGCCAGATTAACCGCACTTGCGGTTTTACCCACCCCGCCCTTAATGCTGTATAAAGCCAATACTTTCATGTTAACCCCAGGTTTAATAATTGGTGTAACTAGCCTTCATGCGCTGTAAACGAAACTCAAGGCTTATGAATGCTGTGTTGCAAATAACGCATGAAAAGCAGCATGGTTTTCAGGTTTTTTAAACGCGGAAAATTGCCAGGTAAAGTGCTCACGGGCCTTATTTTTGCGCTTGTCAAAATCTTCAATCAACAGCGCCATCGCCGTAATAGTTTTATCGGGTGCATTGCTGGCCTGCATTTCCTGGCTAAATTGTCTTAGCCTTTTTTGTTGGGTGGCATAATCTTGATAATCACCTAACACATCTTGCAGCCGTTTCAATTGCTTAACCAGGCTGGCAATACGGCGTTCTGCATACAGGTGCTGAAAAAATTCCATTAAATAGCGCAATTTTTTACAGGTTTTGCGAAGCTCGTGCAGTATTTCTGGCGGTGAATGCAGATCTATAGCCTCACCCTCTTTAATGGCCTGTTT
>JAYVGW010000389.1:0-3824 GCA_043771735.1 Methyloglobulus sp.
TGACGCAACAGCTACAGGAGCGGACAATTACCCGTGAATATCTGGCAATTACCCGAGGCCGGATGACGGCTGGCGGTACGGTTGATGAGCCTATAGCCAGACATCCTACTGACCGCAAACGTTACGCAGTTAAAGAATCCGGTAAATTTGCGGTTACGCATTATCGCGTGGCGCAGCGTTTTACCCGGCATACACTGGTTCAGGTTAAGCTGGAAACAGGGCGTACGCATCAGATTCGCGTCCACATGGCGCATATTCGTTACCCGTTGTTGGGCGATCAAGTTTATGGCGGGCGTTTTCAAATGCCACCTGATTGCAGCGAGCAACTGGAAAAAGAATTACGCAGTTTTAAGCGTCAGGCATTACACGCACGCGTTGTGGGTTTACAGCATCCTGTGACGAATGAATATTGCGAATGGGAGCAGTCTTTGCCCGAAGATATGACCCGCTTGTTAGCAGCTTTAACTGATAATGAGCAAGAATAAATACTGGTTGGAACCCGATTGGCCAGCGCCCGCAAACATTCATGCGGCGACCACTTTGCGCACGGGCGGCGTGAGTCAAGGCGCATACTCCAGCCTTAATCCGGCTACTCATGTCAGTGATGATAGTGGGCGGGTTAGGCAAAACAGGCAGATTATCAGCGAAATGCTGGAGTTGCCCACCGAACCAATATGGCTGGATCAAGTACACAGTAGCCGTGCCGTTAAGGCGGCAAATCCCCCCTACCCCCCTTTGCAAAAGGGGGGTAGGGGGGATTTGCAACAAGCTGATGCCAGTTACACTAATGAAGCTGGCGTTGTGTGCGCGGTGATGACGGCGGATTGTCTGCCATTGCTGGTTTGCTCTGCGGATGGAGCGCATGTGGCGGCAGTTCATGCAGGCTGGCGGGGTTTATTGGCAGGCGTGATCAGCAACACAATCGATGCAATGCAGACGCAGGATTTACTGGTATGGTTAGGGCCTGCAATCGGGCCTGACTGTTTTGAAGTAGGCGCTGAAGTGCGTGATGCCTTCCTGGAAAAGTCGGCAGCATTCAATGAAGCATTTAAAGCGCAAAGCAACGACAAGTGGTTGGCAGACATTTATCAGTTAGCCAGGATTGAACTGGCAGCGTTAGACATAACTAATGTTTATGGAGGCACGCACTGCACGGTTACTGAGCATGAGCGTTTTTATTCTTATCGCAGAGATACTCAAACAGGGCGTATGGCGACATTGATATGGAGAGAATAACGCAGTGAATTTATTGATATTAATCATCATTTTTACCGCCGTCGGCGGGGTATTAAGCGTGATGGCAGCCGCTGTTTTTTTATTACTGCGTGATCATCACCGGAATGCAATATTACCGCATGGGATAAGTTTTGCGATTGGTGCATTATTAGCGGTGGCCTTTTGGGGGTTGATCCCCGAGGCATTTTCAGCAGTTAAGCCGGAGCAATTTCAAGCCTTATCGGCGACAATTTTAGCGGGAATACTGGGCTTTTTTGTGCTGGAAAAACTGTTGATTTGGCGACATTGCCATTACGGGCACTGTGAGGCGCATGGTGACGATGCGCTGGATGACAATCATGCGCACGGACACAGCCATGAGCACGGTGTTGTTAAGTCGGCGGGTGCATTGATTATTCTAGGCGATAGTATCCATAACTTTGTCGACGGTGTGTTAATTGCGGCCGCGTTTTTGACAGATGTGCAGTTAGGCATAGTTACCAGCTTAGCCGTTGCAGCGCACGAAATTCCGCAAGAAGTCGGTGATTTTGCCATTTTATTAGATAGTGGTTATTCCAAAGGCAAAGCACTTTTTTATAATGTATTAGCCAGTTTGACGACAGTGCTGGGCGGGGTGTTGGCTTACTTTAGCCTGGAAGATTTGCATGACAGTCTGCCATATTTCCTGGCTTTGGCGGCTTCCAGCTTCATTTATATTGCCGTCGCGGATTTGATACCGTCATTGCATAAAAAAACCGATATGAAGACCTCATTGCAGCAAATTGCCTTGATTGCGGCGGGGGTGTTTTTGATTTGTTCATTGCACGGTATCGCGCATGATATTCAGCTATCGTAGAGATACCATTTGCGTGTATCTATGCAGGTAAACGCGCATATTCATTCATAAGGGAAGCCTCTAAAAATGGCTGAGTACTAATGCCGGCAATGGTATTTTTCAATCACCTGAACTCGTTTTAACATCAGTGTGTTAGATGGTAATGGCAGCAAATTGCTTGATTGCCTTTTGACGGCAGGGAAAACGGTTGGCTTCCCCTTTAGCGTCTTGTCAATGGTCAACAGGCTTGAGTCAATTTTGACCATTAACAAGAAGAAGGTTGGTTGCGCTGCCTTAAGTAATTACATTAGGTTCTGTTCTGCCGGTGCGGTTTTTAATTTCACAAAGCTGCTCGGCAAGGATAATTAATTCTCCTAATGCTTCTTGAGCATCCTGGTCATGCCGGGCGGGATCTGCTTCAAAGCGTTCAATATAAATTCTTAAGGTTGCGCCGACTGTACCCGTTCCTGATAAGCGAAAGACGACCCTTGAGCCGTTTTCAAAGCCGTTACGTATGCCTTGGTTTTTACTGATGCTGCCGTCTACCGAATCTTCATAGCTGAATTCATCGGCATATTTAACGACGTATTCACCAAAGCTCTGGCCTGGTAATGTGGGTAATTGATTTCGCAAATGCTCAACAAGACTGTTGGCGATAGGGGTTTCGACAGCCTCATAATCATGGCGGCAATAAATATCCCTACCGAATTTTTGCCAGTGTTCATGGACGATGTCGGCAACAGACTGGCGTTTGATAGCAATTAAATTCAACCAGAATAACACGGCCCATAAACCATCTTTTTCACGGACATGATTGGAACCAGTGCCAAAACTTTCTTCGCCGCACAGGGTTATTTTTCCTGCATCCAGCAAATTGCCGAAAAATTTCCAGCCGGTGGGGGTTTCATAACAGGGAATGTTATAGCTTGCCGCGACGCGGTCAACCGCCTGGCTGGTAGGCATGGAGCGGGCAACGCCGCTTAATCCTTTGGAATACGCAGGAATTAAATGGGCATTGGCCGCCATAATGGCCAGGCTGTCACTGGGGGTTACAAAAATATTGTTGCCGGTAATCATATTGCGGTCGCCATCGCCATCAGAAGCGGCGCCGAACGTAGGCGCATCCGCGCTGAACATACGCTCGGCAAGCTCATGTGCATGTGCCAGATTCGGATCAGGGTGATGGCCGCCAAAATCTTCCAAGGGTTCTGCATTAATTAGAGAATCGGGAGTAGCGCCCAGCATATCCACCAGTATTCTTTTTGCGTAAGGCCCGGTTATGGCACTCATAGCGTCAAATAACAGCGTGATATAACCAGAGCCAATGCTTTGCTTTAGTAAGTTAAAGTCGAAAATCGATTGCATGAGTTCGGCATAATCAGCCACCGGATCAATAATCGTGATTTTAAGCCCATCGATTTGTTGTGATCCTATACTGTCGAGATCTACATCTTCGATTTTAGCGGTTTTGTAGCTGTCGATGGTTAGGCTGCGCTGATAAAAGGCGTCGGTATATTTTTCCGGGGCAGGGCCGCCATTGCTGACATTATATTTAATGCCAAAATCTTCGTCCGGGCCACCGGGATTATGACTGGCAGAAAGAACCAGTCCGCCAAAGGCTTTATATTTTCTTATGATATGTGATGCTGCCGGTGTAGACAATAATCCGCCTTGACCAATAATAAGCTCACCAAAACCATTGGCGGCCGCAATTTTAATGATGATTTGTATAGCTACTCTGTTAAAATAACGCCCGTCACCACCTAATACCAGG
>JAYVGW010000390.1:0-6725 GCA_043771735.1 Methyloglobulus sp.
GGGGAGCATTTGTTGGCGTTGTGAAAATAAATTTGAATAGGTCACGTTGCCGCGTATGCGGTTACGTGACACTTCAAAATCAACTGTCAGGTAGCGCAAGCGCAACCTGACCTACAAGACTTGACATTTTAGTGGTGAAAGAAATGACCCATGAAAACTTAAAACAAGTGCTTGGTATTATTATATTCATTGCCGTTTATATATGGTTATCAAGCCCGGGCACGACGAACCCACCTACTGATTTTGCTTTAACCCAGGGGGGAATTAAAACGCTGGATTCGAATATCAACGCGGTACGGCTTTCAGATTCCGGTAGCCAAATAGACATTGACGTCAGTAAAGATCCCTTTACAGGCGGAGCGCAAGATTGGAACTCTATTGCTAACATGACTTACAGCATTTGCAATAA
Organism: Methyloglobulus sp.; assembly: GCA_043771735.1. GTDB lineage: Bacteria > Pseudomonadota > Gammaproteobacteria > Methylococcales > Methylomonadaceae > Methyloglobulus. The sequence goes on from JAYVGW010000390.1 coordinate 410, forward strand.
GTTACTATCAAAACAAGAGGTTAAAACAGTAACTTTGGTCTGGTGGTCAAGTGAAGATAAACCTGTCGATTGGGCTAGGGTAATTTTGGAAAGGGATAAATTACCGGCAAACTGGCCGGAGCTCACCTATTTGCAATTTTTTAGCGGTCTTAAAAAACTGCCTGGCACGGTGGAAGCGGGACGGTGGTTGTGTGAATTTTATAGCAAATACGAAAGCAGCAGGTTAAATGGCGTTATGCCTGATTTTTGTAAAGATTAATTTCATTGCTTCAGCGCATGTATTTTTTATCGTTCCCACGCTCCGCTTCCCTTACCGCAGGAGCGGCACAAGATTGCGTCCCCACGCCGGAGCGTGGGAACGATTTAACTAGGCTGACCCGTCATACCGAGGCAAACCAACAAATTATAGGGAAAAGTTATGTATAAAATTATTATTTTATTTTTTATCGCACAATTAATTAGCGGGTGTAGTTTAACGGGGAAAGTGACTATACTGCCGCGAGATGGTGGAAAAGTATATAACGGCATCATGGAGGCAGACGGATTTGGTGCTGGCACAATGACTTTGACTATTGATGGACGGACGTACACTGGACCTTGTGCACGAACGGCAACGGCAGATAGTTTTGGTTTTATTCAGATGTATGGTCACGGTCAAACTTCTACGGCTTTTACACAGACCAGCGGTGGGCATAATTTTGGTAAGGCCATTCTTTCATCGCCCGATAACCACGGCATGAGGTGCGAAATTGAGGGTGACGGAATGGGTCACGGAAGTGCTATTTGTGTAGATGACCAAAAGCAAGTTTATGATGCGGTCATTTTATTTTGACTGGAAATATGTAATTTGGACAAATATTTCTAAGCCAACTTCGTAAGGCAGATAAATTGTAACTCGTAAGATGGGTAAGTTAGTAGGGTGGATAAGCAAAGCGCATCCACCTTATGTATATCGAATAACTATTGATGGATGCGCTCCGCTTATCCATCCTACAGACTACTAATCTAAACAACGGGAATAAATGCTCAACTTCACCAAAATGCACGGTCTAGGCAATGATTTCGTCGTTATCGACGCGATCAACCAAGCCGTCAACTTATCGCCGGAACAAATCCGCTTTATGGCTGACCGCCATTTCGGGATCGGTTTCGACCAATTGTTGCTGGTCGAAAAGCCCGTCAGCAGCAACGCCGACTTCAAATACCGTATTTTTAACGCCGATGGCAGTGAAATTGCGCAATGCGGGAATGGTGCGCGCTGCTTTGCGCGGTTTGTGCGGGAAAAAGGCTTGTTCAGCGGCGATGAGATACGGGTGGATACGAATACAGGTCAACTCGTGCTTAAACTGATGGAAAACGGTTTGGTACTCGTTAACATGGGCATACCCAGACATATGCCTTCTGAGATTCCTATGGCTACAGATCAAGAATCGCAAACGTATTCCGTCGAAATTAATGGTACGTTAGTCGTGTTCGGGGCGGTGTCAATGGGCAATCCTCATGCCGTCATTCAAGTGGAAAACATAGCAACGGCTCCGGTGCTAGAATTAGGCCGGACTTTGGAAAGCCACCCACTATTTCCTGAACGGGCTAACATTGGTTTTATGCAGGTAGTTAACCCTAAGCATATTAAACTTCGCGTTTATGAACGTGGTGCTGGGGAAACTTTGGCCTGCGGTAGCGGCGCTTGTGCCGCTGTGGTCGTAGGAATTGAACAAAACTTGCTGGATAATGAAGTTACCGTCGATTTGCCGGGCGGACAGCTTATAATTAGCTGGGCAGGCCGTGGCCACCCCGTATTTATGACGGGCCCCGCTACGACAGTCTTTGATGGAAAAATCAGCTTGATGGAAACATAACGCTATGAATGAACAAGAAAAGCCGAACTTGACTTCAAAACAGGTTGAGCAATACCTTCGGCAACACCCGGAGTTTTTCAACGAACACCTGCACCTGCTCGAGCAGATGAGTATCCCGCACCCCAGCGGTAATGCGGTGTCGCTTATTTCCAAGCAATTGGAAATATTCAGGACTAAGCACCAGGAATTGGAAAGTCAGCTCACTGAGCTGATCGAGATTGCCAGGGAAAACGATACGTCGTATGAACGTATGCATAAGCTTACGCTGGCACTACTGGATGCCAAGACGGTTGAAGAGGCGGTGGCGAATCTTGAAACCGTGCTTTCGGAGTACTTCCTGACCGATTTCGTGGCTATCCGCATCATTAAACACATTCCTGATGCGGAGGTTTCTAAGCTTTATATTGAGCCTGACAGCGAAGATCTCAAGCCATTCAGCAAAGAGCTTTCCGGCAGTGAACCGACTTGTGGACGGCCAACACTAACCCAGGCTAAAATCCTGTTTGGTGAGTCGTCCCTTGAGGTGCAATCGTACGCCATTATGCCGATGCTGTTTACGGAGTTGGAAGGGTTTCTGGCGGTCGGTAGCCGCGAAGAAGGGCGTTTTCATTACAGCATGGGCAGCCTGTTTTTAACCCAAATGAGCGAGATTGTTGGTACTCGGCTGATTGCGCTGTTGCAAGGGCAATAATGTCGCCTGTTGCCGAGGAAATGCTGGAGAATTTTTTAAATCAACTTAAATATGAGAAACGTGCGTCTATTCACACGGTAAAAAGCTATCAACGCGATATTGAACGCTTATCAGGCTATTGCAAAGAAAAGCTCATCCTCAACTGGGCTGACATCAAGCAAGCTGATGTTCGCGCCCACATTGCAGGCAGGCATCGCAAGGGCATGGGCAGTAAAAGCTTACAACGCGAGCTGTCCGCCATCCGTAGTTTCTATACTTTCCTGTTGAAAAATAGCTTGGCTGAAATCAATCCGGCACAGCACATCAAAGCCCCAAAGCAGGCAAGGACGTTACCGAAGACATTAGATGTCGATCAGGTTAACGGGCTTTTGGATGCAGGGACGAGTTCACCGCTGGAAGTGCGCGACCTGGCCATGTTTGAATTGTTTTATTCGTCAGGGCTTAGGTTAAGTGAGTTAAGTTCGCTTGATGTGGTCGATCTTGATTTGTCTGACCGATCACTGATTGTCCGCTCAGGGAAGGGCGGTAAGTCTAGGGTGTTGCCCATAGGCGGCAAGGCCGTTAAGGCCGTCAATAATTGGTTGTTGGAAAAGTCAAAGATTGCTGTTGCCGATGCGGCGCTGTTTGTGACAACGAAAGGACGGCGGCTAGGGCAACGCAGCATTGAGTTAAGGCTTGCGCAATGGTGCAAAAAAAAGGGCATAGACCAACACATCCATCCGCATATGCTCAGGCATTCGTTCGCCAGCCATTTGCTGGAATCCAGCCAGGATTTGCGTGCCGTCCAGGAATTGCTGGGGCACAGCAACATCAGCACGACACAAATCTATACGCATCTGGACTTCCAACATCTGGCGGAAATATACGATAAGGCACATCCAAGGGCCAAAAAAAAGCCCCAATAAGCTTGCTGGATAGGCAAAACACACAGAAATCTGTTACTATGCTAGCAATACATTCAAGAACAAATCCAACCCTTCCCAACATAACCCACAGCTCACAGGAAACCTGAAATGGCATCAAGCGATTTACTTGAAGATGAAAAGTCCAGGGGCATACTCTGGGGGTTTGGCGTGCTTGTGCTTATATCTGTGCTGGTTTTAATCTTTCTTGGCGCATGGTGGGGTGCCGAGCCTCAGCAGTTCAGCATCCAGGATGAAGCCATGGAGCGGGCTAAAATAACTAAGACCACTGACATCCCGCTCGGCTATACCTACACCAATACCCTGGCACATATCGCCGAAGTCCTGCTGCATAAATCGGGTGGTTACATTACTAACGATGTAGCCCCGCCTGGGGTCTTCCTGGACAACATCTCCGCCTTCGAGTACGGTGCCTTGGTCATGTTGCGTGATGCGACGACAGCGTTGCGGAATCACTTTACCCGTGACCAGTCGCAGTCTGATGAAGATCCCGACTTAAAAGTGGCAGAACCGTATTTTTATTACGAAAATGACTCATGGGCTTTGCCATCCACCGAAGCAGAGTATCAGAAAGGAATTGACGCACTTCATAAATACATGGTTCGACTGCAAAAATATGAGGGCAATGTTAAGCGTGCGCAATTTTATTCCCGTGCTGACAATCTCTGGCAATATACTGAGGTCGTTATCAAACGCTTGGGTAATCTATCTACCCGTTTAAGTGCCAGTACGGCCGGCGCGGCGCTAATTCCTGGCTTGGCGGTTATAGAGCCTAATGTTGAGGTTCGTAATGCCAAAATTGCACCCATGAGCGAAACGACTTGGTTATTGATTGACGATGTATTTTACGAGGCGCGTGGCTCCAGTTGGGCATTGCTGCACATACTTAAAGCCGTTAAATATGATTTTCATGACATTTTGTTGGATAAGCGGGCGATGAATACGGTGGATATCATGATTAAATCCTTGGAAAACGCTTTATCACCGGTGCTGAGTCCGATGATTTTGAATGGTAGCGGTTACGGACTATTCGCCAATTATTCTTTAACGATGGCAACTTATATAGCCCGTGCCAACGCCGCCGCGCTGGATTTACGTGACATTATGAACAGGGGGTAATGCTTGATGGATGAACAAATTGAAGAAAACCTTAAAAAAACCAGCACCTGGAAACGCATATTTTTTATGCTGATCTTTGCCGCCATTGGTGGCTTGGTCAGGATGTTATTATGGGCGGTTATCTTATTGCAGATAGCGTCAGTGCTGTTCACCGGCAATCCCAATGAGAATGTGCTCAGGTTTGGGCGTAACCTGTCCCTGTATACCTACCATATATTGACCTTTCTGACGTTCAATACCGAAACCTTACCTTACCCGTTCTCAGAATGGGCGGTCACTGAAGAATTGAATCTTCCAGAACCCCAGAAAAAATAGCCTCATGTCCACGCTCCGCAAAATCATTCATATTGATATGGATGCATTTTTTGCGGCGGTGGAGCAGCGCGATTTCCCTGAATACCGCAACAAACCCCTGGTCGTAGGCGGCAATCCTTTCTCGCGCGGCGTAGTGGCAACCTGTAGTTATGAAGCGAGGATATATGGTATCCATTCGGCCATGCCAACCACCCGCGCTTATCGCTTGTGTCCAGAAGCCATTTTTGTAAAGCCCCGCTTCGAGGCGTATAAGGAAGCTTCCCAGGCTATCCGGCAGATTTTTTTCGAATATACCAATCTGGTCGAGCCGCTGTCTTTAGATGAAGCTTATTTGGATGTCACGGAATCTGAAAGCAATGACGGTTCGGCGACACTGATTGCTAAAGCCATTAAAACAAAGATAAAGGAACAAACCCAACTGACCGCTTCGGCAGGTGTTTCTTATAACAAATTTCTTGCAAAAATCGCGTCTGATTTGAATAAGCCAGACGGTTTGTATCTGATTACGCCCAAACAAGGCGCTGAATTTGTTGAGCAACTCCCCATCCATAAATTTCATGGCGTAGGCAAAGCCACAGCACTTAAAATGCATGACTTGGGCATTCAAACCGGTAAAGATTTAAAAATACTATCTCTGGAAGCTTTGCAGCAACATTTTGGCAAGTCCGGATTGTATTACTACAATATTGCCCGAGGGGTTGATAACCGGCCTGTCGTCAGTTACAGAAAAAGCCAGTCAGTGGGCGTGGAAACGACCTTTCAACAAGACATCAACAATGTCCGGGATGTGCTTGAAAACCTGCAACAATTTTTTGATAAGGCGTTAAGCAAGGTAGCGGAAAAACAACTGTCAGCGCATACCGTAACCGTAAAAATTAAATACCACGATTTCGTACAGATTACCCGCAGCCGAACCTTGCTAAAAACGGTTGCTGCTTCAACCCATAACAAAGACTTGCTTGCGGAATTACTGAAAAACACCGACGTGGGCAGGCGTGATGTGCGTTTACTGGGCGTTACCTTGTCGTCTTTTGAGGATCGGGCTGTATTGTCATCCGCTGAACAGTTTGACTTATTCGAAAGCATCCAGCCGAGGTAGAGACGCAAGATTTTGCGTCTCTACGGGTTAGTCAATCAGCAAATTTATTCAACTGCCACACTGATTTTCTTAGGTTTAACCGCTTCCCGTTTAGGGATCACAATGTCCAGTACGCCATTTCTGGATTTTGCACTGATCGCATCGTTATCCGCCGTATCCGGCAAGCTAAAGCGGCGATAAAATGAACCATAAATACGTTCCACGCGCTTATAGGGGTTCTGTGGAAGAACCCCCAAAAGTGTTCGTTCTGAGCTAAGCCACTTTCCAGAAGTGCCTTTTTAAATGTTTTTCAAGCTCATTTACCATCGCA
>JAYVGW010000391.1:0-2517 GCA_043771735.1 Methyloglobulus sp.
AAACACTTGTTGCAGAGCAATAGGCTAGACTGACAAAGGAAGACCATCGTCTCAAATACATTACATAAGGCCTGTTAATGATCACTGAACTTGCTGTTACCACTATCGCCCATGCCATTCAGCTTGCTGTGGCACCCGTGTTTTTACTGACTGGAGTTGCCAGTATTTTGTCGGTCTTGACCAACCGTTTAAGTCGGATTATTGATAGGTCGAGATTTTTGGAAGGTAGATTATTACAAGTTGAAGGATCTAATCAAGCCGTTCAGGTTGAACTGAAATCCTTGAAACAACGCGCTCGCCTTATTCATTTGGCGATTGGTCTATGCACGACCTGTTTGCTATTGATATGTTCTGTGGTTGCGGTATTGTTTTTAGGTTCATTTATCACGCTTAACATGGCGGTGGTGATAGCCTCGTTATTTGTTACTGCCATGCTGTGCTTAATTGCTGCGCTGCTCAATTTTATTGGTGAAATTTATCTGGCAACCGTTCATGTCCGTGGCAGCTCGATGTAAAATTTTTTATCGTTCCAGCGCCGGTGCGACACCGCCATTAAGTTAAGGATTTTTCCGTTCGCCCTGAGCTTGTCGAAGGGTGAATGGAAAAATCCGAAGCCTACAGTTAAGCCGTCCATGCTTCGGCAAGCTCAGCACGAACGGGCCTACCTATTCGCCGACGATTCCGCATTGGATCGCATCGTTTCGGTCACATCCTTACCTATCCCACGGTAGCCGGTAAAGCGTCCAGAGTCGAAAGTAGGCTCCCCACTCACCATTAAGTACTGCTTCGAGCCATCGGGAGTAGTTCGACCGTAAACGAAATCCAGGAAGGGTCGTCGAGCAACTAGGTTAGCCTCAAGTATTTCCCGCTCTTTCTTATCCCAGACCGCCCCTTGATAGTCACTGGGTTTATCCTGCTGTTCAATGGACAAGATACCCAGCATTTCAGCCACCGGGCCAAAAACATTGGTAAAATTCCCATCCTTGTCTTGCTCCCAATACCAATCGGACGACAGTTCCGTAAAGCGGCGAAAACGTGTTTCACTTTCGCGTAGATCGGCAGTCCGTTCCAGCACCGTTTGCTCCAGTATTTGGTTGTGATCCACGAGTTTTTTATACAGCAGCCTCACTTCCAGCATATTATGGATGCGTGTTTGCACTTCTACCAGATCAAAAGGTTTGGCTACGAAGTCTTTCGCACCCGACGCAAGTGCTTGCAGCTTGTGGCTCGGTTGTGCAGTAATCACAAGTACCGGAAGGTAGCCCTCTGTTTCTATTTCTTTAAGGCCGGCCATCACCTGAAAACCATCCATCTTCGGCATTTGCAGGTCAAGCAGGATAAGGTCGTAGCGGTTTTTACGGTATAGCCCGCAGACGGCAGAAGGGTCGGTTGTCGATGCGATACGGCTATAACCGGCACTCTGCAATACCTCCTCAAGCAGAAGTACATTGGATTGTTGGTCGTCAACGATCAGGATGCTGGCGTTAAGGATTTCTTGTTTGCCAATCATCGTATTTGTCCGGTTTCATTAGTGTTCATTGAACTAATATTAGATGATTTCAGCGCATCGTCCAGGGCGTTCATCAATTCACCCACTCTAATGGGTTTTGTCAGATAACGGAAGAACCCTGATTTCAACCCCTTTTCGATATCGCTGGGCATTGCATTCGCACTGACGGCAATGACGGGGATGTATAACGTTGCCGGATCTTCACGCAGTATTTTAAGCGCTTGGATTCCGCTGATGCCGGGCAGGTTGACATCCATTAGGATTATATCCGGTCGATGGCTACGGGCAAGTGCAATGCCCTGCTTGGCATCGTGGGCACTTAGCATAGTAAAATCTGGGCGTCCCTTAATTATTTGCTCGACTAGCAGGAGGTTGGCTGGGTTATCCTCCACATAAAGGAGGGTGCGCGGTGCTACGTTTTCCTGACCTTGTGGCGTTTTTCCTGTAAGTAATATATCGTCAACAGCAAATTGTGGCGTAACATCCAGGAGCAGTTCGAACCAGAATTCACTGCCTAGACCGACAGTGCTTTCCACGCCAATGGTGCCACCCATCAATTCAACCAGCCGCTTGCATACCACCAAACCGATGCCCGTGCCTTTCTCGGCACCTGCCTCTTGCCCCAGTCGGTTGAAAGGTAGGAATAGTTGTGTTAGTTGTTCTGATGACAAGCCTTCCCCCGTGTCATGGACACTGATGCGGATGCGGTCCGCTGTATTAGTGCTGCACTTTACGTCGATGCTGCCACCCGTGCGGTTATATTTAATGGCGTTGGACAGCAGGTTGAGAATAACCTGTTTCACCCGTGTCTTATCGGCTTTGACAAGGTAGGGGCAATCGGGTTGAGGGAATGTAAGTTGGATATGGCTATTTTCAGCCTGGGGTTCAATCATTGCCATGCAATCACTCAGCACTTCACCCAATGATATGGGCTCCAGCGACAATGACAACTTGCCAGACTCCACCACCGCGAGATCAAGGATTTCGCCAATCAACTCCAGCAGATA
>JAYVGW010000392.1:0-3875 GCA_043771735.1 Methyloglobulus sp.
CCGCAATCGGCAGGCGTAATCCACACCGATTTTGAAAAAGGCTTTATCCGCGCCGAAGTCATCTCCTACAACGACTACATCACCTACAAAGGCGAACAAGGCGCTAAAGATGCCGGCAAGTGGCGGCTGGAAGGCAAAGAGTACGTCGTTAAAGACGGTGATGTCGTGCATTTCAGATTCAACGTTTGACAAAATAAGGGGTGATACCTATAATTTGCGGCTGTCTGTCAAGTCCCCTCATGCGGCGATATAGCTCAGTTGGTTAGAGCACGGGATTCATAACCCCGGGGTCGGTGGTTCAAATCCACCTATCGCCACCATATATATCAATAAGTTAGCGATTTTCAGTTTTTGTTAGCCCTAATTCTGGGTAACCGATTTTGTGATGCCATATTTAATCGACGGCACGTTTTGAGAGATGTTCCGATGCGTATGAATATATCTGAAAATCACTTTACAATAGTTCGTTTCGTGTAATACATTCAAAGCTGTACCCAGTATCCCGATAGGCTTAAACAAGCTCAACTTACAGCGTTGCCCCCATCATCCTCAGTTAAGTTATAATAAAGGCTTATCTATTGTCGAAAAAACTATGCTTACCTACCCACAAATTGACCCAATCCTAATTGCAATCGGCCCTTTAAAAATCCATTGGTATGGCTTGATGTACCTTATTGGCTTTGCGGCGGTGTGGGTGCTGGGGAAGAAACGGGCGCAGCAACCGTGGTCGCCGCTCAAGCCGGAAGCGATAGAGGATTTGGTCACCTACGGCGCGATGGGCGCTATTCTGGGCGGCAGGATAGGTTATGTCCTGTTCTATAATTTCGGTGAGTTCCTCAGCAATCCACTAATTCTGTTCAAGATATGGCAAGGCGGCATGTCATTTCATGGCGGCATGTTGGGTGTATTTGTCGCCATGTGGTTTTTCGGCAAAAAGCAGGGCTGCACCATGATGCAACTGACTGACATTATCGCCCCTCTTTGCCCGATTGGATTGGGTGCAGGCCGCATCGGTAATTTCATCAATTCAGAACTCTGGGGACGCACTACTGACATGCCTTGGGGCATGGTGTTCCCTAATGGTGGCCCGTTTCCTCGCCATCCTTCGCAACTGTACGAGGCTTTCCTGGAAGGCTTAGTGCTGTTTGTTATCCTTTGGGTTTACACCAGTAAGCCCAGGCCGACCATGGCTGCAACCGGTTTGGTGCTGTTTTGTTATGGCTGCTTCCGGTTTTTCGTCGAATTCTTCCGGTTGCCTGACGCGCAGCTTGGCTATCTGGCGCTGGACTGGGTAACGATGGGGCAAATCCTGTCCACACCCATGATAATTATCGGCGCAGCCATGTTTTACTGGGCGAACAAAAAAGCGGCATGAAGCAATATTTGCAGCTGCTTGACAAAATCCTCCAAGACGGCACGCTAAAGGGGGATCGAACAGGTAGCGGTACGTTGTCCATTTTCGGACATCAGATGCGCTTTGCATTGGCGGATGGCTTCCCTTTGGTTACAACCAAAAAGATCCATGTTAAATCCATCATCCATGAATTGCTCTGGTTTTTGAAAGGCGGCACCAATATCGGGTATTTACGGGAAAACAACGTCAATATCTGGAATGAATGGGCGGATGGGCAAGGCGAGTTAGGGCCTATTTATGGTTATCAATGGCGTTCCTGGCCGACACCGGACGGTGAAAAAATCGACCAGATAAAGCAAGTTATAGAGCAACTGAAGAGAACGCCCAATAGCCGCCGTATGATTGTTTCCGCCTGGAATGTGGCGGATTTGCCGGATGAAAGCATCAACCCACAGCAAAACGTGGCTAACGGTAAAATGGCCTTAGCGCCCTGTCATGCGTTTTTCCAGTTTTATGTGGCGGATGGCAAATTGTCTTGCCAAATGTACCAGCGTAGCTGCGATACGTTTTTGGGCGTACCGTTCAATATCGCCAGTTATGCCTTATTGACCCACATGGTGGCGCAGCAGGCTGGTTTGCAAGTGGGGGATTTTATTTGGACGGGTGGGGACGTACATTTGTACTTAAACCATCTGGAACAAGCCAAATTACAATTAACCCGGCAACCCTATCCATTGCCTAAGTTATCAATCCAACGGAAACCGGATTCAATTTTCGATTACCAATACGATGATTTTGAAATTACAGATTACCAAACCCACGAACATATCAAAGCGGCCATCTCCGTTTAACTAAGGTAAAACCTTCCGCTTAACAAGACGTAACCCACAGCTATTTAAACAGTAAAAGTTAATGAGCATAAGACACAAAGCCCACCCCTGGCATGGCATAGAAGCTGGCGAAAGCGCTCCGAACATTGTAACGGCGTTCATCGAAATCGTCCCGTCCGATACCATTAAGTATGAAATCGACAAAGTCAGCGGTTATCTCAGGATTGACCGCCCACAAAAATTTTCCAACATGATTCCAACGCTGTACGGTTTTATCCCGCAAACCTATTGCGCCGAGGAAGTGGCCGATTACGCGCAAATGAAATCAGGACGGAAAGTAGCCAGAGGTGACGGCGATCCGCTGGATATTTGCGTGCTTAGCGAGCGTAGCGTGACGCATGGGGATATTCTCGTCCAGGCAGTGCCTATCGGTGGCTTTCGTTTATTAGACGACGGGGAAGCAGATGACAAGATTATTGCCGTTATGAAGGGCGATGAGTTTTACCGGCAATGGAACGATGTTTCAGATTGTCCGCCTTCCTATATTGACCGCTTAAAACATTATTTCCTAACGTATAAACATTTGCCCAGCGAGCATTTGATCTGTGAAATCACCCAAGTCTACGGACGGGAAGAAGCTCACGAGGTGATTAAAAGAGCTATGGCGGATTATCAACACCACTATGGTTATTATACGTCTTAGAAGCCTTAAAATAAGGCTCTTCAAATCTTCAATCCGCTAGACAATGGTTAAAGACTTTAAACCTTAACCAAATCGTAACCTAGTCGTCATCATCGGTTGATAATATCAATCCCGACATAAGCCACATCTGCCTCTGCTGCGGCTTATGTCAAATACAACCGATGCAATCATGAATCTACACTTTCCAGAATCACCTTGTGTCGTAATCCTATAACTATTGGAGTCTATACATGAGAACGAATAAAATCCCATTGTTTTTGGCACTAGCTGCTTTGTTTATGACAAGTTTTAACGCTGCTGCGGCAGTGTCATGCGCACCACTTGTCGCAACCAAAATAGCTTCGCTGCCTTACAGTGGTCTGAACGGTAAACTTACACCGCGTTTAGTTGCATTAAAAGGCAAACTTGACGCTGTTAAGAACCAAGCTACTTATCAAACATTGTTGGCCGAAGCTAATGCCGATGCCGTATTGGTTCCTAAAGGCCGTATCTTAGTGACACTTCCAGACGGCACTGTGGCTGTTGATACCGCTAAAGGCGCATTAAATACCTATGCTAATTTTGTGGCTAAAAAAATCAATGAAAACCACAACTCACGTGTTGCAATTTTAGACACCCAGTTGTATGAGTGTGGGCTTGGCGTTGAAATCAAAAAAAGCACAACCGGTGGTGTTGTAGAAACTTATGTCGCTAGACGCCTTGGCAACTATCTGGATAATTCCGGTACTGTCAGAATTTCTTCAAAATAACATCAGGCTGTTATTTGTCTCAGTGGGTTGTCAGCTGCATGGCGGGCAACCCACGCCTCGTATTTAGAAAATCAGGTCTCATCCCCCAAGCAGTTAATACCCTTCCCATCGCTTAAAAATCAGCATTGCATCACAAACTTGACTAGGGGGCGTTCTCAATTACTTTAATAAACAACCAGAAGTTATTGTATTATTGGTTATTTTATACAAAACACAATGACAAGAATGGTGGTGGCTGA
>JAYVGW010000393.1:0-2553 GCA_043771735.1 Methyloglobulus sp.
GGGTTGGCGACGGGCTTTTGAACAGCATCGAACACTCCCACCGGAAACGCTGTTGAATGCTGCCCTGGGAAATTTTCAATATTTAACGGTGACATAGCCTTTCGGTAAGCCAGGATGAAATAACACATTGCCGTCTTTTTTAAAGTTGCCGATAATTGCCTGCCCCTCAGCGCCAGCCAAGTAATCTATATATTTCTTCGCCTGATCGTACTTGATATGCGCGTGTTGTTTGGGGTTGACGGCAATCACATGGTATGGATTAAGCAGCCCCTCGCCGCCCTCGACTAAGATGGCCAGTTGGGTTTTGTCCTGGTAAGCAAGGAAAGTGCCGCGATCAGTCAAAGTGTAAGCCAGCTTGTCATCCGCCATGCGCAGCACCGCGCTCATGCCTTGCCCTGCCGAAATGTACCAATTCCCCGCTGGTTTGATGGCGGCTTTTTCCCAAAGCGCCAGTTCCTTTTTATGGGTGCCGGAATCATCGCCCCTTGAAATAAAAGGGGTTTTGCCCAGGCTGATTTTTTTCATGGCTTCCTCAACGTTAGGCGCTGATTTAACCGCTTCAGGATCTGATTTTGGCCCTACCAGGATGAAATCGTTCCACATCACCCCTGTGCGGTCTACGCCAAAACCGTCGGCAATAAATTTTTCCTCAGCTTTGGGGGCATGTACCAATAGCACATCCACATCGCCGTTTTCACCCAGTTTTAAGGCCTTGCCACTGCCTACGGCGATAACATCTATTCGGATATGGTTTTTTGCAACGAAGGGAGCATTTAATACGGGGAGCAAGCCAGTATTTTCAGTGCTGGTTGTGGTCGCCAAGCGCAGGGTTTCTTCGGCATGGATGGTTGAAAAACTTAATAAGGCACTTACTAGTGCAATAATTTTTAATATTTTCATGATAATTATGCTCTGTTGATTTTTAGTTTGTTCGTCATCAATGCCAAGGCGTGGGCATCCGATGTGCGGGATAAATCATGGGTTTTTAGGTAGAGACGCAAAATTTTGCGTCTCCATACTTTGATAATGCAGAGTTAAAACCGAAACTCAGTGCTGACAAAGAAATAATCGGAGTCTTTATTGCCGCCAGCAGGCAATCCCGCAGAAGCGGGAAGGCGGTCAAAATAATCGCCTTTAAACCAGTGTTCATAGCCCGCTTCAACGACAATGTTGCTCTTTAGCTTCCACGAAGCGACCAATTCGAGGTCATGCCCTAAAAAACGCCCCGCGTTGCCAGTTTTGTCTTGTAACTGTTTAAAGCCGGTAAGGTTTGATCCTGCGAACGCATCTTTGGCCTCGGCGAGATACCAAACATGATGTTTGACGAATAACTTAAGGTCATCTCGTGGTTGCAGGGTGAGGCGTGTGCCGACCGACTCGATGTTAGAGCGGAAAAACGGCCCGAAAATACCGGTTTGCATCATATCCGAGCGGCGTATGCCAAAAAGCCTGTCAAAAGTGTGGTTGTTATTGCCGTTAGGATCGTTGGTGCCGCTGGCGTAATCGTATTCGGCATTGAACCTGGGAAACCAGGGCGCATTGAAGGTATAGCCCACTTCGGCATGGCCCATATAGGCGAACAAATTTTTTCCGCTGGCTTTGCCAGTTTGTGCCGCACCTTCAAATTCGTAATCTACCTTACCGAAATCCTGTTTTTGGAATTTGGCGATTTTTGCGGGGCTTTGATAACCCCTTATGCCAAAAGTTGAGAAGGTACGGGTTTTAGAGGAATCTTTTTTATCGTTGATACCATAGTAATAGGCTTCGCCATTCAGCCAGGACAGTTGGCTCGTCTCAAATACAGCGCCCCAAAACAAACGGCTGCTACTGCCTTCGTCAAGGTGCGTTTTATCTATTTGCACGGGCGATGTCAAAAATGCCCGCACCCGCCAATCCTTGTCGTTACCGATGGCAAAGTGTGCGCCATCAAAGCTGTTGGTGGTATTGCGGTAACCATTCCGGCCAACCAAGCGTCCAGAGCCAATGTGCAGGGTCATGCGCCCGACATGGGCATCAGCCCTCAAGCCAGTATCGTTGATATTACGGAACGTCGCCGAGCCGAACAACTGCAAGATGTCGAAGTTGTTGGTGACCGTATTGTTGTTGAAATCATTGGGGCCGGCAAAATGGGTGCGGGAATCCTGGCCTTCAAACATCAGCCAGAATGGGCCGTGATTAACGCCTAAACGAATTCGAGATTGTAACGGCAATTGCACATCGGTGCTGCTGGACTGGCCGCTGCGCCAAGGATGCGAGACCGATTCATAGCGGGTGCGTTGGCTTAGGCTGAATTCCATCCACTCGGGCAGATTTAATGCCGCTTTCGCCAGTCGATTCCATTTGATTTTGGACGACAGAATCAAGGCTTCATCAGGGAGTTCTTTCCATTCTTTAGAATTGTATTCTTTGGTCACACGATTAGCGGCGGCATCCCAAAATCCTTCTGAAGCTAGCGCGTTTCCTGAGCTGGCAAACAGAATATTGACCACACTTGCGATCAGTGCTTGTTTAAAGTGCTTCATTGTAGACTTAAAAAAGTTATAAAAATCGCAG
>JAYVGW010000394.1:0-4061 GCA_043771735.1 Methyloglobulus sp.
TACTTATGCACAGCATTTGAACGAATCGCATGTGCAAATTTCGGCATTTGGCGGCATGTTTTTGCTGATGGTGTTTTATTCATTCATCTTTGATGAAAGCCGGGAGCTGCATTGGCTGGGATATCTGGAAAGAAAAATGGCGTCATTCGGTAAGCTGGAAGCGATTGAAATTATCATGGCCTTAGGGCCGCTGTTAATCATCCAAAACTACTTGCCCCAGGAAATCCGTTTGGATGCGCTGGTTGCCGGGGTTACAGGCGTTATTTTGTTTGTTATCGTGGATAGTTTGGCGGCCTTGTTCGAGCATGAGGAAGAAGGGGCTGAGGTTGTTGCCGTGCTGAAAAAAAGCGGCATGATGAGCTTTATTTATCTGGAGGTACTGGATGCGTCGTTTTCATTCGACGGCGTGATCGGCGCGTTTGCGATTACCCAGGATGTGGTCATTATTATGCTGGGTTTGGCGATCGGCGCTATGTTTGTGCGGAGCCTGACGGTTTATCTGGTGCGCAAAGGAACCCTGGATGAATATGTGTTTCTGGAGCACGGCGCTCATTATGCGATCGGGGTGCTGGCGGGCATTATGCTGATCAGTATGAGCCATCATATATCCGAAGTTATCACCGGCTTGTCGGGCGCAGTATTGATTGGATTGTCGGTGATTTCGTCGATTCGTTACAAGAAACGGGCGGCCTGATTTCCTGCACATTGCACGACTATTCAGCCACAGATGGGCACGGATAAATTGGAATATAAAAGTTTGCCCATCTTATACTCAACTGTATTAAAAGCGACCGCTATTGAGGTGTGATTGCTGATGAATTTTGGAAATTAGCCAACGTTTAAGGAATGAAAATTAAATAACCTTGAGCTATCGGTTTTACCTTGTTTCCACGCAATTAAAATAAAATATTCGTATCCAAAGCAAGCTTTGGACTCCTGCGCCGGAGTTCAAAGCTTGCTTTGAATAATCCGTATCAATCCGTGGCTGAATAAGGTTCAACTAATCCGCTAATTGCTGTATGCCGTCCAGATACCATTTGGGCTGAATGCTAAGTTTCGGTTTGATAAAATGCCAGACTTCCCGAACCTGCTCGGCTTGGGCAGTGTTGTCTTCACGCATGATGGTATCAAACAGCACCACCGCCACCAATTCCGAGCCGAGTTCCCTGACTTCCAGCAGTTCCGCTTCCAGTTTCAGTATGTCGGTGTGGTTTTCGGTAGCGGATGCTTTAAGCTGATCCTGAATGTCGGCAAATACCTTATCCGTAGTCAAGCCCCTGATTTCGGCAAGATCACGATCATCCCAGGCTTTTTGCAGCTCGGTAAAGGCTTTCTTAGCGCCGATCAGGAAAGCCTGTTGATCGAAGTCTTTGGGAATAACGGCCGAGACGGATCCGGCATCGGCTTGAACATAGGATTCAGACGCGGCGGTCTTGCTCATAGCTTTTTTGAACAGGATGTCGGTGTCGAAACCTGCCGGATGTTCCTGAGGCTGTTGATAGCTTGACGCAGCGTTATCAGCCGAGCGGTTATAGGCAGGCGCAGACCCCGCTTTTTTAGCGGCAAACCATTTATAAAGCAACCAGGCAATCCCGCCAAAAATCAGCATGTCCATAAAGTTAATGCCTTGAAAGCCGCCTCCGGCAAATAGCGAGCCTAATAAGCCACCCAAAGCCAAGCCGCCCAACATGCCCATCAAACCGCCACGGTTGCCCCAGCCCGATCCGGCCGCCGGATTAGGCGTGGCGGCTTGCTGCGGGTTGGCGGAGCGAGCAGGCGGCGTGGCGGCGCGTTGATACGGGGCGCTGTAGGAGGATCGGCCGCCAAAAGAACTGCCGCCGCCGAAACGTTTGGCATCAGCATCTGACATCCCGCCTAAAGTTAAGGAAAGACCCATTAATAAAGCAGCAATAATTCCGGTATATTTGTGCATACACTCACAAAGTTAAATTAAGTTAAGGTTCATACGTTATTGGGGCTAATAATTAAACAACAAGTTGTTAATTACTTTTTAATAGCATAGCATTGTCTGCATGTTTACAACACTACGCAAATTTACCGTTATCGTTCTGGCAATACTGCAATTGATTGCACCTTTGGTGCATGCGCATGCCGGAGAGAAAGTTTCAGACTTGGGGCTGCATGTTCCCGGTCTTGAAATGTATGGTGTTGAACATGATGCTTCTGTATTTCAGGCCGTGAGTTACGATTCCAGCCCTGATCGCATCGGTTCCCGACCGATTGCGACACTTCCGCCATCCCTGGCAGTCGAAGGAATCATAGTTGGTATTGATGCCGGAATGAAAGATAAACAGGTTAATGCAGCTTCAGACTTGGATAACAACCATTATCTGCACCAACAGGTTCCGGTATTTAACGCCGCAATATTCCCTTTCGATATTAACTTCTCTCCGCAAGCGCAGCAGTTTGTCTGTCGGTTGTTTATTCCATCGCTATCCCCTCGCGCTCCCCCTGCTCAATAATCTCCACTGATGTTTTAGTTCTCACTTTTAGAGAACTTTGTTGGTTTTATTGTTAACGCGGCATTCAAACCGCATCGAGCTTGCCCCATGTTTTTTCTGAACCTTATCAGCAAGTGCCTGTTTGTTTATGTTCTGACAACAGTGCCGACTTTTGCCGATTCACCCCACATTGTCGAACATCATGATCCGATCGAGGCTGATGTGGCTTTAAGTTTATCTAAAGTCGTTGATTTGACGCTGGAGAAATACCCTGATGAAACCTGGCTTAACTCGCTGGAAGAAGAAGCGGCAGCGATAGGGCAACGCGGCAACAGTTGGACAGCCGGCGCGTCGCAAGCGGTACTTCGTTTCCAGGAAGCGACCAGCGGCACCTTGCATTATATTGACGGCACGGTGCAAGTACCGTTATGGAATTTAGGCCAGCGCGATGCGGAACAAAGAATGGCAAAGCTGGCAGAAAGCAACGCCATGTCGCAATCGGATGCGGTTAAATTACGCGTGGCTGGATTGATCAGAGTTGCTTTATGGAATATCGCACTGACAAACTTAAGTTACGAACAGGCGAAAACCGAGCTTGCGATTACCGATCAGTTATTGGCTAAAGTGCGGCGGCGCGTCGAATTGGGCGACTTGCCCAGAGCCGATTTCTTGTTGGCGCAATCGGAGTCGCTGCAAAAACGCTCTGTGGTAACTGAAGCCGAAGCGGAATTAATGCATGCCCGAAAACGCTATGCCAGCATCACGCAAATGACAAAAATCCCCGGGAAGTATCAGGAGAAACTGGCGGACACTCAGAAAATTCAGCAAAACCATCCGGCTTTAGTGGCAATTAACAGCCAGATTGAACGCAAGCAGGCGGAACTTAATGCTGTTAAATTGGTGGGTTCCGGCCAGACCAATGTTGCGGTCGGCATCAACAGCGACCGGTTCACCAATGATCCGCGCAGTAACCAAACGGAAAGTTTCAACATCGGCGTAACCGTTCCTTTCGGAGGCAGTGCGCATCTGGCACCGCAGGTAGCGGCGGTTAATGTCGAATTAAATAAACTGCTTGCGGAGCGCGAACAAATGAACCGCGATTTGGAACAGGCGCATCACGAGACTGAACATAGCCTGGAGGTCAATCGGGTCGAACTGGGCATTGCCGATGAATTAAAGAAGGTTGCCGAAGAGCATTTAAAAATGACCCAGTTAAGTTTTTCGGTCGGGGAAATCGATCTGATGGATTTGTTAAAAATCCAGTCTAGAACCCAGCAAGCGGTGTTGAATGCCAAGCAACGGGCAGTCATGTTACAGCGCGATATAGCGCTTTATAACCAGGCCGTAGGAGTTATGCCATGAGACTATATATTGCTCCCTCCCCTGCTGGACAAATTCGTCGGGAACGGATTGGGTCGCGCGTAAAGCGCCCGCAGGGTTCCGAGCAGGATAGCTCGGAAACATTGGGCTGGGGAGAGGAGAATAAAAATAACTATTTGAATTCCCCTCATCCCAACTTTCTCCCTCAATGGAGAAGGGATAGGTATTTGCTCCCTGTAATGTTGTTATTGAGCTTGGTTAGTTTTGCCAGCTACGCCG
>JAYVGW010000395.1:0-4163 GCA_043771735.1 Methyloglobulus sp.
TGAGACGGTAGGCGATAAGGCCAGAGAAAGGGCTGGTTTTTATGTGGCGCACCTTGATGGCCATCCGGCCGGGTTTATGGTGAACAATAGAACCGGCGAGTCGTTGAAGTGGAAATCAAAGGGTTATGCGTTAAGTGAAGAGGAAAAGGTGAAATTACTGGCCGATAGCGCTGTTAAGCTGCAAGCGCGGGAAGTGGCTCAAACTGCACAGCAAAACGCGGTGGCCGCGTCAGTGCGAGGGTTATTGGCCGTGGCTCCACCGGCCCCAGGGGATCATAAGTATTTGCAATCAAAACAGGCCCGGCCAGGTGATTTGAGAGTAGTGCCGGAAGATGGAAGTGCATTGCCTGCTGGTTCGTCTGTCATGATTGGTGCGAACTGGAAAGAGTCTAAGGTGTTACGCGAAACGAATCCGGATAAGCTGGTATTTACAGCGGGAGATTTGCTACTGACCGCTCAGGATGTGACCGACGAAATCCGGTCAGTGCAATCGATTCAAGAAAACGGCATGAAGCGGTTTGCTACCGGTGGCGCTAAACAAGATATGTTCCACGTTGTCGGTGGACAGGGACTTGATGCGCTTGCAAACGCTCCAGCCATTGTCATAGGCGAGGGCTACGCGACTGCTGACACATTATCAAAAGCGCTTGGATATGCCACTGTCGCCGCATTTGATTCCGGTAATCTGCCGCACGTTGCCAAGCAGCTACGCGGACAATTCCCCGATAAACCGATTGTTATTGCTGGCGATAATGATTTGCACCTAGAGTTGACAGAGGGCAAAAACCCCGGAAAAGAGAAGGCGCTTGCAGCGGCTAAAGCCGTTGATGGCACGGCGATCTTTCCGATATTCGCCCCAGGCGAGCAAGCGTATCCGGCGAATCTGGAGCCGGTAACACCGGCTAAGGCGCGGGCCGGTGAGTTGTCTGAAGAGCAAAAAAAGGCGCTAGCCAAAATGAAGAGCTTTACGGATTTTAATGACCTTGCAGCCAAGAGTGGATTGGGCCGTGAAGGTGTTGATCGTCAAGTACCCTATATCGTGAACAAGCTGGTGGCTGATCGTCAGGAACAGTTTGAGGCGAAACAGCAGCAAGTTCGTGGTGATAAACTACAACAACAGCAAGAGCAAAGCCCGCGCCGGGTAGCCAAGATCGGATAACTGCCTATTATGTGTAACGGCTTGCATTTGAAATGGTTCGGCGGTTGTTGAACGGTCTGATTTAAAAAACCAAAATCGAGTAACGTTACATTAATTCTTTAGCCCCTTACATGGGGCTTTTTTTTGCCTGTTTTTGACGAAAAGTTATTGGCTATGGGCGGAATTGATACCTCACGCTTGAGATAATTCAAAAGGTTGGACGCCAAGAAAAGGGGGGATTTACCCCGTTGTAGTGCTTCCATTTATTTTCGACCATCAAATAATATTGTATTGTGTATTGTATCGTATTCTGTATAATATGAAATACACAATACAATATTTTATAACTTACCGGAGAATGAGCA
This sequence comes from Methyloglobulus sp., assembly GCA_043771735.1. Lineage (GTDB taxonomy): Bacteria > Pseudomonadota > Gammaproteobacteria > Methylococcales > Methylomonadaceae > Methyloglobulus. The sequence goes on from JAYVGW010000395.1 coordinate 1,504, forward strand.
TGGCTAGACCAGGTATCACATACGATCAAGTTGCATCAGTAGCGGATGCAATTATAGGCGAAGGCCAGCAACCCACTATTAACGCTGTTCGTGATCGAATCGGTACGGGTAGCCCAAACACCATACACAAACATTTAACTGCTTGGAGAGCGGCCAGACCACAAGCCACCGCCGCCGCACCGGAATTACCAGCCAGCTTAACAACTGCAATCGCAACAGAGATCGAACGTACAGCCGCCAGCGCCAGGGCAGAGATTGAAATCAAACTGGTTCAGGCACAAGCCGAGGCTGTCGAACTGTCGAGTGTCGGTGAAGCCCTGGAAGCCGAACGGGATGGACTTATTGAGCAAGTTGCAGAACTTACAACCGAGCGCGACACATTGGCGGGTAAAGCAGAGCAGCAGGCGGCAGACATCAAAGCGCAGGCGGAGCGCATTGAGCGTGAACAGCAAGCCGCAGAAGCGGCACGGGTTGAGCTAGCCAGGGCGCAACTAAAAATAGAATCGAGCACGGAAAGACTTGTCGAGCAAGCCGCTGAGGTTGAACGGTTACGGGCAACGCTGGAAACCGAAAGCCGGGCCAGGATTGCAGCAGAGCAACAGGCTGCGGTATTGTCAGCCAAACTCGAATCTATGACTGAGCGTGCAACAAAATCAGAAGCTCGCGCGGAGCAGATCGAGAAGCAGAGCCAACAAAGCGCACAAGAACTTAACAGTGCAAGAAGCCAGGTGCAGGCTCATCAATACGAATTATCCGCCGCTGGACGTGAATTGGACGCGGCTCAGAACAATGTGAGAGAAGCTAGTGCAGAGGCAAAGCAAGCAAGAGAAGAAGCGGCAGAACTTCGTGGCAAGCTTGCCGCATCGGTACAAAACAAGCCCGTGACTAAGGCAAAAAATATAAACACTAATGTTGCAGAAGATTGATTTACTTTTTAGCGGCTAAAATTTCAATTATTCACATAATAGGGTATACGCAAATGATTTTAAAAGGTTCAGTAGAGGCGAATGAGCTAAAAAAAGAACACATCAAACAAGCTCGACGAGCATTGGAGGCGTGTAAGAGTTGGCGGACTAAAACATCGAAAGACGCAAGGATTAATCGTATTCGGTGCTTAGAGGCTGCGGTGGCGGCAACATGGTTGGCGGTTGGAGTAGATCGATACGAAGAAAGTTATAATTCGCATGGGGTCAGGGTGTAAGTAGGATTAATCAGGTCAATATTTAGTTAAATTAACCTTAAGTGTTGTTTTTCTTGACATACGCCCCAATGGGGCGTATTATAACAATCAGGCCGGGCACTTCGCCAAGGCCACTATCAAGGAATATCAAATGACTATTTTAACCGCCGAGCAGCAAACTACCATCAATTCCGCTCTTGAAATCCTTTCCGGGCTTTTTCAGAAGCAAGACCTTCTAGCGACATCCCCAGAGAGCGTTAAGCGGTTTTGCCAACTCCAGCTTGGTCATCTGGAGCACGAAGTTTTCGGCTTATTGTTGTTAGATAATCAACATCAATTAATCAAGTCTGTTGAGTTGTTTCGCGGCACCATCGATGCTGCCAGTGTTTACCCCCGTGAGGTGGTAAAAGAGGTTCTTTTGTCCAATGCTGCGGCTTGCATAGCATTTCACAATCATCCAAGTGGCATAGTACAACCTTCGGAGGCGGATAAACGCATTACCACTCAACTAATTGGGGCGCTGAAATTAATCGACGTTCGCGTATTAGATCACCTGATAGTTAGCCACAAAGGCACTTATAGTTTTGCGGAGGCTGGGCTTTTGTAGATATTTACCTTGGCGGGGGCTATAAAAGCCCCCCCTTTTTTCCTTATTCTTTAAAGAGATAGTTATGGAAACAGTACCTATTTATGATGTCGGCGGTTCGCTGCCGGTATCGCTAGAAGCATTTAGTAACCGGCCTTGTGCTTTGCCATTCGGCCATCCGGCTTATTTGCCGCCGTCACCCCAAGAGGTGGATCTTTTGGTAAAACTTGCGGGTTGGTCACAGTGTAAAGCGGCGGCCTTGGTGGGTGTGTCGTTTAACCCGAAAAAAGGGTCTTCAACAATCCGAAAATGGAGGGCCAGCCCGAAATCCGATGATGCGCGGGCTATCCCTTATTCGGCTTGGCGGTTAATGTTGCTGTACGCTCGTGTTGTGTCAATTGATGATGGTTTGGCGGCAATAGACAGGCAGAGCGCGGGTGTCTAACTCCACAACTTATTTTTTTTAAAGTAACGTTACCAATATTAAGCAGATCATGATAGAACAATCCAAACGGCGTGGTCGTCCAGTAACTGGTCAAGCCTTAACACCGGCTGAAAAGCAAAAAGCCTACAGGCAACGCTTGGCCAACAAGCCTTCTTACTATGATTCGGATTTATTTGTGGCTCGTCGAGCTTATGATGATTCCCTGTCCACTATAGAATCATATAAGAATTTGGTTCTGGAATTACAAGCTACTTTAGCCAAGCGCGATGCTTTTATAAAAGAGTTTGTTGATTATTGCGGTTTGTATGCTTCTGTCATGCCGCGTGAAGATTGGGTAAAAAAAGCCAAAACAATGTTTAGCAAAAAGGTAACGTTACCAAAATATAAACAAGTTGATATTGAGGATTAAATAAACATAGTCATTGATTATTTACTTTGTCCGGCCAGGC
>JAYVGW010000396.1:0-6343 GCA_043771735.1 Methyloglobulus sp.
AGCCACCACCATTCTTGTCATTGTGTTTTGTATAAAATAACCAATAATACAATAACTTCTGGTTGTTTATTAAAGTAATTGAGAACGCCCCCTAGTTGATGGTATCATTTATGAAGAAAATAAGCAGCGGCTGGTTAAAACTTACCCAACTGATGGGTTGAGAAGAGAACCTCTTTATGTTTACTTAGATGTTAATCCATACTCGACAGATATTAAAAGCTAGCATGGCAGTCAACCTCGTACGGTGGGTTTATTGTAGGGCGTGGTTAGCCGCGCAATTCCACTGTGCCTAAACCGCTACTGGTGTTCATGCGCGGCGTAACCCGCCGAATGTGATGGACTTCGATAGGGTGGATTACGACGCGCGGAAATACTTTACTTATCTCTAAATTTCATTGTTTTGCGCGTCTAATCCACCCTACAACCTTCGACTATCGCCTATTCCCGTATGCCGCGCCGAGTACCGGAGGTTTTGGCGGGAATAGCCCGAAGGGGTGAGGCAGGGATGCCACACGTTGACGGAGGGACAGGAAGTCCCTTCCGGCAAACCCCGTCAAAACTGAGGAACGCAGGAAGCAAGCGGCATCGGGCGGATTTCTTTTGGATACTTTTCTTTGTCCGCACAAAGAAAAGTATCCCGCCTGCCAGTGCGGGAACTGGCATTAAAACAAACCTTCGCGTTAGCGACACCGACACCATAAATCCCCCTCACCCTAACCCTCTCCCACAAGGGGAGAGGGGATAAAGCAGGATTCCGGCAAGCGGCGCAAGTTCCTACTTGCTTGCCGCACTTCCGCCATCCCTGGCGGTCGTCCCTGCCGGAATGACGATTAAAACCAGCTAAAATAAAACAAATTAAATAATGCCGCGAACCATCAACCAATGAAAGTGTCAGAAATCCTAATTTTGCTTGATAATGATGGCTGGTATCTTGTTACTACACGGGGCAGCCATCGGCAATTTAAGCATCCGGTTAAATCGGGACGTGTTACCGTTCCCGGTAAAGCTAGCGACGATTTGGCTCCAGGCACTTTGAACAGTATTCTCAAACAAGCTCAGTTAAAGAGGTAATGTTATGCGTTATGCAGTAATCATCGAACAAGCCGAAAGCAATTATTCCGCTTATGTGCCTGATTTGCCAGGTTGCATTACGACGGGAGCAAGCATTCAGGAAGTTGAACAAAATATCCGTGAAGCAATCGAATTGCATCTGGAAGGCTTACGCGAAGACGGCTTGCCAATTCCTATCCCTTCGACAGTTGTTGAATATTGCGAACTGGTGGCCTAGAAAAGAATTAACCCCCGTATTTCACTTTGCGTCATACGGGCTACGATATTACAAAGAACTTTTATAGCATAACTAACTTACCCTATGTCGGAACAACACCAAACCACCCCTACCCAATCCGCCTTAATCCGCCTAAAAACCCACATCAACCAAGAAATCATCGGTCAGGAGGTTCTGGTTGAGCGAATGTTGATTGGCCTGTTGGCCGATGGCCACCTTCTTGTTGAAGGCGCTCCCGGCTTGGCTAAAACTCGTGCCATCAACGTGCTCAGCAAAGGCATCCAGGGCGATTTTCACCGGGTGCAGTTTACGCCTGACCTCTTACCCGCCGACTTGACCGGGACTGAAATCTACCGTCCCCAACAAGGCACGTTTGAATTCCAGAGAGGCCCGTTGTTCCATAACCTGATTCTCGCCGACGAAATTAACCGTTCGCCAGCGAAAGTCCAGGCGGCTTTGCTGGAGGCTATGGCAGAGCGGCAAATTACGGTGGGGCAGGCAACTTACCCGCTGCCGCAGCTATTCCTGGTAATGGCAACACAGAACCCTATTGAGCAGGAAGGCACGTATCCCTTGCCTGAAGCCCAGCTAGACCGCTTTCTGCTGCATGTTAAAGTGGATTACCCTAAAGCCGAGCATGAAAAAAGCATCCTTCACTTAGCACGGTCAGAAGCGCGTGCAGAAGCAGCAAAACTCAAACCACCATTTGAAGCCATCACCCAAAGCACGCTATTTGCTGCCCGTGAAGAAGTGTTGGATATGTACATGACCGATAGCTTGGAGGATTATTTGCTGCAAATCGTCCTGGCAACACGGAATCCAGGTGTGTACGGAAAGGATCTGGCTGGCTGGCTGCAATACGGTGCCAGCCCTAGGGCGAGCATTGCCTTAGACCGATGCGCCAAAGCGAAAGCCTGGCTGTCGCAACGGGATTTTGTCAGCCCCGAAGACATCCAGGAACTGGCTTTTGATGTGTTGCGCCACCGCCTTATCTTATCGTATGAAGCGGAAGCCGAAGGCATCACGACCGATCAGGTTATCAAGGAACTCATTGCCAGAATTGCGGTACCTTGATGTTAAACCATAAAATTTGTTCGTTCATGGTTCGACAAGCTCACCACGAACGGATTAATTTTGAATTTATAAAAACTCCGTTCGCACTGAGCTTGTCGAAGTGCGATTTCAAGAGATAATTTGATGTTGTTTACAAATAAAACCGAAGCTGCTGTAAGTGAGTTAGTTTCCGTATCTTTAAAGACTTTGATTGATCTGGCAAAACCTGCATCTGGCTTAAACTTGCACCGCTTGACAATCCGTGCCCAGCAAAGCGGCGGTTATCTGTCCGCTTTTAAAGGCCGTGGTATGGAATTTGATGAAACCCGTCTCTACCAGCAAGGCGACGACATCCGCACTATCGACTGGCGGGTAACCGCACGTACGGGGAAAACGCATACCAAACTGTTTCGGGAAGAACGCGAAAAACCGGTTTTTATTTCGGTAGACAACCGCCCTACCATGCAGTTTGCCACCCGTGGCGTGTTCAAATCCGTGCAAGCCAAAAAACTTGCGGCCTTACTTGCCTGGGTTGCCAACCAGCAAGGCGATAGGATAGGTGGGCAGGTTTTTTCGCAATCATCTTGCAAGGAACTCAAACCCCAAAACGGTAAACATTCGGTTTTGCATTTTTTGAATGCCCTGGTCAGCCCTGATGCGGCTGAAGGCGATGGTGATTTTACTTTTACTCAGGCACTATTTCGGTTATCACAACATACCAGGCCAGGGAGCTTGGTTTATATCATCAGCGACTTTCGCGGCGTAAACGAACAAGCCGAAAACTATTTGCTGAAGCTTTCCGAGCATTGCGATGTGGTCTTGATTTTTATTTATGACCCACTGGAAAAAGGCTTGCCCACGCAAGGCCGCTACCGATTTACCCATGATGATAGGGATGTCACGATTGATACCAGCGACAAACAAAGGCTAACTAATTACCAGCTTCGCTTTGAAGAACGGCTACGAAAATTAAAGCGCATCTCCTTACGGCGTGGCTTGGCATTGATCCAGTGCAGCACACAGGATGATCCCGTGCAACGCCTGAGACATCCATTGGAATCGCGGTAACATGGAACCCACAAAATTGCCTCTCCGCGACATACACCTGCCAGAAGCCATTGGTTGGTGGCCACCTGCCATTGGTTGGTGGTTATTGGCGATCCTGATTCCTTTGTTGATAGCACTGATGTTCTGGCTTTATAAGCGCATCACCCGAAAAACAGCCATCAAGGCCGCAAAAAAACTGCTGCTGCAAATCAAACAAGACCAGCAACGCGGCAACAACCAAAAAGTAAGAGACTTATCTGCACTCGTTCGGCGGACTGCAATCAGCACAAACGTAAGGAATGAATGCGCCGGGTTGACGGGACAACAGTGGCTGGAGTTTCTTGACCGCTCGGTAACGGGTGCGCCGTTCTCGCAAGGCATTGGACAGCTTTTAGCCAACGCGCCTTACCAACAAAGCGCACCCACGGAACAGGAAATTTCCCAACTCACCAGCCTGTGTGAAGACTGGCTCAACGCCCAAACCAAACGCAAACGATGATCCACTTTGAATGGCCTTGGCTTCTCCTTGCGTTACCGCTACCGCTGTTGCTGCGTTGGCTGTTGCCTGCGCGGATGACGGTCGAACAGGCGGCACTAAAAGTCCCGTTCCTGGATGATTTTTCTGATGCTCAAACCAAATCGGTCACGCAAAATCAAAAGTGGCCGTTATGGTTAGCCTCGATTGCCTGGGTGTTGCTGGTGATAGCCTGCACCCGACCACAATGGCTGGGCGAACCTATCGAACAAGCGGTTAGTGGCCGTGACCTGATGCTGGCCGTGGATTTGTCCGGCAGTATGGAAGTGCAGGATTTTTTCATCAACAAACGGGCGGTAGATCGCCTGACCGCAATCAAATACGTGGCTAGTGATTTCATCAATAGGCGCGTTGGCGACAGATTGGGCTTGATCCTGTTCGGTAGTCAGGCTTATCTGCAAACACCGCTGACCTTTGACCGCAAAACAGTCATGACCTTATTGGATGAATCCGCCATCGGCCTTGCTGGCGATAATACCGCCATCGGTGACGCGATAGGTTTGGCGATCAAACGCCTTAAAAATCAACCGGCTGACAGCCGAGTGTTGATCTTGCTCACCGATGGCGCGAATACCGCCGGTGAAGTCACCCCCTTAAAAGCGGCGGAACTGGCGGCGGCAAACCATCTCAAAATCTATACCATTGGCGTGGGTGCTGATGAAATGCTCGTCCGCAGTTTTTTCGGTTCCCGTAAGGTCAATCCTTCTACCGATTTGGATGAAAACACGCTGGTGAAAATCGCCGAAAGTACGGGTGGCCGCTATTTTCGCGCCCGAAATGCAGAGGAGTTGAACAATATCTACCTGCTGCTCGACCAGCTTGAACCCATCGAAAAAGACAAACAATTTTTCCGGCCACGCACCGATCTTTTTTACGGGCCTTTAGCGCTGGCATTGGCTCTGTCGGGTTTGATAGGTTTTTATAAAACAAAATGGTCATGACTTTATCCGAATTCCATTTCATTAGGCCTTATACGCTGCTGGCACTGCTACCTTATGCAGTTTTACTGGTCATGCTGGTCAGAAGCAAACTCAGCCAGGGCAACTGGGCAACCGTCTGCGATGCGGCACTCCTGCCTTATCTGTTGCAGGATAAGGCGGTCGCGCAAAACCGCTGGCCGTTGGCGACGGGTGCTGTTGCTGCTTTGTTCGCAATCATCGCCCTGGCAGGGCCGACTTGGGAACGACTGCCAACGCCCGTATTCAGGAACGATTCGGCATTAGTTATCGTGCTGGATTTGTCGAAATCAATGGATGCCGCCGACATCAAGCCTAGCCGTTTGGTGATGGCGCGTTACAAAATCACCGATATTTTAAAACAGCGCAAGGACGGGCAAACGGCGTTGATTGTATACGCTGGCGATGCTTTCACCGTCACGCCGCTTACCAACGATACCGATACTATCGACAACCAGCTATCTGCCCTGACCACAGACATTATGCCCAGTGATGGCAACAACACTGCCCGGGCATTAGAAAAAGCCGTGGAACTATTTAAACAAGCGGGTTTGCAGAAAGGGCAAATACTTCTGCTGACCGATGGTGGGAACACTGACGATGCCTTATCAAAAGCAAGATCGCTGGACGCTTATCAACTGCTGGTACTGGGTGTAGGCACCTCCAGCGGTGCGCCCATTGCCCTGGAAACGGGCGGATTCCTGAAGGACGACCAGGGCAGTATTGTCGTCGATAAGCTTGATACTAACGGCTTGGAAAAACTCGCGCAGGCAGGTAACGGCGCATATCAATCGTTAACGTCAGATGATGTAGATATTCAAACCCTGCTTTCAACGGTGGCAACCCAGGCCCATGAGAAAGGCGAGAAAAATGAAAATCTGCTCTTGGATCAATGGCGTGACACAGGGCCTTGGCTATTGCTATTGGTACTGCCGTTAGCGGCATTGAGTTTTCGCAAAGGCTTGCTTGGCATAGTATTTTTGTTGCTACTGCCCTTGCCCAAAAACAGCTATGCCCTTGACTGGCAAGAGCTATGGAAAACCAAAGACCAGCAAGCTCAAGAAGCTTATAACAACAAGGAATATGATAAGGCAGCGGAATTATTTGAAAATCCAGATTGGAAAGCGGCTGCTGAATTTAAATCTAACTCAATTCAAAAAGGAGAGATGAAAGAACCATATTCAGCTGTTGGATATTACAATCAAGGTAACGTCTATGCCGTTCGTCAGGAATATGAGAAAGCTATTGCAACGTACGCTAAAGCTTTAAATAAATCGCCTGATAAACAACTTAAAGAAGATATTGAATATAACAAAAAATTAGTTGAAAAAGCGCTTCAAAAACAGCAACAGGAAAAAAAGCAAAACCAACAAAATCAGGACGATAAAAACGATTCCAAGGATAACAAAAAAAAGGAGCAAAACAAGGACGACGACAAATCAGGACAATCCGAACAAGATAAAA
>JAYVGW010000397.1:0-3075 GCA_043771735.1 Methyloglobulus sp.
TGTGTACCAGCCTGCTTGTCAATCAGCACCTGGATGGAAAATTTCCCTTATGGGCGGTGACGGCGGCTTATGGCGACAATCTCAATGACAGTGCCGAGAATTTAGCTGCAACCTTGTCAGTTAGCGGCATCGGGCTGGAAGCCTTGAAAAACCTGGGGATCTATATCAACTATAACGGCTATGGCGGTAGCATGGCGGATCTGCATTTTGCGCCGGATAACTTGTATAAGGAGATGGTCCGTTATAGGTCGCCTTTCGATTTTATCTCAGATAATCATGCCACTTTTGAGAAGCTGGAGAATGGCTACAAGGAAGACATGGCTAATGCCGAAAATATCAAACCGGAATACCAAAGCGATGCGGTTGCCGTTTTTATTTTGCCTGACCTAGCTTGGGCGCGGCGGGTAAGTGGCGTTTTCGGCAACCATTTGGCCAATCTCAATCCCGCAAAAGCCCATGCCGTGCTTTCTTACAACAAAGAGGGCGGCTATCTGATTAGCGTAAGGGCACCGTTAAATAATAAAGTTGGCGCTGATGCGTTTTGTTCAGGGTTTGCTACAGGTGGTGGGCGGAAGTCGGCGGCCGGAATCAACCACTTGCCGAAAGATCAACTCAGTGAGTTTATTGGCAAGTTTGATGTGTTTTATTCTGCGGGAATGGACTAAACAGCAGGTATCAGTAACTGCGCTGGACAGAAAAACTCGCCAAAGCCAGTAAAGCTTGCTTGTAATCGCTGTCCGGCAAAACTTCTAACGCAGCCATTGCTTTTTGGGCTTCCTCGTTGGCACGTTGTTCAGTGTATTCAATTGCCTTGCTGCTTTTTACGATGGTGTAGACTTCATTGAATGCATCACGGTTACCGTTTTTTATGGCATCAATAATCACGTTGGCTTCAGTCGGATTACTGTTTCTGATGGCGTAAATCAACGGTAAAGTAGGTTTGCCTTCGGCAAGGTCGTCGCCAAGGTTTTTGCCCAGCTCTTCTTTGGTGGCTTTATAGTCCAAAGCATCGTCTATTAGTTGGAAGGCAATGCCAAGATGTTGGCCATATCGGGACAGTTTTTCTTCAATTTCAGCATTGGCATTGGACACAACCGCCGCTAACCTTGTTGCGGCACTGAACAAGATAGCCGTTTTCCTGGAAATCACTTCCAGATATTTTTCTTCCGTCGTTTCCGGGTTGTTGCAATTAAGAAGCTGTAGCACCTCACCTTCGGCAATAGCTGTGGTGGTTTTGGAAAGAATTTCCATGACGCGCATGATGTTGGTGCCAACCATCATTTCAAAAGCACTGGAATAAAGGTAGTCGCCCACCAGCACGCTCGCCGCGTTGCCCCAAACCGCATTGGCAGATTGTTGGCCGCGTCGCAGGTCTGACTCGTCCACCACGTCGTCGTGCAGCAGCGTCGCCGTGTGGATAAATTCAATTACCGCAGCCAGCACCAGGTGATTATGATTGATCTGGCCCAATGCTTTAGCGGCAAGCAGTAACAGCATGGGACGTAAGCGTTTGCCGCCATTGTTGACGATATAATGCCCCATTTGATTGATGAGCAGTACATCGGAACTAAGCTGGTTGATAATCAGCGAATCGACGGCCTTGGCTTCGTCAGCAGTCAATCGTTTGATGGACTCAAAGTCGATAGTATCTGATGCGCTAGTAAGTAAAATAGATGACATTATTTATTAAAGTGAGCAAGCCTAAGTATAACAATTACTGCAAAAAATCAAACGCAGCATTATAACTGAATACAAGCTGAATAACCCAACCTAAATAATTGGTATAACTAATGACAGCGATAGCTAATTTTGTGAAATGCTTTCCTTTAATGGCTAAATTAACAGAATATTGATTTGACGTGGGGCGGCTTTAAAAATATAATTACAGGTTAATTTTAGTAAGTTAAGCTTTATGGAGTTGTGACCGATGTATGCGGTAATTCAAACAGGTGGTAAACAGTACCGCGTTGAAGAAGGTACGTACTTAAAAGTAGAAAAGCTTGAGCTTGGAACTGGTGACAGCATTGAGTTCGATAAGATCCTTATGTTCCAGTCAGACGAAACTGTCAAAGTCGGCGTACCTTATATAGAAGGTGCCAAGGTTACGGCGACTGTGTTGTCTCAAGGGCGGCATGACAAAATTAAGATCATTAAATTTAGACGGCGTAAGCACCATATGAAACAAATGGGGCATCGTCAGTACTATACGGAAATCCAGATTACTGGCATTTCCGCTTAAAAGCAGGAGTTAAAGATGGCCCATAAGAAAGCTGGAGGCAGTACCCGTAACGGACGCGACTCCAATGCAAAAAGATTAGGCGTGAAGCGTTATGGTGGCGAAAACGTCATAGCGGGCAACATTATTGTCCGTCAGCGCGGAACTCATTTTCATCCTGGCGTCAATGTGGGTTGTGGCAAAGACCATACCTTATTTGCAACCTCAGATGGCAAAGTCGTTTTTGAAGTAAAAGGTCCAAAAAGCCGCAAATTTGTTAGTATCGTGGCTGCATAGCACATCCTCTGTTGCGTTGTTGGCAACAGATTCTGTTTGCAAAAAGCTCCGCTCATCAAGTGACGGGGCTTTTTTTGTTTTAGCGGGTTGGATACCACACTGTGAATTATGAAGTTTGTTGATGAAGTAGTCGTTCGTGTAGAAGCCGGGGATGGTGGCAATGGTGCCATCGGTTTTCGGCGCGAAAAATATATCCCCATGGGTGGCCCAGACGGTGGCGACGGCGGTGACGGCGGCAGCGTCTATCTGATTTCTGTTGAAAACGTCAATACCCTGGCGGATTTTCGTTTTCATACCGTGCATCGGGCGGAGCGCGGTCAAAACGGCATGGGTCGTAACTGTACCGGCAAAAAAGGTGAAGATTGTTACGTGCCTGTTCCGCTAGGCACACTGGTATCCGATGCCGATACCGGTGAGTTAATCGGTGATTTGACCAAAGTGGGTGAAACCCTGCTGGTAGCCAAAGGCGGTTTTCACGGCCTGGGCAACACCCGCTTCAAGAGCAGCGTCAACCGTGCGCCACAAAAAGCCAGCAAAGGCACGGAAGGCGAGCATCGGATGCT
>JAYVGW010000398.1:0-6867 GCA_043771735.1 Methyloglobulus sp.
ATTTTTTTTTTTTTTTTTGTCAACACCTACGACTATAGTTGTCAACACCTACGACTATAGTAACGATTTTTTAACCCTCTCAAATCCAGTCAGCACCAGGCTCTTTCATGGCATCATCGAGTTGCCCTGGGGTGAGTCCGTCGGCGGCTTTTTCGAGCCAAGGAAGTTCTTTTGGTCTTGATACAATAGCTAACCCACTGCTTGTCTGGTCAATAGACCAGCCATAGCCATCATGCAAAACTTTGCTGCTGTCACGAATTTCATCAAGAGCATCACGCAAAATACATCTGCGCTTACTTTGGACTTGTCTCGATTCTGATTCTGTACCAATCCCCCAGACATGCGGCACAAGAGTGTCTATATGCGCCCCATTTCCATTACCCAATGCTTTACCCAGTCGTATGTTAGAACACAGCCAGGAATGCAATATTTTTGCCGCTTCGGTCTTTAGCGTATTGCGCTCATACAAACTAATTTTTACGTGCTGCCCCCCGAAAACAGAACCGGCAAGTCTTGGGTTGACTGCAACATGCAATTCGTCAGTTTCTTTATTGAATGAGGTTGACAATAAATTGCATCTCCTATCCCACCCCTTATCTTTCTGTTCTCTAATTTGGGCATTTCCTAATCTGTTCAATGATGCGGTTATATCTGATGTTCCTCGGTATGGATCGTACCCAGCATCAATCAAAATGCTTCTAAGCGTAGTTTTCTTTGTTCTAAGATTTGCATCTGTATCGCTGCCCTTCATCTCTAATTCTTGCCGTAAAAATAAAGAAATAGGGCCACCTGGGTTATTCGATATTGTTAACCCGTCAATTCCAAGTTGCGCCATTACAGCCAACAAAACGGATTGATCCTCGGCTCCAAGCTGCTCAAATCCTTGGAAGCTTATCCTTGTATCACCAAAACGGCGGGGCGCAACATAAAGACGGCCACGTTTTTTCCCATTTGTCGGAACAAACAGGCCATCCATCAAGTGAGCTGGATCGATTTTTGCAAATGACGGCTTAATATGGTGCATCGTTATCGCCTCTTTTGCTGTCTCTGGTTTTTCTTTCAACTTTAGTAAGCTCCACTTTTTTCAAAATCCCGCCTTTAAGCCGCTTATACCAAGTATCTTCTTGAGGTGAGCTGTAATTTTGCTTTGATATGTTCCAGCGCAAATACAGTGGCCGGCAATCTTCCTCTATCCCATACAGCTTAGATTCGTCCTTCGTCATACAGGCAACAAACGACAACCAACGGGCATTATCGACAAAAACCGAACTACCCCTAGCCGCTTGCTGTAAATCAGCCATGCCATTGGTTGCCGAAGCTTTGTTGACGTGATGGAGATAAAGTATCGAACATCCCGTTTTATCGGCAATTGATTCAAGCGAACACATTATTTCCTTTGCGTCCTTGGCTTTGTTTTCATCAAGGGAATGAAAGCGGGTAAGCGTGTCGATAATCATCAATCGCGTTCCCTCCGCCTGTTCTTCAATCCTTTCCGCCCATTCTTTATCATGAATATCAACGCCTTTCCCAAGGCAAGGTGCTATATGTAGATTGTCTTTTATGAATGACCGTTGGCTGGGGTTCAAATGGCTACCAAGATTGAAAAGTCTGTGCCTTACCGCCAATGCGGGGTCTTCACCCGCCAAAAATACAACACGACCATGATTTTCTAAATCAAGCTCTAAAAGATCAGCACCCGCAACAGAATCGGCAATAGCTGCCGCCGCAAGTAAAGCAAAGGTTGATTTCCCCGCACCACCTGGGCTTACCAATCCCCCAACCGTTCCGGCCAAAAAGCCTGGAAGAACAAAATCCAATTCTTGTGGTTTGTTCTCAAAACAATCGCCAATGTCAATAAACTCGAATTTTTTTGTATAATCAATTGCCATAATTTTTCCTGCGTTGGTTATGTTGTGGAAGTCTCGAAGTCGGTGTGAAGATCGGCTTCGAGGCGAACCTGTTGATTAAGATGCTTTAACTGAAATCATAAGTTTTGCGCTTTCAATCTGTGCGATCGCCGAAACTAAAACTTTTTGGTTTGGGTCGGATACGGCAACGGTACTAAGTCCAGTAATGACTTGATCCAAAATCCTCGTTGCCGCTCGACAATCAAACTCCAAAACTTCCAACTCCCTGATTGCGGACTTCAATTTTTCCTGTCTCTTCTTCTGTCTTTCGTTCGCCGCTTGTTTTTCTTCAGGTGTCGTTGCCATGTTGTTTACTCCAATTGTGATTTAATATAATTATATTATAGTCATTGTGAATCACATTGTCAAGGGCATATTCCCGTTATTTTGATCCTGAAGAACTTTGTTCCAATCTTTTACCAGTTTTGGCATATCTATATGATAGTCAACAACAATATCTTTCGCCCAGGCCGCCATCTGTTCGGCCAGTTTTTCCCCGTTTTCATCATTGTCGAAAGCAAGGACAATATTCGCCCCACGATCTGCGGCTTTTTTGAACACAATCTTTATAAGCTCGTGTTGTTCGGGACTCATGCTGCCACCTATGCTGGTATAGGCCGCATCTGGATTGTATTTAAGCTGGGCGTGAGACAGCGCATCAATGGCACTTTCGCAAAAGACGATGGTTTTCGCGCTGGAAATATTGGACGAACACCAGATACCCTTTGTACCCCCACTTGCAAATCCGGTAAATTCGTTATTTTTTAGCTCGTAACCGCATAGGCCATTAAGGTCATAATGCGGGAATACCGCGTTTTTGTTGTAATCAACCCTAATAACCGATGAAAAACGCGGGTCTTTGATGGTTTTGTCATCAATGCAGCGTTTGTCGATCAAATAACTCGGTATTGCTGAAAACGTTTTGCTGTAAGCAATAAGAACTTTTTGAATATCTTTTGACGTGACGACTGGTCTTGATAAGGATTTATTTTTTATTTCATGTTGGGGCAATCCTGAAAAGTTTCTAAGCTCTTTTCTAATATGGCCTAAGCTAAGATTTTGGCGGTTTTTAATAAAATCAACAATAGAGCCATTATCATTATCGTCACGAACCGAAAAGTAAATGCCGTGTCCGTCCTTATCCGTTGCTACGATAATCTTGTCTCCGGCTTTCTCCATAATCTTTGAATTCCCAGATGATTCTCGCTTATTAAGTTCATAGCCTTTACTCGAAACATACTCAACAAGATTAATATTTGTTTTAAATCGTTCTAATTCATCAGGACTATTCATTTTTATTAACTCCATTCTTTTATTGCATTCGTTAATACTTCCAGTTGCACGTTCAAGTGATCGACTTGCTTTGTCAAGTTCTCTATTTGATTCCGCTGCCGCCTCTGCTCCTGCTCGAATTGATTTGATAATTTGCTCAATGCGCCTGTCAGTTTCTGCTCTAGTTCTGTCATAAATTCCTCTTATTTCGTCTGTAAAATTCTGTATCCATTCGGATAGGCTGGCGCGTCTTCGTTGATCTGGACGCAAGGTAATTTCGTCTTCCCATTCCCACAATAATTCAGGTTTATTTTTCCACTTTTCTTCTCCAAAATTGAAAGCGTTATCTCTTGATTGTTGATTTTCTTGATGTTTTCTAGTATTTGGTTTGATGTCCACTGCATTAGCCCCCAACTGCCTATTGAGATGCCAAGAAAGAGGGCAAGGCCGATTAATGTCGGCATAATCCATACTTTCATCAATGATTGATTGATCTTCTGGTTGTGCTTCACAACCTTGTTCTCTATCGAATCCATCGATTTTATTACTGTATTCATTTTTTGGCTTATAACGGTTTCTATTGTATTCAGCTCGGTTATTGAGTATTTCTTCAAGCCTTCGATCAAGCTCTTTAATTCGTTCTCCAGTATCCTCTGGTTCTCTTCCGCCTTTTCCGATATGTTCTTCTTTAGTTGCTCTCTCAGCTCTAAAATTTTCGTCATAAAATGCTCCTTTTAATCTAAGTCTTTTGTTATCTTCACCACAAATAGTAATATAATCTTTTCCTTGTCTTGGAATAGAAAGCCCTAGTTCTTTTAATGAATTAATAATATCTTCTCGATTTGAAATTTTTCCGTTTTTTATTTTTCCAATAATATATTCATTAATTAATTCTTTTGATTCAAGCCGCGCTCCCTTGAATAAAGCATCCGATCCTAACTGGGTTGTTTTGGCGTTTTCGGGAAACCGCTCAATGTCGGGGCTTACCCAACCATATTTCTCATTGAGCAAATCGCGCAAGGGATCATAATGCTTTTGCCAACCTGGTGGGGATGGGTTAAATGACTTTCCGGTTGTTAGCTCTACCCTCGGTATGATGATGTGAACATGATGCTTGTCGTCATCCTCTTCATGCAAAACGGCAGTAAAATCGTATTGATCTCGCTCCAAGCCAGAAAACGCAAGGCGCTCAAATGCGTCAACGGCCTCATTAATTTGCGCCAAAGTAGGTTTGTCGTCAGGATGCCAAGCAATAACGGCTGATCTGTACTTATTCTCAAAACTCAATGAGTCGGCGAGTTCGCCTGTCAAAACTGGGTTGCCGCGCAAAACGATCGGGGGGTTTGGTCGTGTTTTTTTTGTGTGATCTTTATCGCTCATCACGTAATCGACTGCGCCTTTCCCGCTCCCTTTCCCGCGATTCAAAAACTTAATCATCATAAATTGTCTTGGTGTCGGCTGATTGGGCGGTAGGGAAAAGGATATTTTTCTTTTTTATTATTTCTTCTTCGATAGAAATTAGGTGTGAAATAACCTCGGCTGATTCTGCTGCCGATTTATAGGTATTAGCCCATTTTGCAATCTGGTTTAAATTTGCTCCAATTTTGGCAAGATGTCTTAATCGTTCATTTTCAACATCCTTATTTTCCGGTGTCCATGATCTAACCCGCTCCAACGATTCACGAATTAAATCGGATAAAGTACGGCCAGACTCAGCGGCTTTGCTGTGCCAGTATTCGCGCTGAATTGGATTAATTCGCACTTTTATCCACTTATCTTTATTTGTTTTTTCCATAAAAAATTCCAAAAAAATATTCTTTTTCCTACCGCCCAAGCCCCGCAGGGTGGGGTCAAGGGGCGAAGCCCTTTGCAAGTCGCCTACGGGGGAATAAACGAAGTTTGTTCCCCCGTAGGGTCGGCTTGCTTATTATTTATATTATCAGGGGATATTGGTAAAGTAAATTGCTATTTAGGCAGTCCAATTCTCAACATCCATTCCGTATAGCTCAAAATCAGAAACATTATTCGTCACTAGAACAATACCTAATGAAATTGCATGTGCGGCTATCATCCTATCAAAACTACTTTTTCTATTTGGAAACTTCTGTGACAGCTCGCCAAAAATAGAAGCGGCTTTAATTTCAAATGGCATTACTTTAATCACGCTCAAGATTGCTTCAAATTGCGCTTCATCGTTATGGACGTTCAACCCACATGATAATTCCGCCCAAGTTATTGAACTAATAACTACCTCACCCTTCCTACACCGCTTAAACCTAGCAATTACCGCCTCTGGTTGCTCATTCATCAGGTAAATGCAGATATTGGTATCAAGCATATATTTAATCATTCCTTGTTCCAGTTTCTTTCAGCCTCGATGAACTCTGGACGAGTCAACGTCCCCCCAATAACACACTGTTTCAACGCGGCAAACAAGAGCGGAATATCCTCCATTGTTTTCTCAAGCGGCTGAATAATGATTTTTTCTCCCTCACGAGTCACGACAAGCTCCGTTTTTGGCGGGAAAGCAATATCAGCGGGCAACCGCACTGCCTGTGAGTTTCCTGCCTGAAATTGGCGTGTATTGAATGTGATTGCCATGTTTTACTCCTAAATCCTTAATTATGTAATAACACGTTATTACATAATTAAGGACAAGTCAATGTAAGGATATGATCGCGCAAAACAGCTTTGCCGGTATCCACGTCACCTGACAACAGGCATTCAATCCCTTCGCATAGTAACGCATCACGGAACCTTCATCACGCTCGATACGGGCTATCACGGTTTCTTTGAAGCTACGAGTTAATGTCATTTTCCGTCTCTATGCCGCTTTCTCTGTTTGTAAGTT
The DNA here is from genome assembly GCA_043771735.1 of Methyloglobulus sp. Lineage (GTDB taxonomy): Bacteria > Pseudomonadota > Gammaproteobacteria > Methylococcales > Methylomonadaceae > Methyloglobulus. The sequence goes on from JAYVGW010000398.1 coordinate 6,031, forward strand.
TGATGGTGAATAGAAAATACTCTTTTTCCTACTGCCCAATTCGTTTCATACCGAATTGTTTTCAGGATAAGGAAGTCGCTATCGCTCTTGATTTTTAGATACTCGCTTCCGCTACGCTACAGCTCAAACAAAGGAGCCGCTACGCGGCGTTTTCTATTTATTTTTTTTTAAAAAAAATAAAATACACCTAGATATTATATAGATAATATCTAGGTAGGAAAAATAGCGAAACGCTGAAAGCCATGTCTGGCGTGGCTTTGAATGGTGTTTTAAAATCTGAAAATGGGCGTGTTATCCCGATAGAATGGGCGTGTTATCCCGATACCTGGCCGTGCTTTTTACGCTTAATCTTGATAGCCGCATTACCCCCTTTCCCAGCAACTGAGCATGACCAATACACAAGCCTGTTAATTTCCTCGGCAGCCACTGTAATGGCCTTCCTGCGGTGCTTGAGGGTGTCCACGGTGATTTCCTCGTCATAACGGCTATAGACCTTATCCGCAAGCATATCGACGCTTAAAACGCGCTCCGCTCCCAGATCAACCAATCCACATAGGACAGAATGCAAGGAAGTCGCTATCGCTTCTGGTTTATTTTGACCTCACCTCCGCTACGCTACGGCTCAAACAAGGGAGCCGCTACGCGGCGTTTTTTTAAAAAAGATTAGAAGCTTTTAGAAGCTTATAGAGCGGAAAAATGCCATTTCGCTACAGGCCATGTCTAGCGTGGCCTGTAGCGATTTTTTTTTTTTTTTTTGTCAACACCTACGACTATAGTTGTCAACACCTACGACTATAGTAACGATTTTTTAACCCTCTCAAATCCAGTCAGCACCAG